>JAIRKT010000027.1 GCA_031259965.1 Christensenellaceae bacterium | reverse complement strand
GGCGCAGTCATCGCCTATGCCGTGCTCGACGCTCCGCCCGCCGACGTTTCCGCACTCATCCGCAGTGTGCTGGCCACCCGCACGCCGCACATCCTCGAATTTACGGAGGAAGAACGCGGCAAAACGGTGTACGTCGCCATCTGCTGGCAGAACGAAAAGGGCGAACGCGGTCCGTGGAGCGAAATCGAAAGCGCTATCGTGCCACACCTGTACAACCATTTATGGGAAAGGCGCAAAAAATAAGGCTTGCGTCTCTTTTTTTGTTTGGGCGACAAGTCATGATTCATTGATATCAAAAAAAGTATTACCTTTGTCCTATTAAATTGTAGTATTAAAATAATGGATATATCTATTTTATCATACTTTTCAGGTGGTGGATTTTTAGATCTCGGTTTTGAATTGGAGAATTTCAAAACTGTATGGTCAAATGAAATTTCTATAGAGATTTCAGAAATATACAATTCTGGGATGAGTTCTACTTTGAACAAAGACATGAAAATTAGCTCTAACAATTCTATTAGCGACATTGATATATCTTCACATAAAAAAAATATGATTAAAAAAATCAACTCAAAAATATGGGGAATTATTGGAGGTCCACCATGTCCCGATTTTTCTGTTGGAGGAAAAAATAAAGGAAGAAATGGCGATTTGGGGAAATTATCACAGATTTATGTAAACCACATTTGTGAATTACAACCTTCTTTTTTTGTATTTGAAAATGTCAAAGGGTTGGTCAAAACTAAAAAACACAAAGAATTTTTTATAGAATTGATAGAACAATTGAAAAAAAATGGATACGCCGTAGATTATAAATTACTTAATGCTTTAAATTTTGGCATACCTCAAGATAGAGAAAGAATAATAATGTTAGGTGTCAAGAAGAATTTATACAATCAAGTATTTAACAAAAAATATATTGATGAATATAATTGGTTCCCATGGCCAAATGAAAAATATCCAGACGCAAAAAATGCTTTTGAGTGGAATAAAATTGATGATACAGAAACATTGAAAAAAATCCCAAATGAATTAAAAGTTGGTAACTATATTTTAGATCAAGGAAAACTAAGTATGTTGCCAAATTCCAATGAATATTTTAATCCAAAATCTTCCAAATTTGATGAAATAAAAGAAGGGGATACATCAAAGAAAAGTTTTAAGAGACTGCATCGGAATAAATATAGTCCGACAGTTGCTTATGGAAATAATGAAGTACATTTGCATCCAGAACAAAAGAGACGGTTGTCGGTTAGGGAGGCTTTAAGAATCCAAACAGTTCCTGACTCGTATGTTATTAATGGAAATATTTCATTGTCAACGAAGTTTAAAGTAATAGGCAATGGCGTACCTGTAAAACTTGCTAACGAAATTGCAAAATCAATAAAGAATCTTTTAAATAAAGCAATAAAGTCAAATTGAATGAGATATGGATTTTTCATTAGAGACAATAAAAAGGGAGATAAAAGAATTACCAGAGAAGGAATTTCTTATTAAATATATACTAAGATCTAACAATTGGTATTTTAGTATTTATTTACAGCTGTCTGAAAACGATGCGATTGCTCAATTAGAAACTCTGAAAGAAATATTAAATGCACACATGGGTGTAGCATTTCATAATATTTTGCTTGTAGGTAGCAGTAAAATAGGCTGTAGTTTAGCCCCATATAAAAAATTCAAAAAATTTGATGAAGAGGCTGATAATCACTCTGATATTGATATTGCCATTATTTCTTCTAAATTGTTTAACCAATTATGGGACACAATAAGGCATGGATATTATAAAATTAAAGATAGGGTTTACTATGCAAGAATAACGTCATCTATATTTAGAGGATTTATAAATGAAAAGGATTTCATAAATATAGATGAACTCCGTCCTCAATGGAATTCTCGAATTGATAGGATAAATAAAGATATACAGAAAAAAATAGCTATACTACACCCTATTAATTACCGTATTTACAGGAGTTGGGAAGATTTAGAGGATTATCACATTTTGGGAATACAAAAATTAAAAAAATCAATATAAAAATGAGTTTACAATACATAAGACATGCTCGTAAAATTGAAGGAATCTATAAAGATTTCAATAATGAAACTTTAATTGTTGATACAAGTTATCAACGAAGAAGTGTTTGGCTTGAGAGAGATAGGGTTAGATTAATTGAAACCATATTAATAGGACTAATAATTCCTGAAGTATATTTTTGGGATGCCGAAACCGATCCAGACACAGGAAAAACAATTACTCATATTGTAGATGGACAACAACGGATAAAGGCAATTACAGAATTTATAGATAATAATCTAAAGTTGTCAAAAGAACATCTGATTGATGTCAATATCAGAGATAAATACGGGGATAAGTATTTTAGAGATTTGAATGACAGAGACAAAATTCTTATTTGGAGATACGAATTATATATAGTTCAAATAAAAAGTAGTGGTGTCGACGAAATTAAAAATGTTTTCTACCGACTTAATTTGACGGAGTATGCTTTGAATGCCCAAGAAAAAAGACATAGTACTTCATGGGGATTTTTTGCTAATTTAGTAAAGGAAATATCAGAATTACCTTTTTGGAACAATTATAAATTATTTGATTATGGGGATATTAGAAGAATGAAGGACGAGGAATTTTATTCTACACTAATATTACTTGCCCGGAAAGGCATAATAAATCAAACAGATCAAAAACCAATAAATAATGCATTAATAGATTATGCTTCTGATTATCCAGAATACGAACAAGATAAAAACCGTATAATAGAATGGACAAGAAAATTTGAAAAAATTTATTCGGAAGCAAATCGTTCTTTCTTGCAAAAACGCACACAACTATATACAATATTTTGTTTAATGAATTATTTTACAGAAGAAAATATAGAAATTAATGATATTATCACTAATAAAATTAGTGAATTTATTTATAAATACAATCAATTCAAGAATTCTTCGGAAACAAAGATCAATGTGAATGTAGAGGAGGAAGCAATAAGAAAATATAAATTAGCATCCTCAGAAGGTGTAAATAAAATTAAAAATCGGATGGTTAGGTTTGAAATCATAAAAAATTATGTACTGAATCCTGTCCGGAATTAATTGTGTTGTCACTATTGTTTGTTGTGTATGTTCTCATTTATAACAACATCTTCTGCGACCGTCATAATGTTACTTTCTATTTCTTCGTAAATTTTGATCGACATAGGTTTTAATAGAGATGGAATTGTTTCATTTATTAAGGCAGATATCTTTTTTACAAGAAATTCAAGATTATTTTTTTGTTGAATTTCACAATCCCATATTGTTAACACTCTCCACCCTGTAGATAATAATTGAATCATGTTATTTTTAGGCAGGGCAAACGCACGAAAATTAAGTAATTAATTTATTGAGATATTCCAAGTCATATGCAGCCTTTAGTCTTCGTTTCTTCAAGCTTAGGGGGCGTCAATAAATTAAATACTCAAATTTGGTCGAATAATATAGTTCCATTCGCCGTGAAATTTGTATCGTTTTATATTTATTTTGGTATTGTTAAATACGTATAGATATCTCGTTATTGAGTTTCATAAAAAGTAAATTCAGAGAGATTTCAATCATATAATCAGCTTTGCTATAACATTTGCCCTTTCTCTTAAATCTC
>JAIRKT010000121.1 GCA_031259965.1 Christensenellaceae bacterium | reverse complement strand
CAAATATTCTTCCCTCAGAAGTTATAACATGGCGTACTCAATATAATGACTTAATTGCACAATTTGAAGATTTCTCAGGCAAAACAGTAAATGAAGTAAAGGAAATAAAGGATTTTGACGAGAATACATATATTTTATTGGAATGCTCGCCAACTGGATACATTATATATGACAATACGCTTACAACAGCGCTTGAGTTAAATGCAAATAGTGATTCACCATATATAAATCAATATTATGGTTTAACATACGGCGGGCCGACACAATATTATATTAAATCGCTACAGCTGGCAAGCGATGATATTGTTTATTCACATACGGTAATTGACGAAGAAATAATTGCCGATTGTGAAACGCAAACAGAACTAATAGAAAAAAGTAGTGCCCTGTTCAACTCCGTTGAAGAATCTGTTCTTCTAAAACAAGAAAGCAAGATAGCTATTGAAGAATATTATGAAACAAATGCAAGTTCGGGATGGCAGACGAATCTTTTATCTAGTTGGAGCACAATAGCCAATCGTAATACATCAGGTTTTAACGTAAACGGGAACTGCGGCTATGTAGCGGCATCGCTTATAGTATACTATTATTATGCACAAAAAGGGTGGAGTAATTTTGTGCCTGGCGGAACTTATAGTAACGCATTAGTTCAGGGAATACAAGGTTCTAGGGGTGATTCTACTTGGGGGCCTGATTTAGCATCCGCTATGTCAGATTGGAGTTATAGTCATGGAGCAAAAGCAACAACTCTAGGTATTCCTTATAACACGCTTCCAGCCACTTGTATGCTTTTACCGACATTCGCTGATATATATTCGCTGATTGGACAGAATCGTCCGGTTGCTTTATTGGGGAATATACCCAATGCAGGTAGTCACGTTGTAACTATTCATGGGGCTCAAAGATATAGGACTGTTACTTTAGGCTTCATTTACACTTATAGTGATTATTATTATTGGGCTCATTATGGTTGGGACACAAGTATGAATGATGTAAGAATCCACGATTCTATATCAACTATGATGAAAGGTGCGGCCGTGTACTATTAAGCATAAAAAGTCGATTTATTTCTGTTTCATAAAAGTTTTATTTGCATGTTGCAAATTCTTAGATAAAATAAAGATCTAAAAAAAATTTTCAATATTTTTGTTACCTTTTTAGGGTTTCAGTTGTTTTATAAGTGAAAGGAGGTTTTGATGAACAACTTTGTAAGTCATAAGTTCATTAATAAAGTAGCAAGAGAATACTCTGACACAATAGTCTGAATAGCCTTCAATAAACGCAAAATATATCGTATGCCGAAGATATTATGTTAGATGTGTTTTTATCTTTTATTAAACAACCCGCTTTCAATAACGAAGAATACTTAAAAGCATGGATAATTCGCGCAACGATAAATAAAAGTAAGCATCTTTTGAAAGCAATTAAGAAAAGAAAAAGGATGGCGCTTGATGTAGTCAAAACACTTTGACTGAAGACAGACAGTAATGCTTGACGAACTTCAAGAATTGCCCGAAAAGACCGCAATAGCAGTTACTTTTTTTATTACGAAGGCTATCCAGCAAAAGAAATTGGCGGTATTTTAGGCAAAAAAGGAAAAGCGGTACTGCTGCGTCTAAAGTCGCGCAATGGAAAAGCTCAAGAAATCATAGGAGAATAAAAATTGAAAAGCAAACATATTGAAAATTTTGATGGAATAAGGGCAAGCGATAAAGCGAAACAAAAAGCCAAAAACACACTTACTAACTATGTAAACGAAGTACAAGCAAACGAAACAGCAAAGAAACAAAAGCGTTTTAGGTGGTCTCCAGGACGCATTGTAGCCACAGCTTCTATCGCCGCTGGTTTGGTTTTTTGCGCAATTCTTATACCTGTAATGTTGTTAGGTCCCTATCCAGGCGGCAAAGAAAAATCAATAAAAGACTATTATGAAGAATACAGTTATGAATTGCCTTTTGAACATACTATCGGAAACAACCAATCTACTTTACTCTATTTTTACACCGAATTAACGATGGAACAAATGAGCAAGTCAATAAACGAATCAGGCTATACGGCAAGCTTACACGATAACAACAATATAAAAAAGATATTTATTACTGCCGCAAAAAACGGTTTTTTATATTATTTTGTAATTTATGATAAAAGCTATCTTGAGGATATACATGGCAGTAACAGACAATACACTCTTAGTGAGTGCGCCGCAAGTTTTAATATGCCTATTAATTCAAATGCAAAAGAGCCTTATATTTATACGTTTTTGTTTCCAAGTCATTTTTCCGGCACATGGACAAATGATACAAACGTAAGAATATACTGCACCTTTGATAAATTTGCGCAGTTTTATCAAGCGACGGGCAAGAACGACGCACAAATTGATTACGAAAATAAGACAGTCACATTTTTTTGCGAAGGTAATTCTGACCGGAGTTGGATAAGAGGAAATGTTATAATGCAATATGTTGAAAACGAAAACGGAAACTATGTAAACATTCAACCCTATAATAGTGATGATTGAAATTCATTATAAAAGCAATTGATTAAAGGATATACTCCACTTTTTTGTGTAAATAAATTTGTAATAAAAATTTGATTTTTTTTGAAAATAATTTATAATAAATTATTCTAATAACATGAGACTATTAATCACAGATTATCATAGTCAAATTACCTACTAATTAATTAGTGTTACTAGCTATAAATTTAATAGGTTTGTCGCCTATCCATGAATACTTTTCAGCCTTGTTAACAATTTTTGATAA
>JAIRKT010000025.1 GCA_031259965.1 Christensenellaceae bacterium | reverse complement strand
AGAGCTATTGGAATTACAACAAGCATTTATACATGCAAAATAAATTCCAGAAAGTATTTATAATTCTATAACAGCATTTATAAATACAAAAAATTTCTAAGAATCTTATTTCAAAAAAGAATCTTAAATAATGAATTAATCCACAGTTTACACAAAAATTTAAAAAATTCCACTTTTTGATGATATATCAATTTAATTTTAGACTACACAGTGTCTACTATATATTAATACGGAATTAAGGTTATAAGCAACGAAACAGATAATGCAAAAAAAGCAGTTGAAATCTACAGAGCTAAAGACGTTGTCAAAAAAGGTTTTTTTGAGACTAAAAAAAGATTTAGGCCGATTACGTGTGCATGATCAGAAACGAATGTAAAATAAAACCTTTGTAGGTTTTATATCTTTAATTTTGTTATCTTCAATTCATTCACAAATGTCAAAAACTGGTTTATACAAAAAAATGGCACTCAAAGAACTAACTATACTACTATCAAAGTGGCGTTCAGTTTATATAAACAATGAACGCATAATAAAACCTATAACAAAACAACAAAGGGAGGTTTTTGAATTGTTTGAAATAGCTATTTTGTCGTTACAAAAAAACCTAGGATATAAGTATAATCACTAAAATTGAATTTGTTAAACGATCATTTTAAAAATATTTATAATTAATTTGTTGACACTGTTATACACATTGGAAATTTTAGTTATATTAGGAATAACATTTTATCACTATACAACAAAATAGTAATTCTCAAAAGTTCGATCTTGTTAACCATTTCCAAAAATTTAGTTGACACAATTTTTCTTAAGTGTTATACTTTTAACATGCAAATCAAAATACAACCTATTTGCAATTATATTATTTTATAAAGGTTATTTGTTAATGAGTCATATTTCAACTTCTGTCCCATCAAAGAAACGAATATTTAATGGTAATTCTAAAATTACTGATCTCGCGCGCTATGGTTTGTTTGCAGCTTTAATTGCTGCTGGTGCTTTTATCAAGATACCAATACCTGTAGTTCCTATTACATTGCAATATATTTTTGTTAACATTTCAGCTTTATTACTAGGGAAAAAAGGTGCCATTCCTGTAGCTATTTATGTTTTAACTGGATTGTGTGGAATCCCAATTTTTACTATGGGAGGTGGCTTTAGTTATGTTCTGAAACCTACATTTGGTTATTTGATAGGTTTTATTGTGGGTGCATTTGCATCAGGGACATTTATCGATAAATTAAAAAGTGCTAATTTTAAAACCATGATCATATCTGGCATCATAAACATAATATTAATATACATTTTTGGTCTTGTTTATTATTACTTAATAGTTAATTATTATATTCCCGATTCCTCTATTAACATAGATAGACTATTATTACTCGGTCTTTTGCCTACCGTTCCTGGGGATGTAATATCTTGCCTTGTTAGTGCCTTAATTTGTGTTAGACTTAAAAAAATATTATTTAACCATAAAAAAACTAATATATCTAGTTGCAATATGTCTAACGTATCAATTTTAAAATCTAAGGTTTTAAATGGTTATATGTTAACAAAAGATGAGATTCTTTCTTTATGTGATGCCCCTCTTGAAGAATTATGTAAGGGTGCTGATGAAATTCGCAATAAATTTTGTGGAAACATTTTCGATATGTGCTCTATAATAAATGGTAAAATTGGCGGTTGTACTGAAAATTGTAAATTTTGTGCACAGTCAAAGCATTACAATACGCACGTTAAACCACTCGGTATGCCCTCTGTTGATGAAATCGTAAATTCTGCAAAGCACAACTATTCTAAAGGTGTACTACGTTTTTCTATTGTAACCGCTGGGCGTGCACTTAATGATGAAGAGGTTGACCTAGTCTGTATTAGATATAAGGAAATTGGTGACAGTTGTAACATCTACAAATGCGCATCTCATGGACTTCTAACCAAAGTACAATTAGAAAAATTAAAGGAGGTTGGAGTAAAACGCTATCATAATAATCTAGAAACATCAAGGCGATATTTCTCTAGCATGTGTACCACTCACTCCTACGATGATAAAATTAATACAATTAAAGCGGCACAGGAAATCGGACTCGAAGTCTGTAGCGGTGGAATATTCGGAATAGGAGAGACTATGGAGGATCGTATTGATATGGCACTAGAACTTAGAGAATTATCGGTTAAATCAATTCCTGTCAATATTATAAATCCAATACCAGGCACGCCGTATATGGGTGTTGAACCTCTTGATTATGAAATCGTAATGCGTATTGTGGCAATCTTCAGATTTATCATTCCAGATTCAATGATTAGAATTGCAGGTGGGCGAAGTCTTTTATCTGATAAAGGCGCTAAGCTTTTTATATCGGGTGCTAATGCGGTTGCAACGGGAGATATGTTAACTACAAGTGGAATAAGTATTGATGATGACATTAAAATTGCAAAAAACGCTGGTTATTCTGTTTTTCTACACTAAATTCGTAATTTGTAGAATATACAACAATTACATATTTCCCCAATTAATTACATCATAAAATTAAAAATTTTGGAAATTCGGGTTAGCACAGGTGGCGTCAAAATTCCAAAAACCTACAAGAATTTTTACAATTAACTACCTAATTTTCGTTTCCACCCATAAGTTTCACAAAGGGACAGAGGTAGACGATAGTATTAAAATTAACTTCTTTTAACTATTCCTGAAAACATATATAAAAAGTTAATTTGTACAAAAGATCATAATAATAATTATCTAGTCAGACGAGACTTCAAAAACCGCTTCTGGTGAAATAGTTTTTAATTTAGAGGAGATGTAAATAACACAGACTCAAATAACAGTTTTAATCGGAATTTCTGTTTGCAACAATTAATTATAGTGCAAGAAATACCCTATTGAAACAATTTTGGTTTAGATGCAGGTTTAACACCTTCGCTAATATTTCATCAAACTATTATCTATTACACAAGAAAGTGGAGTATATCTAATCATTCGATAACTCCACCACCTACGCAAATTTTGTCTTTGTATACAACTGCATATTGTCCTGGTGTGATAGCACGAACCTTCTCCTCAAACACTATCTTTACAGAATTACTTGCTTCATTAGGATATACAAAGGCCTTAGTTAGTTTCTGCCTATGTCTCGTCCTTACAAGAACACTTTCTCCTCCACTTAATGTTGCATTTATATAATTAAAATTGTTGGCTATTAATTCCTTAGTGTATAATAAATCACATTCGCCTTGATTTACATATAAAATATTGTTTTTAACATCCTTTTTTATTACAAAATAAGGCAGACCATTTCCACCGCCACCTATTCCGAAACCTTTTCTTTGCCCTATTGTATAATTAAAAACTCCACTATGGCGTCCTAAATACTTACCATCAAGGTCTCTAATCTCTCCTTCTTGCATTGGAATATAATTTGCTAGGAATTTTCTAAAATTCCTCTCCCCTATAAAACATATGCCAGTACTGTCTTTTTTTTCTGCTGTCGATAATCCATTAACTTTAGCTATTTCTCTTACTTCGCTTTTGGTTAAATTTGATAGTGGAAAAATTACATTCTTAAATTGGCTAGTTTCAACTTGGTTTAAAAAATATGTTTGATCTTTATTTTCATCACGAGCCCTTGTTAAATGTATGCCATCCTGATCATCGGTTATTCCTGCATAATGTCCTGTTGCTATATATTCTGCATCTATTTTTGTTGCATAATCTTTAAATTGACCAAATTTTATTTCTCTGTTACATAGAACATCAGGGTTTGGCGTACGCCCCTGTTTATATTCATCTATAAAAAGTTTAAAAACACGCTCTGAATATTGTTTACTTAAATCCACTGTATAATATGGAATAGACAATATGTTCGCAACCCTTCTTACATCACTATAATCCTCTTCTGCGCTGCATGTGCCCTGGTCGCTTGTCTCATGCCAATTATGCATAAACAAACCAATTACATCGTAACCTGCATTTTTTAAAAGGAGTGCAACAACCGAGCTGTCAACACCTCCACTCATTCCTACTACAACTTTAGCTTTACTCATGTCTCATCTCTTTGCACAATTAGCAAATATTAATATGCGTTTGCAATTATCAATTTAATTGACAATCACATAAAATGGTATATCACCTTCTACAATACTCTTTAGATGTATCGATTAAACTCTATATTTATAAAAATTCCTATCTTTCAACTCACAAACATGCGAGCAAATTTAATTCTGGGCCTCACATTTTTAATCCACCAACCCTCAGTTGAATCATTTCAACTATTTATTTCTTTTTTAAGTGTTTTTACCTTGCAGACTAATAACTACACAACTCTATATAGTAGCACCTTTTTCAAAATTCATACAATTAAAGCACAAACATCTTGAAATTTTAGTTTTATACTATCTTAGTTTTGTGTAAAGCATTTAGGAAATTTCTTGTGTCAAAGATGAAGTCCCCCTAAATTCATTCAACATTTTCAAAATTAATTATTCGATTCACTCTAACTATAGGCTCAATTAGTAATTACAATCTTAACACATTATAAATTGCTTGTCAACTATTATATATCCATGCTGCAATCTACTTAAAATCATATAACTGCTTTTTGCTTTTAGCTATATAGCGAACTTAAATCTTTTTGGCAAATTCTAATAACCAAACTCTTTTGTTTGTATGGTATTTTATGGTATAATGTTACATGCGTTACTATTAGAAGCCCCAAACCACCCATTGTTCACTGCTTTAATGTTAACTATTTATATCAATCACAAAGTTGCTTGCGCTGCTTATGTTGTTTGTTTTTAATTTAGACTTACATTTTTTCATTTAGTTTATAACATCACATTGTCAAATTTACAATGCATCAGTATTGTTAATCTCACGATTGAAGGAGAGTTTCAAATGGAATCAAAAGATTATATTGTTTCGTTTAGAATGCGCCCTAATCCAAATGAGGATTTGGTTGGAATTATAATAGCACCTATTATAATTTCGATTTTAATAACATTAACTGTGCTCTTCCTAAACGACATCAAACAACCAATCATAGTTGTTATAATTTTTGTAGAGCTTATTTATGAACTTTTGCTTGCCTTATTGTTTTTGTACAGTCTAAAGAAATATAAAGAGAAACGCTTAAATAAAACAAATTTTAATCCAACCATATCTCGCAGCGAAAATCAATTTGTTTTGTACAATATCGAAGCCTCAACTATAACTATAAATTTTAGCGATATCAATAATATTTCTTACTTATTTCCAAGTGGAATGTTCTACCATAAAAGAGGAAAAAAACAACCTCCTTACGGCAAAATAACTTTTCATTTAAAATCTACTGCCACTTTTCAAAAGGTTTCTGTGCATTATGTACAATACCCTAAAGAAACAAAATTCAAACTTGAAAAAATATTACGTGATGCAAATATGTGATTATATCGCCAAAAGTATTTTTACAACAAGCCCTCTCTAAACATAGAAATTTTTATCATTGAAACGGAATAAAATACCGGCCTTTTTGATTTATTTCTAGCAAAACCACAAGTCCAATTAGTGCTATGCGTTTTTTAGTAATCTTGTGTTTTTGGCTATATAGTCACATACTAGAAACTACATATCAAACCTTTTCAAATGTGAGATTCTCACAAAAATCTGCTCTGTATCACAACACTATTATCACATTTCTATTCATTTCCTTTGCTATGGATTCAGTGCTATCGCCATACACCTGCTTTGCCTCTTTATCTATCAAATTATCGCATGCCCAAATACCATGAACTGACGCTAGTGTTGTTTTCGAGCTTGCTGTTAATATGATTCCAGCATCTATTGCCAGTGTAGGTTTTTACAACCAAAATAGCTACGGCATGTTTAACTACCTCCCTCGCATCTGCATCTTTTTGCGCTTTTCTGCTTATTTTCATCCCCAAGCACTTTTCCAAACTTAATTACTTCATTCTTTTTTAGTATCCCGAGGTCTATCAACCTCTACTATTGACAATCTATAATAACTGTACCGGTTTTAATCATCATCTTATCTTCCATTATTCCAATCATCTTTCATTATTCCAAGCTCCTTTTCAAATAATTCCTCTATTACATAATGTTTGCGCAACAATGTGTTGAAATCATTGACAGTGTGATCGTCTGGAAATCCAGAAGTCATTCCTATGAAAAATTGATAGGCTAAATTAACTTTAATATGGTCAACAACATTTACGTAAGATAAATTATACAACCATTTCAATATTAATATTTTGAGCATCGTCTCAGTTTTAAATCGTGGGCGGCCGCCTTTTGAAGGATCTTTTCTACTAAAAAGCACTTTATCAATCCTCTTAGCTAGTTGAGGAAGTGAAGGATTTTCACTTATGGCTGCTAACTTTTTACCTATATTAGTTTTTAGTACATCTGAGGGAATGTTTATGCTAAAATGATCGTTATTGAATTCCATAGTATCACCAAAATAATAAAATATTAATATAATTATAGCACATCAATTGTTAATTAACAACACTTAAAGACCTAGAATCCCACAGGTTTTAAAGGAGTTAATTCTCATAGCAACGTCCGTTTCAGCCCCTAATTCAGTATGATTTACCCTTTATTAAATAAGGCGTCTACAAATTTTGAGTAAGGAATCTACTTGTCTTACGATGCGATGCTGTTCTGCTAGCGGTGGTACAGGAAATAAAATTTGCAAGATATCCTCACGGGCTATGCCCGGTATCATGCTCCTGGCGGCGGCTTTCAGCCAAAACACATATGTTTCGAGGAAAAAGCGTATGTAATCTTTACATAGGCTTTTTGTTGGCTTGATAGACATTATCTGTCGTGCAATATGTGCTTGAGGATACTTTAAATAAGCCATTGTTCCGACTGTCCCTTTGCAGGTTATCAGCAAATCTCCCTCTGTAGCGATTGATTTGGGTAATGGCGTCCAGCGATTTATTATAACATCACCGTTTTCGATATTGCTTGCACCTGTTAAATAAGGTACTCCGTTCCCGTTTTCGTTGTACTTGTCGGATGTCATATCCTGCCCAGACGTCAGCTGAATGAGCATTCCAAGCCGCGTCCATGCCCAACTTTCTGGCAAGTTAAACGGCATTTCATAATCAATACACCGCTCGATTTTGCCCAACTTTTCATAATGAGAATTATCCCTTCTAAAAATGACACTCTCGGCACTCTTGTCACGCTTGATTTTGCCTGCCTTGATGAGCTTCTGCCTCTCCTCGCGGATACGTTCAATCAGGTCGCTTGCGGGTTCGTCGGCAGAGTCTTGTTCCACCAGTTTGCCTTGGACGGCTGATTGAATGATAGACTTCTTCAAAGCAGATGGAAAGTCGATGTTGAGAGAGGTTAGTGCCCGCTCCTTTTTGTCGTATTCCTCAATGAATGGAAGCAGTTCCTCAATGCGGGCTACAATTCGAATTTGCTCGTTTAGCGGCGGCAAAGCGCATGGCAGACTTGCAAACAACTTTTTATTGAGATGCGGAATGGCCGAGCCAGTTTTGTTTTCGTGTAGCTTTTTCTTTTGCAAAGCAAGGAAAAACTGCAAAAATCCGATGTTTATTGCTTGCGAATGTTTTAATATGCGAAAAGTGCTACCCATATAACCGCGCTCGTTTATGTCGAAAACTTCGCCTGAATTTTCGCCGTCAACAAGTATAACCTTATCGCCGTTTTGCAATAGTATTCCAGATTCTTGGATAATGGCTTCTTTCTTGCCACGCAAATATAACGCCTCTAAATACGGCAATTTCTCGCCGGTATGTGCGTTGCCGTTATCAAGCCAACAAACATTTTCAAGGCATACCCACGCCCAACTTGTTGGTAGTTTATACGGTGGATTAGCCAACTTCTCATAATTGGATTTATGCGAAGTTGTAACCCGTGCTAAAAGCTCGCTCGCAGGCTCGTCCATCGGGTCTTGCGGAACAAGTTTTCCGCGCATAGCAAGGTCGAGTATTTTTGATTTTGTTAGCGCGGCAATGGATGCTAAACCGTTTTGCTCTCGATCTATTGTATCAATAACTTGAAAAGAGTTTTTAATTTGTAAAACAATTCGGACTTGCTCTTTTTCGGGTGGAACAAAGAAAGGCAAATCTTTTAGTTTGTTTATACTCACGCCGCCGATAAGCCCGTTTTTATTTTCGTGAAAGAGTGATAAAAATCGCGGCGTTTGCAAGAAGTAATAAACAAACTTGTCGTTGATAATATCGCTTTCAAACGCGCAAAGTTTGTTGCCGAAGCAAACGTCCTGCGTTAGAAGGCCGATTTTACGTCCCGCGCTTCCACCCTCTATGCAAAGTAAAGACGAGCCTTTATGCGCTATCTTAAACCCTTTGCTTATGTCAAACGGTATTTTTACGCCATTTTCATAAGCAATATCGGCATTAAAACCGACGTCTTTTGTCGCTATAAAGTTATATCCGTTTTTTAAGCCCGTATAATTTTTGATTTTATAACCGTTGTTTATGCTGTTACCGTTGAATATTTTGCACACGTCTCCAATCCGTGTAACCGCCCAACCTGCGGGCAAATCCTCCAACTTCTCATAATGGGATTTATGCGAAGTTGCAACCCGTGCCAAAAGCTCGCTCGCAGGCTCGTCCGTCGGATCTTGCGGAACAAGTTTTCCGCGGATCGCAAGGTCGAGGATTTTTTGGCGGAGTAACTTTGTATCTATCATTTGATTACTCCTCTATCCCGCTAATCAGTTTTTCGAGCGCAAGCGCGGCGTTTGCAATATTTACGCTTTTTTCCTTTATCTGCTCCACAAGTTCAGCAAGAGTTACTTCGGTTAAATTGCTTTTGTTCTCTATCCATTTTATGTCGAGGCTTGCATTGTCGCGGCCGATAATTTCGTCGTAAGTAAACCTGCGCCACCTACCGTTTGGATTGGTTTCCGCATCATAAGTCTCATCCCTCTCGTGACGGTTTTTCGGGTTGTAGCACGCTATGAAATCCGCAAGGTCGCTTTCTTTAAGCGGATTCTTTTTAAGTGTAAAATGAGTATCGGAACGCAAATCGTAAATCCATACTTCTTTCGTTTGATTGCTCGGGCTTGCCGATTTCTTCTCAAAGAACAACACGTTTGCCTTTACGCCCTGCGCGTAAAATATGCCCGTCGGCAAACGAAGTATGGTATGTAAATCCGCCGCCATAAGAAGTTTGCGCCTTACCATTTCACCCGCGCCTTGGCTGTCAAGCACGTTGTCGGGCAAGACAACCGCCGCCGTTCCGCCTATTTTAAGCATCGAATTTATATGTTGTAAAAAATTAAGCTGCTTATTACTGCTTGTCGCCCAAAAATCTTGACGGTTATAAGTTGTGTCCTCCTGTTCCTGCTCGCCTTGCTCGTTCGTAAAAGTGTAGTTTGATTTTGTGCCGAACGGCGGATTTGTGAGGACATATTCTACTTTATCGCTGTCGCTCGGCTCGGTGAGAAGCGAGTCCTTTCGCACAATCGGAGGCACTCTGTCGAGATCGCTTATGCCGTGTAAAAACAAATTCATAAGGCACGTCTTGTATACTTTCCTATCGATTTCACCCCCTGTGAATGTGCGGAATTTTAATTTTTCTTTCTGATTTCTATCCAACATAAAATTGTTTTCGATAAATGTTTTTGCCGCGAGAAGGAAGCCGCCCGAGCCGCAACACGGGTCGCTTACCGCGCAATCCGGCTTTGGCTGAACGCAAGCAACAATCGAATTGATAAGCGCACGAGGTGTGAAATACTGCCCCGCACCCGCCCCGCCGTCACTCGTCGTTTTCGCAAGCAAATCCTCATATATGTCGCCTTTAACGTCTTGCGAAAGAGCCGTCCATTTTTCGCTGTCAATCATCCCTATAACCCGCGCCAAAATAGCGGGTTTTTCAATTGCAGTCCTTGCTCCGCCGTATATCTCGCCGAGCATTCCCTTTTGCCCGCTAAGCGTTTCTAATATCGTTTTATAGGTAGAACCTAACTCAGCGCCGCTCTTACTTTTTAGCGTTTCCCAATCGCACCCCGTGGGCAATCCTAAGTTGCGCAAAAACGGCGGCCTCGAGTATTCGTCAGCCATTTTCAAAAACAGCAAATAAGTAATTTGCTCCAAGTATTCGCGTGCATCTACGCCTTCATCCCTAAGAACGCATGCCATAGACCATATTTTATTTCCGATAACCGTGTTCGCCATTTTTGTGTAACTCCTCTTTACATTACGCCGTTAACGCATAGTTTATTTCGTTTAGTATATCAAGGTATTTGTTCCCGAATAACTCGTAGTATTTGGCAAGTCCGCCTTTTGTGCCAAAGGGAACGTAATCTAAATCCTTTTCCTCGACATAAACGCTTGTCGCTATGTGATCGCGTATCATACAAAGCCATTCCTTTTGCTCGCTGGTAAATTTGATACTACCCGATTGTTTGGCAAACATCCAATTTTTAAAGTTTAGCTCAACCATGGCGGAAAATAAATTCAATTCGCTGGTTTGTCCGAGCTCAAAGCGAACGAGCGACACAATGTCCGCGAGCTTATCCTCTACGCGTTTTTTAACCTTGTCGATAAATTTAACGCCGTATGCCCGCCACAGCTTTTCCTGCGTGAGCGAATACGGGGCTCTATTCAAAGCGTCGTATAAATTCTCAATCATTTGATAGGTCAAATGTCTTGTCTTGTAGCTTTGGCTATAAATAATTGATAGCGCGGTTATATCGTCCTTGTGCGACTCTATGAAATCGTGGAACGTGGCAATGATTTTTTCGGCGTTTTCGAGTAAATCATCCTCGAAACCCTTTGTTATGACCTTGTCGAGCGTCGGGTCTAATATTTGGTCGTGCATCTTTCTCGCGTTCAAAACGAAATCTCTAAACTCTGGCTTGAATATCGGCGCGGTTGCCTCCGCGATCAATTTGCATTGAGTCTGTTTCTTTTGCTCCTCGGTTGGCTCTTGCTCCGCAGACAACGCGAATTTTGCTCTTGCCGTATCGGTAATAATATCCTCGTCGAAAGCATTAAGTAGGTTTCCGGCAATCTTATTAAGCGGCTCGTCCACTATTTTTGCGAGTTGCTGTTTTTCTTTATTGGTGAGAATGCGCTCCAAAAGCAGCAACCGATATGCAAGCGTGGTAAGCGTGTCCACACCGGTTTCGCCCAAAACAACGCTCATCATCAGGTTATATAAGGATTCAGTCGGTTTGCGCTCTAACTGCCGCGAAGTCGTTTTTTGAGATTTCGTTACTCCGACTGCATCCACAACAATAAAGCCAGTTTTTGCCTCGACTGCCGACGGTGAAACTTGGCGTAACGCGTCCGCGCCGAGCGTTCTCGTGGCGCGTCCGAGCATTTGCTCAAAGTAGTTTTTGCTACGAACGTCGCGCATAAAAATCAAACACTCTATTGGTTTAACGTCCGTGCCTGTCGCTATCATATCGACCGTAATGGCTATGCGTGGATTATATGAATTGCGGAAGTCGCCGAGTACGCCTTGCGGATTTTCGGCGTTGTATGTAACCTTTTTGCAGAACTCATCGTTCTCTCCGAATTCCTCGCGCACAATCGTTATAATGTCGTCGGCATGGCTATCAGTTTTAGCGAATATTAAAGTTTTCGGCACTTCTTTTCTATTCGGGAACAATTCCGTAAAAAGCGACTCCTTATAAGCTTTAACGATATTCCGTATCTGCGACAAGTTGACTACTTTTTCGTCAAGTTCGTTCGGCTTGTATTCTTTATCTTCGTCTTGCTGTTCCCAACGGCGACGTCGCGACAATCTTTCACGCTTTTCAACAATGCCTTTAAGTACCGTTCCGCCATTTGCCGTAATTTCGGTTTCGATGATGTATGTGCCCTGTCTGCCGACGTTTACACCGTCGATTACCGCTTGCTCGTGCGTGTATTCGCTGACAATATTTTCGTTAAAAAAGCCGAAAGTTCTTTTGTCGGGCGTTGCGGTTAAGCCGATTAAAAACGCGTCGAAATAGTCTAACACCTGCTTCCAAAGGTTATAAATCGACCTGTGGCACTCGTCGATAACGATTGCGTCGAAAAACTCAATCGGGCATTTTGCGTTGTACACAACTTCTTTTTGCTTTTGGTTGGAAATCGCTCCGCCTTGCTCGTAAAGCGAAATGGTTTCATTTCCCTCGTCTAACTCCTCGCCTTTTAGTATCGAATACATTCTTTGTATCGTACTTATGCAGATATTCGCGTCCTGAGGAATATCGGACGAATTTAATCTGCGGACGTTATATAAATCGGTAAAAGAACGGGTATCGTCGTTTGGCTTATACGCTCTAAACTCCTGTTCCGCCTGCTCGCCGAGGTTCTTGGTATCGACAAGAAATAAGACCCTTTTGACTTTTGCAAACTTCAAAAGCCGATACACGGAGGATATTGCCGTGTACGTCTTGCCCGCGCCCGTCGCCATTTGAATTAAGGCTCTTGGACGATTTTCGCCAAACGATTTTTCAAGATTCAGAATCGCTTTTACCTGACAATCTCTAAAATTTGACACGTCCAACTCAGGGAAATCTTTCATTCTTTTTCGAATGGACAATGCGTCTTTTAACAGCTCGGCAAGCTTTTCCGGTCTGTGAAATGTGAAAACTTCTCTTGTTCTCGCATCGTCGTTGTAATCATAAAAACAAGTGCGAACGCCTGTAGCGACGTAAGCAAAACGAAGATTTGCCGTTTGTGTCCTGTCGTACTTCAACCCGCTTTTTATGTACCGATTTGCCTGCTCGGAAACGGTTAGAAGCACCTCGCCTTTATCGTCCGACTTGGCTTCGATAACGCCGACGGCTTTGCCGCCAATAAAAATGAGGTAGTCGACGGGTCCGCTCTCTGTTTGAAACTCACGAACGGCAACACCCAAAGAAGCGTTAGGGTTTAATGCATTCATATCCTGCAAGACATAACCTGCCTCTTGCAGTTTTTTATCTATTTCAATTCTCGCCATTATTTCCGGTGTCATTGCTCACCCTCCGTCTTGTTGCGTTTATCCACTATGCCTTTTAATAATTTTATCCTTGCCGAAAGCGCGTAGCAAAGCCTGTCGTTCCGAATTTTCACGCTTTGGCCGTCGCCGCAAACCTCTTTCAATATCTTGGCGAATTCCTTTTCTATGCCATCGAGCGCATCGAGGTTAAGCCACGAAAAGTCTTTGACGAGTTCGATTTGCTTTATGTGCTTACTTCTGAAAGGCTTGCTTGCGATAGATATGTCCGCCGCTCTGATTGTGTCGTCTGCCACTCTGCACCACATAGACGAGCCGCTGTCGTATATTGGCGCGACCGATAGCCATTCGAGCGTGTTTGCATCGCGTATGAATCCAAAATTGTTATAATGTCTGTCGGTATTTACGATTATGAAGTCGAGCGCAATCATCATATCGATTCGTCGCCGCACGTCCTTTATGCCGAACTCCTCTGCTTTGGCGATTATGCTGTCATAATCGGACGTATTATTGTCTTTTTTGATCAGTTGCTTTATGTGCCACGCTGTGACAAGCTCTGTGTCGCTAGTTATAAAGTCCTCACACACGCTGTATTTTTTGTCGTCAAATTCCATAACCTCGTAGTTCACAAACGGTATACCGAGCCGCTTGCAAATGCGCGACGATAACACCTCATTAGCAACCTCTTGATTGTTCAAGCTGCTCCCGCCTTTAATTAGATACCGCTTGCCGTTTATTATTTTCCACTTCTTTTTTAGCACGCCGTCAGATGTGTTATCGGGCGAAACAAGGCTTATCGCGCTTGTGTCTAAGCCATCCCAGTCTAATTTTCCAAACAACAGGTTGCCTACGTCCTCGGAAAACGCATTGTAAAAAAAGTTTACGTCAGCCCATTTCAATTCGGCATTTTGCGGGCAAATCCAGTATTGGTCCGACAGACTAAGTCCGAAGCTCTTGTCGAGTAATTGTTGCGGGAATGATATGTCGAGCGGGTCAAGTAAATCGCGTATGCCGTCGCGGCTTGCGGGTATGGCTCTGCTTTTCCACCACTCTCGGATAGAGTCGTAATCAACGCCCTCCTTCCCTATAGTGCCCACGGGCAAATGTTCCTCGTTTAGTAGCGTTCCAAATGTCGAAATACTCCCAGTAGTGTCGAGTTCTAACTCTAAAACATCTATATTCTTATGTTTCAAGACAAAATTCCGGCTTGACCCGCTATATGAGCCTAGCCATTCGATAAACGCATCAAGGTGCGGCGATTTAATTCGCTTACAGAGTTTGATTAGATCGCTTGCCGTCAGTACGTCCGAATTGTATTTTTTGCCATCCGCAGTAGAAGTCATTTTCAGTTGTACGATTTTTGCGTACAACTCATTTGCTTCGTTTGCAACATGTCTTTTTAGGTCGCTCCAATAACGGCGCGGATTATCGCTTTCCGACAAAATGCCGCAAGCATCAACAACAGAGAAAAGCCATTCTCTCCGCTCCGCGCTGTATTCCGCTCTTATGGGCTTCCCATTAAACAATTTGGTCATACACGTTACCTCTCACATTTATCGTGGAATATTATGCCGTGTTGTTCATAAAGGTCATCAAACCTCCATCGAACCAAAATCGTAGCGTCATGGTGGCCATTTTCCCAACGATTAACGGTTGTAAACGAAACCTCGAGTAGCTCCGCAAGTTGCATCTGCGTTATTTGCAACCTTCCTCATAAATCAACAACTTTTTCACTGAATGTCATTTTAACAGTCTCGCTTAACAATACATTAAATATTATAGCACTTTTTGCCAAATGAATCAACCGCTCTAATTCAAGTTTTTGAAAAATACTTGAAAACTTTTGCGAGGTATGTCACGGTAATTAGCCACTCCATTTCTTGAGCCATATTAACTTGGCAGCTTTTATTATTATGAGTTAGCAAAACCTCAAAGAATTTAATATCACACAGTTTAGATTTTCCAATTTGCAGCACATTCTCAAATGAATCTGAAGAATAGAATACATTGCAATGAATTCTGTGTAATCTGAAAACAATAAATCCTCATACAGATATTTTAAATTATTCTTGTTATATTCACTAGATAATACTTCTTTTGCGTTTTCAATTGTCATATTGAAACCTCAATCAAATGTGCAATTTTCAATTATCTTATTACTAGTAGGCTAAATTAATTTCCTAGTATTCGAAATTCATAGCAGATCTACTTTGTCATATTCTAATAATATCCTTTTGTACAAACATTTCGAATTGTTCTGCAGTGTTTGTCATAATAATTCTGTAGCAATTTGTATGTTTGTGTTAACTGCACAGAAAAACTTACATACAAAATCATTCAAAGCGATGACACATACTCAATTTCCTCGTCTGTTAGATTATATAGTTTATAAAATTCCTCATCACTAAACGCTCGGTCCTCACCCTCTGGTTTAACTGCTTTTATGTTTTTAATAAAATCGCGACCCTTAGTTCCTCCTATCATGTTAACACTTTGAACTATTAATTTAAATATTTTAGAATTAAAAAAGGAACAAAGAAAATGAAGATAATCACCTGTTACAATATAACATGCATCATTAACTATATATTTCTTATCATCAATTATTGCATCCATATGTTGAGATAATTTTCTGTATATTATTTTGGATTTATAAAAATCCTCCCAAAATGCTGTTGAATCTGAGAGCTCAAACCATTTGTTTAATGTCTTCTTCCGCGATCCAGGTTCACCAGTTTGTTTTAATTTGTCATATCCAAAATCCAATAAATGCTGCTTTATTGCAGGATAATCATCTATGTTATAATGCATTGCAGGATAGAGTGCAAGTAAATACAAACCACCCCACTGATAGCCTATACTATTAAAATCTCTCCCTCTTAAAATGGGTTTTATTATTTCCTCAGATTTTGGATCATTTAAAATAAGTTCACGCCTTTTCTCCTCATCTATTATAAACGCTTCATTACAACCAGTCGTAACGCCACGGTTTGTATTTATATTCCATTCAGATAGTGGTGTCCCCTTTGCATTCATTTTTTTTATTATAGTCTGTCCTATTGAATTTTGAATAACCCAACTCTCGTTTAATTTAAAATCAATCTCAAATGAATATTTTTCTATATACTCTTTAATATTGTCTAGTCCCTTTTCATTGTATATAACCGATTGTGTTTTATGTTTGTATGGTGAATTTTGTATAGT
>JAIRKT010000061.1 GCA_031259965.1 Christensenellaceae bacterium | reverse complement strand
AGAGTATGGCGTATCCTTATCGGGGTCACTGCTGTAATCGGCATTCACTGAGGATGACTTTGATTTGTGGCCTCATAAACTATGACAGGCGGGTTTAGAGGGTTCTTAAACAAGTCTATTCATAAATGTGTCTTATTTCTATTATTTGAAAACGTGAAAATAAGTCAAATATTTCGTCTTTATCAAGGAATAAATGTGGGATCTTCATCCCTTCTTCTATCTTTATAATAGTATTCTTTGAGGATTGATTTAAAAACTCACTTTTATAAAAATCATCTTCTTTTGATAATAAAGTTAAAAACACCTCTCCATTATGTTTAATAACTCTTTCAATCTCTTGAATGATTTTATTTATCCCCTTTAAATCCGTGTGGTAAATTGTATGATACGCAATCATAGCATCAAAACTATTCTCTAAAAATGGCATTTCATGCATATCACCCTGTACTGTAGTGAATTTCAATTCTTTTGATACTTTTATTTTATTTTTTATAAACTCAAGACCTGTTCTTGAGTTGTCAAACGCAGTAACATCGAATCCATTCTCTGCAAATAAAAAAGAATGCCTCCCATTTCCTGCTCCAACATCTAATATTTTTTCCATTCCGTTTCGTTTCCAAGTATACAAATAATAAAAAGTGTCTTTTGAAGGTATCCCCCAATATATATCATATGACTTATCCCAAGTCCATGTCTCATTTGTCATACTTATTTTCCTCATTCTCAACCATCACATCGTCTGATGAACCACCTAAACTATTATTTAGTGAATTATATTTCATTATTGGACATAGCGGTACAACTCTATTAACAATACATCTATCATCATGTTCACTGCTTTTATTTATCAAGTGAGGATAATATCTACATCCCTCTCCACAAATTATTTTATTTTGGCATATTCCACATTCACTTGCCCCAGTCAATGTTAACGTTTCCCATATTTCCGAGTTAGCATAAATATTTGATAGAGAATTTAAATTAATATTTCCGAGAGGAGAATGCTCAAGTGCCATTATGCAAGGATACATATTTCCATCACATCTAATAATTATATAATCCTTATTGTTATATGTATTTAAGCAACCACCGCCACAACCTGTAAAATTGCTTACATCAATTTTTTTTGCCTCAACCCAATTCGCATAACCTTTTTCTATAATAATATTCATATCGTGAAGATTGTAACTGTTTTTAATAAGTTTTTGTAGTCCGTTCCAGAATTGAAGATATTCTTCAGGTGGAATCCACTCATTACTTATACTACGCCCACTACCTATTGGACTAAAATAAAAAGCTGAATAATTTTTTATTCCTAATTTTCTAACGAATTCTATTGTATCAAATATTTCAGATTTATTAACCTTTGTTAAAACTGAATTAATTCGAACATTTAATTTTGCCTCAAGGGCAATGCGAATTGCTAATAAAGTGCTAAGAAATGTACCTTGCCCCCGCATTTTTTCGTGTGTTTCTTGATTGAATGAATCAAGACTAATCATTATTGATTTGAGTCCGGCATCGTACAGAGCGATTGCCATCTTCTTGGAGAGCAAAGAGCCATTCGTCTGCATTCGTATATGAAAATCTAAAGAGTTGGCAAAAGCAACAATATCTAAAATATCTTCCCTGATAAGGGGTTCACCACCTGTAATATGAACATCCGTACAACCAAGACCGTTTGCTTCTTTCAAAATTTTACAAATTTGACTATAAGAAAATTCATTTAATTTTAAACGATTAGACTCAAAACAACAATACAGGCAGGAAGATGTGCATCTATTTGTTATATGTAGATCCAATTCCTTTAACATTGATTCACCCCCCTTAATTCTCAATAGCACTTCAATGGTAGCGCTACGACACTGAACGAATATATATATTTTGCCAGTATTAGAGCATTATGAAGAAGCATCGTTTTTCTGTACCTTCATTTTTTTGCTGGTCAAGTACGAACTTCCCGGACAAAATCCAAACTTATCTGTTGAGATCAAATTATCCCCTCTTGGTCGAGTTAGCAAGCAATTACTTATATCTCCTTTTATATCTAATCCAAAAACGTATTCCCCGGCGCAACAAGTAGAGATTTGATTTGCAATCAGTTGTTTGGTATTAATTTGTATATCTGGGTAATCATTACGAACATTTTGTAATATGGTTTTAATTTTATTCTGAACAACCTCATCAAGAAGTTCATTCTCGCCTGTGTCAAGAGGAATTAAACCAATAAACGCTATAGAAGTAACACCTATCTTACTTAGAAAGTGAACCATTGCTGGAATGTGGTTAATAAAATTTTTGTTAACCACCGTAGTAGTATGGACATCAAAGTGCTCATTACGTAGAAGTTTTATAGCATCCACCGTTTTATTAAAACATCCCCTAGATCCTCGCATTTTCTCATGCATACTAGCACTATAGCTGTCTATGGAAATTGATATTTCAGTCAAATACTCTTTTAATTTTAATACAGTTGTTTTATCAATCAATAGACTTGTTTAAGAACCCTCTAAACCCGCCTGTCATAGTTTATGAGGCCACAAATCAAAGTCATCCTCAGTGAATGCCGATTACAGCAGTGACCCCGATAAGGATACGCCATACT
>JAIRKT010000115.1 GCA_031259965.1 Christensenellaceae bacterium | reverse complement strand
TTACAAAATATAAAGGGCATTATGGTAGTGTGACAACAGAAATAGGCGCTAAACAAAGAGAAATTTTGGGTGCATTTGATGTGAAAATTTGACCTTGTTACAAAACGGGATTTTAGGTTAGAACAATTCAAAACATTCAATTTAAATTGCGAATGGATTGGTGATAAAACTATCAGAAGTGTTTTAAAAACCAAAAAATTTAAAAGTAAGGAACACAAAATCCAATAATTTTAGTTGGAAAGTTGTTTTTCACTGCGCTCAGCATCTACAATAATGTCAATTATGCTCTTCCAACTAAAAATATATTTAACCGGATAGACATCTCACTTAAAAATGTGATAAGTGAATTATCCAATGCTAAAGCAACTAATATGCCTGAAGAATTGCGTTTTTTTAAGCCCTAACTGCGGAACAAAAGCAAATATTAAAGGCACTTGGTGCAACAGATAATTAATTTATAATGACATTATGTGGACTACAAACATGCTGCAAAACGCTTGACAAACCTACATTTGCGATCAATTTATCTAAACTTAGTTTAGTACTTTCACAATCTTCACTATTTTTTTAATTTGAACTTTAGTTTAGTTTCATCAGAGTTAAGGCTCACATTAGCTACAAAACTCATTTTGCAGCACTATTTTTCAATTCTTTTTCATACTTAACATAATCAACTTTTCCAATCGCTGTATGATAGAGACTTTCCTTTTCAATTATATTCTTTGGTACGGCATAATGCATAAGATTATCAGCTATCGTAGTTTTGATTTTCTTCTGCAATCTTGAATTTAATTCAAATCCTTCTTTTAATACAACAAAAAGCAATGTGTGTGGTTTTCCTTCAGTTTCCGTGCGGGCAACACAACACTCATCAATTTCCTCCATTTCGGTAACAAGTTCTTCTACTTCTGCTGGAAATACATTAACAGCTGCTATTTTAATGGATCTCTTTATTCTGTCTTTAAAATAAATATGCTTATCTTCATCTATATAACCAAAATCACCCGTTTTAAGCCATTGGTTTCCATCAATATTTACGATGGCTAGTTTTGTAGATTCACGATCATTCAAATATTCCGTCATCACTGCTTTAGCTTTAAGGTACAATTCACCGCTCTCGCCTATAGGAAGAGGCTGTCCCTCTAAATCGAACACAGCAACTTCATTGCCAATCAACGGTTGTCCTTGTGATTTAGGTTTAGTCATCCCCGGTCTATTTAATGAAAAAACTGTGGTTGTTTCAGTCAATCCATAACCTTCTAACAATTCAGCTGAACTTCCAAGTTCACGAAGTTTATTATCAAAACGTGTCTTTAAATCGACTGGGAGTTTATCAGCACCACAAAAAACATGACTTAAACTGCTAAAATCCCCTTTAAATTTTCGGTTGTCTAGTATCATCCGATACATAGCGGGAACACCAGCCATATGACTTATTTTGTATTTTTTCATCGCCTTAATGGCCATACTCGCTCTAAATAAGGGCAGTAATACAAGGTGCGCGCGCGGTAGCAATGTGTGAACACAAACACCCAAACCAAAACCATGAAATATAGGAAGGCACATTAACATGCAATCTGTAGGTTTATATAAATTATTCGGATCAGGATAAAGGGAATCTATTATGTCATTCGACAGAGAATTTAATGCTCCATTTGATAATACAACTGTTTTTGGTGAACCCGTAGTGCCTCCACTATGAATATATGCAGCAGGCAAGTCCGCACGCCCCTCCTGTGGTTCAAAAACAAAATCCGTGGGCATGTCATCATACCTAAAAATTTTACGCAATTTGGGCTCTGTAAAATACACTATGCATTTATACAAAGACTTCATCCGGGTTGAAACACTACAAACTATACAGTTCATGTTTGTAAAACACTTTATTTCTTTTACTTGATCATACAACTTATCATAAATAAAAATTACTTTTGACCTAGTAGACTTCATTAACTTCTTAAGTCCAGCAACTGTAATTTGAGGATGAATTAAATTCGCAACCGCATTGACAGCATTTATTCCATATAACGAAAAAATAGCTTCGGGCATGTTTGGCAGAGCTATTGAAACAACATCTCCAGGTTCTACTCCTAATGACAATAAGTAACTAGCCACCCTTTTAATTTCGTAAAACATCTCTTGGGCAGTAAAAGTCCTGTTAAAATAGATTAATTTTGTTGACAATGGATCTGTACATCCCTCTTTAAGATACATGTACATTGATTGGTCAATCTTCATATCATTTATTTTACTATATTTTTGAATTAATTGCAAGTATTTTCACATAAAATGCACATTCTTTACATTAAATGCACTAAAAAACCAAAAATACTATAAAATGTCGAATCATTAATACTTTTATTTTTCACAAACTTAATTTGAATGTTCACATTTTCTCCTTATTTAACATAATATGCTTTACTTCATTAATACTTCTAGTTTCAGAAAGTGAATTCCTTTAATATAAATAACATCTACGCTTGCTTAACTTTGAAAGCAATAAAAAGTCATGTTACTCATACTGATTAAATCCACAACAAGCATAACATAACTTTTTAAATTATTATATAACAACTCTAACTTTAAATCCACTAATTATAATTAATAAGCATTTCGTTTAGACATTTAAAATCTAGGCGCTGAGTCTAAACAAAATTTTGCAAATAAAATCAGCACAAAACAGTAAGTTGCCGCAATGTTTTTAAGAAATTTGCTAAACTGTGCTAAATTTACTCATTAGATTTTATTAATTAATATCATAAATAAAACATGTAATTTAGTATATCAGATAATAGTTTGCATGTCAAACGAAACATCTTATTCATCATATTAGAACAAGCCAAAAGTTAAATTCAAATCTTTAGGACGATGTGTAGCGCCATAGCAGTTAAAAAATTTCAAATTTTATGACACATTGCATGACATATCTGCTGATGTTATTAATTTTTGCACTATTTATTTGACAATAATAACCTGCTCTGCTTTAATTAACATATGAATAGTGATATTCGTTTTTAGAATGAGGTCCTATGATATACAAGATACTACGCATAAGCAAACAAACTGGTATTATATATATATATTCATGCGAGAGTTATTTCGATACAAAAACTCACCAGTCAATAGCTAACCAAACTTGCTTGGGACGAATAGATCAATCAACTGGTAGAATTTTTCTGCTAAATAATACCAATCTAGATTCTAATTCATCTACAATTAGTGAATTTGAATCTAGAATTTCAAGATCACTAATCGTTGGCCCTTCGCTAGTTATTGATAAAATTGTTAGTGATTTAAAGCTTGATTGGTTGGTAAAAGTTGCTGCAGGTCCAGATAAATGGCAACATATATTAAGTCTTGTTTATTTTGTTGCTATGCAAAAAGAAATTCTACCCGAATGCGAATATTGGAGTGAGCATTATCACCATCCATTGAATAGCATTATGACTACCAAACAAACGATTGAATTTGTAGCAAGCGTAGATCGGAAAATGCGAAATGAATTCCTACAAGCCTGGAATGAACTATTCCTAGGTGAGCGCAATTGTTATTGCTTTTTCATAACCTTAAAACAGAAATCCGCTAGCATGGAGAATTTTGAAGAAGCTGCTATAAATGATGTGCGATCTCACATTAATCTAGCAATAACATATGGAATTGAAAATTATCTCCCGCTCAGGTTTGACATACTGCCACAAATACCACACAATCCTTCTTTAAACAAAATACTAGAAACAGTCCTCTTTAATAAGTCACAAATGACATACATTCTAGACGATAGATTCTATAACAACAATTGCTATGAGGACTTATGCAAATCAGGTTACAAATTCATATTGCAGATCAATAATTTAGATGATTATTTGACTAGTATAGTACAAAAACATAAGATAAGTTTAACAAATGTTGCATACCAGCATCAGATAGAAAATGAGCTAATTTTCATGAACAGCTTTAAACATAATTGGAATGAAATAAAGTGTCATCTACATATCTATAATAACGAAAGCGAAAAGGCCTTAGAATCTTATGAATTTAAAATGAAACTCGAAAAAATTAAAATTGCTATTGAAAAAGGAAATGCTTCTCAAGAGATCATCGATAAATATTCTAACTATCTAACCATACGTGAAACACCTAAAAACCGAAAAAAGAAAGTGTCTCTCAAAAAGAAAGCTATTGAGAAAAGAAATCCTGGTATGGTTGGGTTTTCATGCATATTAACCAACACAAAATTAAATGCTATAGATGCGCTAAATATATGTCGTGATAGAACATTTATGCAAACCCATTTTGCTAATTTTCAAAAGAAAAAAACCATTGACGCTCAAATTAACAATTTGAATACACCTCTCGAGTCTAAATTAGTAATTTATTTTTTAGCACTAATAATTTTAAACAAAATTCGAAATGTCAAACGATCAGATGTTAATCTAAAAAATTTGTCTGAGGAAAATTTGTTGTCAGCTTTAGAACCAATAATGCAATTTGAATTCACTAATGACTTTGGCAGTGCTATTACTGAAATAGATAGCAAGCAAGAGAGGATATTGTCTGCTTTTGATGTAAAAATCCCTCTTTGAATTGCGCCTACAGACCAGGATAAAAATTTAATGAGTTTTTTGTTCTCTGAATGTTTGAAAATATGCTTTTAATTTGTGCCTGTGCTCCGTATTTTATGCATAATTCAACTACTTCCCTTTCCTCTATAGTAACTATCACCTTCTCATCTTGATTCACAACAATGAAAATTGAGATATATGCTAGTTTCATAAATTTAAGCAGTTTCAATAAAGCCAATTCATGTGAAACTCTAAATTTTTTGATTTCAATTGGACATTTTTTAGATTTGTTAGTATGAATAGAGGTTATATGCTCAAAACTATCTTCCTCAGATTTGTTAAAAACAGCAATTAAAACAAAAGAGGCCATTAAAAGCAAGTTTAAATTTTCATCACTGAACATGCTTATAATATAAGTTAAAAACAACAATGTCCCTGTCACTATACCAAAAATTTTTAAAACTGTTTTTGTTTTTTTGCTTCTCGGTTTCAAACAAGTAATTAGTCGTCCACCATCTAGAGGATATACAGGCAACAGATTAAAAAATGCCAATACTATATTTGCATAAAAAAACGGGAATGTAGTTGAATATGTGCCTTGGAAAAACCACCAGATAGATACTATAATAAGCGACATGATAATATTTAAAAATGGGCCTGCAAGCAGAACAATGAATGCATCATTTTTATCAATTTTTTCAAATCCACTAAGACTAGCTCCATAGAGATTTAGTTTAATATCTCTTAACACATACCCACATTTATATGCCACAAAAATATGTGCGAATTCGTGTGCAATAGACGCTAATATTGTACATATTAAATAAACATAATCACCACAGCTTGCAGTTATAATTATTAACAAAATGAAAATAGGTTCAATTTTGATTTTGAGAGGCATATTTTATTATATGATATTGTAATATGTTAATGCTTGTTTTCTCCATGGCTAAAAGCATCTCTCATTCTCTCAATTATCTTGTTTTCAAGTCTTGATATTTGTACTTGACTTACATTAAGTTCAATAGCAACTTCGCCTTGTGTTTTATCTCTGAAATAACGAAGCATTATTATTTTCTTATCTCTCTCTGGCAATTTCTCAATCAATTCTTTGAGCATTAACCGATCTATTACGTCTTCTGTTGTTGTCTTATCCGCTATTCTATCACAAACTGTTAACCCTTCATCATCATTTTCGGTGTATATAGAAATAGGATATTTCGCACTCTCTAGTATGAATACTATTTCACTCTCATCTAATTTAAACTCATTACTAATATCTACTAAAGTAGCCTCGCGATTTTCTCTGTTTCTAAAATCGCTTATATATCTGTTTATTTTTGTATATTGTGTTTTTACTGCCCTGCTTACCTTTATTGATCCATCGTCCCTCAAAAAACGTTTAATTTCACCGATAATTAAAGGTACAGCATAAGTTGAAAATTGAACCCCATATGAGATATCAAAATTGTTAATAGCTTTTATAAGACCCAATGTCCCTAGTTGAATAAGATCTTCATATTCTACATGTCTGTTACGATACCTGTTCACTATGCTTTTTATTAATGGCATATTACACATAACTACTTCGCTTTTTGCATTTTCACATCCGCACTGAGATTTATTTATCAGTTCTAGTATTTCCCCTGGTAGAAGCATATATCACCACATTAAATATTTCAGACTAAACGCTTTTTCATTGTTATTGTCGTGCCCTCATTGATTTTTGAGTTAACATCTACAGAGTCCATAAAAGCCTGCATTATAGTAAACCCAAGTCCACTATGTTCAAGTTCTGGCTTGGTTGTAAAAAATCCACTAGTTGCCTTTTTAATATCTGCAATACCCACCCCAAAATCTCTTATCGAAACTGTCAAAGCGTCATCTGCGAGTTCAGCATCGATATGTATATCTTTAGTTGCATCGTCACTGTATCCATGTATAATTGAATTTGAGAGGGCCTCTGAAACTGCAGTTTTGATATCATTTATAACCTCAATGTTCGGATTTTTTCTAGCAGCATATGCGCCTATGAGCGAACGTACCAAACTTTCGTTCTCTGGCATCGACTTTACAATAAGTGTTAGTTGATCCATCTTAAATCACCTCATTTAATTTGCTAATTATTGTATAAATCCCGCACAATTTGAGCACCTTGTCGGTCTTGTCATCAGGTGGCATTATGTATAGTTGTTTGTTTAGCGATTGCAATAGTTTATAACGTCCTAAAATGAAACCTATTCCTGTGCTATCTATAAATGTTGTGTGTGTTAGATCAAAAACAACACTCTCATAACCACCAAGTGAGAGTAATTTGTCAACTCTTTTTCTTAAAGGGATAGCACTCACATGATCAAGCTCCTCTGGCAATTTAATGTACAGCGCATTACCTCTTAATTCGAATTTCATTATTGCTAACCCCATAAATGGTTTAATGCTAATAGCACGTTAAATAGTATAACTCAAAACTTTATTAAAATATTTAGTTGTTTTTAATGATTTTGAAAGAAATTGTCGAAAACATATCCTTCTTTTGTATGAAAACAAAAAGGTTAGGAGTTTTTAAACTATCTGAAATATTATATCAGAAAAAGTTTTATAAACTCCTAACCTGTCAGAGATTGTAATTTAATTTTTTACTGGCTTTTGTCTTTTATTTTTCAGTATCATGGATGGCATCAATTTTATTGCGCAATGCATCTCTATCAACTCTGTATGTGAGTACTGCAAGTGCCCCTATTATTATAACGATTATTGATAATCCAACAAAGAGCCCACGTATTGCTTCGTTAGCTGAAGCTGATTGCCTAAATAAAATATTTTCAGGCCAATCTTGTGGTGGGTTTTTGTAGTTGGCTATAGTTAACGCTGGTCCAATTAACAATGTTGCTAGGCCCATCCCCAGTTTTTGGACAAAAGTAACTATTCCATAATATGCCCCTTCATCAACATCACCTTTTGCCATACTAAGATTAATTGCATCTGGTATCATGCTAAATGGAATCAGTTGTATTCCACCTATTCCAATGCCTAAAAAGAATATGGAAATGTACCCATATATAGGCATAAGTCCCATTGTTTTAATCATATCAGCAAAAAAATCACCAGTTTCTAATTGTGGAACAAAGAAAATTCCAATTAAAGAAATAACACCTACCAGACAACTCAGCAAAAATGCATTCCTCTTGCCGAATATTTTCGACATAAAAACCCATAAAGGTGTTGATAAAATGGCGACAACCAACACCATACCAGCAAGCACAACAAACAATTCTGGAGCTCTTAGCCAATATGTGGAATAATATTGCAAAAGTGTTTGAAGCAAACCAATAACTGTAAAAGAGCACAAATATGCAATCGCAACTTGTCTGAATGGTTTTGATTTCCAGGATTCTATTATGTACTTTTTAAAATTGAATTTAGGCCTCTTTAAAGGTTTCAGTGTTTCTTTTCGCTCAAATGTGCCAAAAAAACAAAGCAGGGTTGTAATCGTTATTAAAGCACCAAACACAATTCCAACATATATCAATCTTCCCCCTGTTTGATATATAGGACCTTCACCCAGAATCATGTCTGCTACAAATATCGAGCCTAGTGTTGCAAATGCAGAACACACCATTCTAAATCCTGTCAGACCAGTTCTCTCATCATAATCATCTGTCATGTCCATAATTATTGAACCAAAAGGTACACAAATTAATGTCAAAAATGTTATTACACACAAATACAATGGGAGAATTAATAAGATCTTTAAAAATTCACTATTGACGGTTGTTATCATGGTCGGAATCATCCATAAAAACAAGAAACTAAGACCTAAAGGAAGTGCATAATACAATATGTAGCGGCGTCTGCGCCCAAATTTGCCACCAGAGTTATCACTTAGGTAACCAACTACTGGATCGGAAAACGCATCCCAGACAATTCCAACTGTAACAATAAGTATAGCCCAAAGTGAACTAACTTTGAGGTAATCAGTTAACATTATCAATAGATAGACACTTAATATAGTGTTTGTAAGACCAAATGTTGTCTCACCCATTCCATAACAAACTTTTGACGCAAAAGTGATTTTGCCATTGGCATTAATTTTTTGCATATGCAGCTCCTTAACTTAGTTTTTGCATTCTAAATTGCAAAACAACCACGCACCATTGCGTCTTGTTTTATTAACTTTGTTATTAAAATCGCATCATTGCGACTCCCCCATATATTGCGACTCTCTGGTGTTGAATATCCATCTTGATTATCAAAAGTGCCTTCATAATAACCATCTACTTTTTTAATTAATTTTAACACTTTCTATTACACTGCTTCATTTAGTGTGTCTAACTATTTATATAAAGACTTTGTTATCTTACATATTTATTTTGATAGTTGAGAGAGTATAATGAATATAATTACTTATTATATCTATTACATTAGTTTTTATTAACAAAAAATTTTTGCTATTACTTTACTTAGAATTCATATGTATAACAACTAGTATTAGAATTTAGGCAATTACTTAAAAGCATAACTCAATACCATATTCTGTTACTAATTTTAATCTACAATATAAAATATGTCAATTAAAATTTATTAGCAGAAATTTAGTAATTATACTGTTAATTTTGCTTTTAATTGTTTTTTATACTATCAAAATATTTTTTTTTTGCAAAAATTGTGTTATAATGTCGCATACAAAATAAAATTATTGCTAAAGTTTGTTTTTAGCCTCTTGTTTTATAGAACCCCCGTAAAGCGAAAAGAAAATGATTCTATCTGTAAATTTTGATTTGTTTTACTTTTCTTGAGGTTAATTAACTAAATTTAGCTATCGAAATCCCTCATTTTTAGCTTGATTATTGACTATCAATAGTTATTGTGTTATAATCATCTTATGAAAACGATTTCGCGAGCTCTGCTAATAATTATATTAGTCTCCATATTCGGATTGGGGTTGTATTCTTGCGATAAAAACGACAATAATGGAACTGATTCTGGTAATACTCCTGTTGGACCTAATGGCGGTGGCCCCCCTGTTGATAATAACTGGCAACATGCGATGTCTTTTAATGATTTAGCATACGGAAGTGATAATCAACAAACTCTCGACATTAGTCTCCCTACTTATCTAGATATGCTCCAAAGCAAGGTTTATGTTTGCTTGTTCTTGGGAGATTCTGAGGGTGAGAGTTCACATTTCGATGAAATTATAGAGGAACTCCTAGATAAAAGTCATTTGAGATTCGCTGCGGTTAAAGTTAATTATAGAAGCGACAAGACTACGCTTGAAATGCTTGAAGACATACGCACAGCAATTGAGTTTCTTAAAACTAACGCATCTAAATACAAACTTGAAACTACTAAGCTCGGAATGATGGGTTATGCTGTTGGTGGATATTTATCTATCTTGTATTCCTACAAAATAACGAGTCCTATACCTGTAAAGTTAGTATTAGCACAATCTGCTTTTACGAGTCTAACTAACGGCGCATTCTATAGCTTTCCATATACTACTGATCCAGCAAAACAAACTGCTATGTTAGAGAGTCGATTGCAATTAGTTTCTCAATTGTCTGGAGAAGAAATAACCTTAGCCAATTATGAGGATATTTCGGATAAGTCTACTACATTATATGGTAAATTAGAGGAATTATCTGTAGAATCATATTTTACTCTCTCAGGTGGCCCTGAGCAATTTCATTTATATCACGGCGAGCATGATGATATTTATAATTTATCTATTATGAGTGACTTTAAATCAAAAGCGGGTGAATCTCGCGTAAAATTATTTATATTTGATTCAGGTCACGATGATCTTTATGATGATGAAACAAGGCTTAATGAGGCAGTTGACAAGTTAGGACAGGCAGCAGAGGATATTTTTATCCGAAATTAAAATGCTGGGTTAATAACCCAAACAAACACGCAAACAGACAAATTTATAATACTTTGTTTATACTGATATCACCTAAAGATTATTCTGTAAAAAATAAGTAATAAATTAAGTTTGAGAATAATCTTAAAAGGAGGAATCGTTATATGCAAGATAGACCTTTATCATGTAAGGACTGCGGACGTGAATTTATGTTCACCGTTCGTGAACAAGAGTTCTTTAAAGAAAAAGGATTCGATAATGATCCAGTTCGTTGTCCCGATTGTCGCAGAGCAAAAAAACAAGCTCAGCGCAGTGGCAATGATGGACGCGGAAGTTACGGCGGCGGTAGAAGCGGCGGCAATAACTTTAATGGCCCAAGAAAAAGATATTGATCTCTTATAATATTTTATTTTGCCGTTTTGAATATTCAACCATTCAAAACGGTTTTTTTGTGCATTTTTTCCTTTACAACCTAAAATCAAAAATCTGCCGGCGGCGTATCCACATGTTTGCTTAAAACCCCAAAACCCATTGTTGTTTGTCAGAATTTTAATAATATTTGATGTTTGCTTGCAAATATGCGCCTTAAGTATACAATTTAGCAAGTTAAATAGGCAAAAAATATGCTTAAAATTAATAACATTTTAATCATAAGCGGACTTTTTTGCATCTTTACAAAAATAAATGTCTAAAACCTGGTTGTGCATATTGTTATGTCTGTGAAAATATATGAAACTCTATCTTAAAATATTATAAACCAGCTAATTAGGTTGATAGTTTCAATAATGAAACACGTAACTTTTGTTCATTCATCTATAATTCGCGAAAATTTTAGTCCTTATATCAATACCCCTTGAAAGCCACGTTTTTTTATAAAAACTAATAACCCTAAAAATTCCAAAACACCTTATTAAAAAGTGTTCTATTTTGCTTTATAAATGAAAAAAACTATGATGCCATAGAGATAGTTTGTCTCTACAGGAGTTATTATGTCGAGAAAATCTAATGTTCAAGATCGAATTAAATATCAGCGCCATGCAAAAAACGAAAAGGAATATGCCACTTTTTGTCCTTCTGATCGTCGACATGGTGGTTCTGATATCTATTTAGGTTGTGTTGTCGATAAGGAAAAAGGCATATTTCATAATCATAAGCAAGGAATTTTTAAATTCACAATTAAAAACGGAAGAGAGGATCTCCTTGCAAATGATATGATGTATTATCCATTTTTAAATGATAAATCAAATGATTTGATTAAAAAACACTTAATCGTAGGCTTTGGTGATTGTTGGTTTTTAGACACAATGTTAAAATCATCCGGGTTAAATAGTATAATCGTGAAAACTATCCCTGAGGAAAGTGATACTTTTCGCTCACTAATATCATATAGTATTTTAGAAAAAGACGCAAACGTTTATGCCGGAAGGTGGTATAATGGATCTTTTGCACGCTATTTATATCCAGACGCAAAAATGCACACATCCCAATTAAATGATTTTTTGAAGCGACTGGGAAGAGAGGAAATCAAACAGAAGTTTTTTAGTCTATATTTTCCGTATTTAAAGCAACAGCCAAATATTGCAGAAAATGTGTTAATCAGCAGCACCTCTCTTAAAAATAGTATTGACTTCGAATATTCCAAGATATCTAATCATAATGGCGTTATAGAAAGACAAACAAGATTGATATATGTTGTTGAACGCAACACAGGTTTACCTATGTATTTTAGATATGTAGAGGGAAACATTGTTGATGTTAACACTTTGCAAGCAGCTATAAATTATCTTAAAGAACAAAAAATGGATATCAAACATACGATTCTCGATGCAGGATATTGCTCAGAAATAGTTGTTAAAAATTTGCACGAGAACAATATTCCATTTATCTTTCTAATGTCAAATGTGTTGTCAAAAACGATATTCGCAACACATGGTGCGGATTTAATGAGTGATCAATATTGTCTTAAATATGGTGAAAGATTACTTTACATAAGAGAAATAGAATATGATTTATTTGGTGTCACGTGTTATTTGTATATAGCAATAGATTTTGACAAAATGAATTCCAAACACAAAGATTATTCTCTCGAAAAATTGCAAAATAATCAAAAGAATATAAATGAAGAAGAGGATTTTGGTTATTTTATTCTAGTGTCTTCTGAATCGATAAAGCGAGAAGATGTCTTACCCCCTTTACTATATGAGACAAACTTTAGAACAAACTTTTGACATTATAGAAAATGACACAGACACATTAGCATTAAGAACACACTCAGTCGAATCTCTGCAAGGACACCTGATGATTTCATTCATAGCAACGATAGCTCTTATTACTATTAAGAATATATTAAAAAAAAGAAAGAAGTTAACTACAATTCCCCCTATTCAAGCTCTTAAAACTATGCGAACAATAAAAGCAATAGTCTATGGTGATCAACTTACGATGAGCGAAGCTCCAAAAGAAGCAAATTTAATAATAAAAGAGTTGAAGCTAAATTTCCCGCAAACTTTGTTCATAGGGACGAAAAAACCCGCGAGACATAGTTTATAGTTGAAATATGAGAAAAATCATGGTATACCTAAGAGAAAATGAAGAAACTAAGAAACTGACATGAAAGGACCTAATTAACTTTTAACAAAATATTGTTATTAACAACTCTATTTTCAATTGTGCGATCCTTATTTGAATATTAATTTATTGTTGTTATTGTCTGTGATATTTTTGTTTTGATTGGTATAATTTATGATTGGACCTAGGTTTTGCTTGTTTTGTAAATCAATAGTAATCTCGTGATTTTTTAATTCAACGTTCCCGTCCACATCAATAAATCGCTCAAACAATTCCTCTACATTGTGTTCGTTTGATCCTAGTAATTCATTTTCCAATAGTCGATATAAATTATGTGCAAAAACTGTCATGGTTAATTCAAAATTAATTTTAATTGAAAGTGAAGATGCGCTTTTATTTATATGGAAAAAGTGTATTTGTTCTGCATGAGTGAATTAGAAAAGGAATGGAAGATATTAAAAGATATTTCCAGCAAAATAATTAAACAGTGCACAAGCGATGATGACATATTCAAAATCGCATCTTTTATGTCTCATCCTATAAAAAACCCTCACCTGTTAACTCTAGTATTAACAGACTGTCAGCCAACAATAAAATTAAATGACAGATTTATTCCGATACCTTCAGTTACTAACACAGTAAATTTTAACACCCTATTAGCAGTTGCTGCTCTGAATCCATCAAAAATTGTAATAAGGTCAAATTTAAAATCAGATATCCACTTAATTAACGCTATTAAAAAATTGTCTTGCTAGTTTGAATTTTTTTTTAATAATATTGACAATCTTTAAATATAAAAGTATAATAATTTATTGAATATTTTGTTCAAAATATATTTTTGTGCGTAAACAATGAAAACCAAACCTGACCAATTAAAAAAACCTATATTACTGTCTATTTTAGTTTTTGGACTCTTTGGACAAGTCGCCTGGACTCTTGAAAACATGTATTTAAATGTATTTATACATGAAACTATATCTGATGATCCAAATATAATAGCATTGTCCGTTTCTTTGAGCGCTGTTACTGCAACGCTCACAGCTATTTTAATGGGCTCATTTTCCGACAAAATCGGCAAACGAAAAATTATCATAGTTGTAGGCTATATATGTTGGGGCATTAGTATAATGCTATTTGGTTTTTTAAACAAAAGCATAATCAGCAAAATGTTTCCACTGCTCAACGCAACTGTAGTAGCAGCTTTTTTAGTTATATTCATGGATTGCCTTCTTACTTTCTTTGGAAGTGCAGCATATGACGCATCATTTAATGCCTGGATCACGGACGTTACAACCGAAAAGAACAGAGGTCAAGCGGAAGGTATTTTATCAGTCCTTTATTTGTTCTCAACTCTACTAGTATTTGGTGCGCTTGGCGGTTTGGTAGCACAAAGCAACTGGCTAGCGGTTTATTTGATAACTGGTGGAGTTGTATTAGCATGTGGGGTGCTAGGTGTTTTCATAATTAAGGATAAGCCCAGTTTAAAACCACAAACCACCAATTATATGAAAACCCTAGTGGCTGGATTTAAAATTAAGGCTATAAAATCAAATCCTCCTTTCTATCTTGCATTAGTTGCATTAGCGATTTATGGACTTGCACAACAAATTTATATGCCCTATATTTTGATTTATATAGAACACTTTTTGGGTATTACTGATTATGTTATTCTTGTGGGAATTGTTTGGATTTTGTCTGCAGTAATATGCTTTGTGTGCGGTAGCATAGCCGACAAACACGGCAAGCGTTTGCTTCTTGTAATCACATTAGCAGTTGCAGTAGTTGGCACATTTGTAATGTATTTACAAGGGTTATACGCTAAAACGAATTTTTTCTTGATTGTCATAGGCGCTGTTCTAATGTTAGGTGGTGGAATGGTAGTTTCAATTTTGCTCACCGTAATCACACGTGATTACTCGCCCCCTGAGGCGCGAGGAAACTATGCGGGCATCCGCATGATTGCAATAGTCTTAATTCCTATGATAACTGGGCCTTTTATAGGATCTGCAATCATAAAAGGTAATTCCACCATCGGAAATGAAAATGTTTTAATACCAAATTCTTCTATATTTTTGTTTGCCGCAATTGCTACAGCTTTAGTAATTTTGCCAATTTTGTTTATCAACAAGCACATTAAACCACCTGCTCCAAAACCAACACTCCGCACAAAATGGGGGATGGATCTCATTAAAAATCAAAATATCCCATTGCTCGAATATCCCAGACCACAATTTGTACGCGACTCCTATTTAAATTTAAATGGGCCTTGGAAATATTCCATTTCTTTAGATGGAAACTTTAATGGTTGGGATGGGGAAATATTAGTACCTTTTTCACCTGAATCACAGTTGTCTGGCGTTAACAAAGTTTTAAAAAAGAATCAAAAACTTTTTTACTGGCGCGAATTTATTATTGTACCTGACTTCTTAAATGATTTAACATATTTGCATTTTGGTGCTGTAGATCAGACTTGTAATGTCTTTGTTAATAATACATTTGTAGGCAAACATGTCGGAGGATATCTGCCGTTTTCATTTGATATTACGAGTTTCATAAATATAGGTTTTAACGAGATTAAATTAGAAGTTGAAGATCTAACAGACACCAGTTATTATAGTCATGGAAAACAAAGCATTCATCCCCGGGGCATTTGGTATTCACCACAATCTGGTATATGGCAAACCGTTTGGATCGAGAGTGTTCCTGAAAAACATATACAATCTGTTAAGATGTTGCCTAATATTGATGAAGGTTATATCTCAATAACACCCCTCTGTACAGATAATGAGATAGAAGTGGATCTGCTTATAACTTTTAATTCTGAAACAGTAACAACTTCTAAACTAAAACCCAACAGGGCAAACTTAGTAAAATTAACGGATTTTAAGTTATGGTCGCCAGAATGCCCTAACCTCTATGATGTGGAATTAGTTTATGGTAAAGACAAAGTAAAAACGTATTTTGGCATGCGCAAATTTTCTATGGCCCGTGATAAAAATTCAATATTGCGTATAACTCTAAACAACAATCCTTATTTTCACAATGGCCTTTTAGATCAGGGGTACTGGCCAGATGGATTGCTAACACCACCATCTGATGAGGCACTGCTATCTGATATACTTAAAATGAAGGAACTTGGTTTTAATGTATTACGAAAACATATCAAAATTGAACCTCTTCGTTGGTATTATCATTGCGACAGACTGGGAATGATAGTATGGCAGGACATGGTAAATGGTGGTGGATACGAAACTTTTATGATAAAGGCCATCAGACCATTTCTGGGTTGGAATATTAGTGATGGACCAAAAAATTATGCAAAACTCGGACGAAAAAATCCGATTGGGAGAGAACTCTATTACAAAGAAACTGATGAAACTATAAATTTATTATATAACGCTACTTCTATAGCCGTCTGGGTTCCATTTAATGAATCATGGGGGCAGTTCGATTCTTTAAAGGTAGTTGAATTCATAAAAGATCGTGATACTTCTAGATTAATTGACCATGCAAGTGGATGGTATGATCAAGGAGGTGGGGATTTTAAAAGCTATCATACTTATTTTGTCAAGATTAAAATTGAAGAGGATAAAAAGCGAGTTAGCGTGCTATCAGAATTCGGTGGCTATTCTTACAAAGTTACACAACATGTTTGGGACGAAGTAAAAATGTTTGGTTATAAAATGTGCAAAACATCTGAGGAATTTAATAAAGAATTTGAATCCTTATACAAAGATCAAATTATACCAGCAATAAAAAATGGTTTGTCCGCAACAATTTACACGCAAGTAACCGATGTGGAAGAAGAAATAAATGGACTTCTTACCTACGACCGCGCTGTTTGCAAAGTAAATATCGATATGATAAATGCAATTAACACGGAAATTATGAATTCTCTTGAATAGCTAGTATAATACGCAACTTGAGTTTGTGAAATTCACTTTAACTGCTTTTTTGTCTAATTTTTGGTTTGCCTGTTCATGTTTCAAAAATACTGATTAAAGAGCCTGGCCTTTGAATTTAGATTTTCATGATGATATTATACCCGTTTATAAATACTATCACCACTCAAAAAACTTTTATTTACTTAAAAACACTTCTATTTTCTTATCATAAATCATAAATTTTAATTATGATTATTATTGGCAATCTCTTATTATTGTTTGCAGGGTTAGGCGTCTTTTTGATTGGAATGCAATTAATTTCTTACAATATGCAAAATTTGGCTGGTAATAAGATCAGTAAAATGTTATCACGAATTTCTAACAACAAAATTGCAGGGATAGGATTGGGGGCTGGAGCCGCCGCAATATTAGAAAGTTCTTCTGCAACTACTGTGATTTTACTAGGACTTGTAAACGCTGGAATCGTTAACTTATTACAAGCCACTTTAATAATTATGGGTGCGAACATTGGCACAACCTTTACTGTAATTTTACTATCATTTAGTTATTTGCCAATCGGCGAATTTTTAGCATTTTTGACTTTGGTAGGCGCTTCAATAATAATGAGCTGCAAAACAGAAAAAACAAGGTCTGTTGGTTTCTTTATATCAGGTATTGGATTGATTTTTGCTGGCATACAAATAATGTCTGCTGGCATTTCATTTTTAAAAGACTCCCCATCATTTACAAATTTCATAGGATCCATAAATAATCCATTTGTGTTGCTAATTGTTGGGCTTTTCGTCAGTGGAATCGTGCAATCAGGGACGGCGATAACTGGAATTGCTATAACAATGTGTGAAGCAAATATCATGCCTGTAGTCGCAGCCTTTTATATTATTCTCGGCAGTAATATCGGTACATGTGCCACTGCAATGATAGCATCAATTGGTACTCAGATCAACACAAAGAGAACTGCTTTAATTCATCTGCTCTTTAATTTAATTGGTGTTATCTTATTTCTGCCACTACTTTTTATGTTTGGCAAAAGGGCAATAGCCTCTCTAACTACCAATTATTCAGCATCTGTTTTAATCGCGTTCTTTCATATCATTTTCAACATAGTAACCACTATTATATTAATGCCATTTGCAAAAGAAATAGCTGCGTTATCAAAATTTATAATCAGAGCTCCAAAAAATGCCCCCAATAACATTTGAATTCAAATATTGTTACCCAACTACCTCATATATTTGTGAGGCATATTTTGGAAGAGTTATACTAAACACATGTGTAGAATTTATCATACTACCATCATTTAAGGACTTTAAGCTGTATTGTTGCAAGTCTGTCGCTTCGTAACCTAATTTAGTTAAATTAATAGTTATTGTGCTAGAAAGTTTATCTGAGTAATTAAACAAAGCTAGATATGTTTTGCCATTATGCTTTAGATAGTAGACATTTGCAGCTTTATAAAAAATACGTTCAAGTACATTATCTGACATGAAATTTAGAGGTTTAAATGATTTTCCTATTAAGGCCACTTCTAGTAAATCTTTATTGTCTACAATGCCTTTAGCACGTGCTTTAGCACCCTCTAATTCAAAATCATCACTTAGCAAGAGAACTGAACCAGCAATTATTGAAGCGTTATATCTAGTTGCCGCCTCAACTTCATTATATAACTGGTCTGGCACATCTTCATTCCCATAATATTTGTATAAAACAGTATGATCTGGATCATTGTACGCATAAATCCTGCCACCAAGCCACCAACCATATGTTAGCGAATTTAACATGTAGCGGCTCTCTTTTATAGACCCAAACGCATCACATGAGATTCTTCTAGCATGCGCATATCCGCCTGGAAATATTGGTGATATTGAAGTGCTAATAAAAATATCCCTACCTGTGTTTTCTTTGGATAAAAGTGTTTTTACATAATTCATTGCATAATTGTATGCTTGTATCCCAGTAGTCACTGAACTATCATAAAATTGTCCCTCAAGAGCAGAATCGGTTATAAAATCCAATTTTATATATCCATAACCAGCATCAATTATCTTTTTATATTTAGCGTCAATCATCATCTTTGTGCCTGGGTGAGTAGGATCATAAACCATGCGCCCTGTGTCTTTGGTTTTGCCCAATCGGATTGGGTTGCCTTCTGCATCCTTAATTACCATTTCGTAGTAGGTATACTTTCCTCCCGTTGCTGGATTAAACTGTCCTAATTTATCAACATTTGGACTCCAGTAGGAATATGGCGTGTCATAAATGCCTGGAGTCTGCCCATTTTCAAGAACACTCGATGCTACATCAAAAAGATCATACTCACCTAGTGAAGTATATGAGTCCGTGTTAATATATGTGATACCATTATTGTTAAAATCTGATAATTCGTCACGCATAAACTCGGAATTGCTAATTATTCTATCAAAAGTTAAATCCATTCCATAGGCGCCCCACGACATCCATCCGGTTGGCACACCCAAATCCCATTCTAGCGCAGGTTGCACAACTGCGTTTAAATCGCCATATGTCTCAAGTGCTGTTATATAATCATCAAAGCCCGCCATAACCATTTGAGCAGAGGGTACACGCTCTCCACTTACATATCCATGTGGAATTAAAGTTCGGTTCTCAAGATTTTGATCCTCAGCATAATGCAAGTCGTGTGTAATTGCATTAGCGGCACCTGAATATAATTTTACATCACTAAAGGGCTTAGTTGCATCTTCTTTTCTTATATCTATTCCACTCTTGTATGTAGTATGATCAATTGAACCAAATAAAAAGGTTTTGCGTGTCTCTTCACTGTAGAATACTGCGACTTCTGAACTAAATTCATATGAGCCTAGTTTTGTGTATTGACTATCTTCATATTCAATAAAATTATCATTATCAAAAGGCATCCTTATTACATTTGTGTAATATAAGTCGTCAACTCCGTAGAATAAGTTTTCATCATACATCACATTTATAGAGCCTACTTTTTTGTCAGCTTTCGTAAATGGCGAATCTGAGTCTAATATTAATGGAGCGGAATAATTTGATACAATCTCTTGATTATTTGTAGATTCCAGGGTTAATGAAAATAAGATATATGGCACACCATCATATAACTTAAAATTCTGGATAAAATTTGGTGAATCAGGTGCAGCCGATTTGACAGTGAGCATAACACCATGTCCAAATTCATCGGTTATTTTTTCTATTGTTTTTGATCTATTTGCATTTGGATAATTTTTGAGTTCAAACAAAGTATCACCATTTTTTGCCTCTGCTGTTGCGTTTGATAGCACATAAACATTATTATTCAAATATGAATACCTGCCTGTTTCTAAGTTGTATTTAAATTCAAGCAAATTTTTATTATCTATTTTGTCAATTATACGTATTTCACCATTTTGCTCAATAATCTCGTGGGTCTCTTCTTCAACTGGTTTTTTACAACCAAAAAAAGAAAATAAAGTAGCAATTATTAGCACAAGCGAAACGCTTATATAAAATATTTTTTTTCTCATTTTTAAATATCCTTACTTTTCAATATTAACTACCTCTATTTTAAATCGATTTTTTAATCGCCATAACTACTCTAAAAATTAATATTTATATCATACAGCGAGTCTTTAGCTAAACTGTTTGATTTATTTACAATCAACTCATCCTCTTTTCTCTGTAATAGAAGTGCTCTTTCTTTTCTTTGCTCTACTAATTCAGCTGTTATTTTGTCTCTATATGCGCCTGTATAATTAAATCTTAACATGGGCAACAGGGAAAGTACCCAACCAATAGCTGGGAGCACTGACGCTATCCAAAAAAACCCATTTAAAGTTAAGGAGGACTGTGCTTGATTTACTAAAGTACCATTAACATCGAGAGGCTGTTTGAATTGTATTACTATTAGAGCAAGTGATACTAAACCAATCTGCAAAGCTTGCATAGTTTTGTTCATCAATGTTTGAAATGCGACTGTCACACCCTCGGAGCGCTCACCGGTCTTCCACTCAACATAATCAACACTATCTGCAATTATCAAATAATTTATGTTAGTAACAATTCCATAGAACAAACCTGAAGAGGTGAGAGCAATTATAATAGACATTAAACTAGGCCCAACAATAAACAAAACAACACTTCCAATTAGCCCGCAAATAGTTGATAAAATATAAAAAGCCTTTTGACTAATTATTTTGAATATGAAAGGTGAAGCAAGCATTCCTATATATCCAGCAATACCCCAACCCGCCATAATAAATGTATTAAGTGTTGCACCAGAAAGCGCAATTGCCTTCCCTCCTATGTTAATATTAACAGATTGTATCAGATAAACAGCTATGTACATGCAAGCAGAAAGTGGCAAAGCCCTCATAAAACCTAGTACATTCGAACTTACAACGCGTTGAAGTGGTTTGTTTAAACGAAGGTAATTAATACATTCCTTTATGCCTGGGGCTTTAGCCTGTGGCATACAACGTTCTTTAGTCCCAAAAAATGATAATGAAAACAAGGCGGCACCTATAATTCCAACAACTAATGCTGTATATGTATAAGCCTTTTCTGGAGGTAGAAGCATAGTTGCTACTGGAATCAATACCATAGGCGTTACACCACCTATAGAAAGAACTAACCTAGAATGGCTAATAAATTTTGCACGCTCTTTTGAGTTAGGTGTCATTGTTGATGCCAATCCCCAAAAAGGAATATCACATATAGTATAAACAATATCCCAAACTAAAAAAGTAGCACATGCATACAGAATTTTCATTGAATCGCTTATTCCAGGTGGCATATAGAACAATAGAAAACAACAAAGACCCAGTGGCGCAAAAATAAACAATAAATATGGGCGCATTTTTCCCCATCTCGTCCTGGTTTTGTCAACTACTGTTCCCATTATAGGATCGTTTAATGCATCCCATACTCTTGCTATTAACATAAGTATCGCAACTGCACCTTTGTCAATTCTAAACACATCTGTATAAAAGAAAAGTAAGAATGAATTAACTAACCCTATCATTAGATTCTGTCCATAACCAGATAAGGCAAAAGAAACTTTGTTTCCCGTTGTTAAGTATTTTTTTTCATTTAAAAGCAAATCACGCACGCAAAATCTCCATTATCAGATGTGATAGACAAATTAAATATAGTTAGTATGAGGAACTACAATTTAAACTGAAATTTAAAAAGCCTCATTTCTACTATATTTTACCGCCTCATATATTTTACATTATTTTTTAATATTTTACAATACTAAAAGAACTTTATCTATCTAATATTAACAATCTCCAAGTAAAAATCACAGACAAACTATTTTACAATTCAAAACTAAACTAAAAAATTCGAGCCCAGTAGGTTAAAATTCAGAGGCATTAACACTAAATTAACGCCATGTATTTTCGAATAAGGTTCATCTCTCAATAGACTTTTCATAGTCTAGAAATTTTATTATAGTTTGAGAAATTACAATTTTTACCACAATTTTAAAATATCATACTCAATTTAATTACCCTGCAGTATAATTAAAGCAAATAAATCCTAAATATTAAAATTTTTACATTTTTTTTTACAAATTTAAAAAGACATTATGCTTTGCAAATTTAACACAAATTACTCTAAATAACTATTTTTTCACTTTTTAAGACAAGATACTTGCATAGTTATTTTGTCAATAATTTATCTTTTTTCATCATTTTTTCATACATTTTGCGAGTGTTTCAACTTCGCTACTCTTGACAAACTATACCTAAATGTAGTATTATAAGAGGTACAATTTTCCCTCGCGTGCTCGCGCGCGTTTAATAGGCTCTTTCTCATTGACTTTCTATCGATCTAAATAGTCTATAAGTCCAAATCCATGTTCAAAAATGGAGTCCAATTATGTTGACATTTCCAGTCAAAAAAATAATTTTAATTATTATAACCATTTTTCTTTTGTTTGCTATTTTTGCTTGTACACAACGAGATGATGAATTTTCTGATCCTGACAAAGGTCTTACTGCTATTGATGATCCAGCTACCTCAGACGTAAAGACAACAACTGAAAAGATCACTAACGATCAGTACAAAGAAGACATTACACAGGCAAGAACAAATACTACAAACATGCATGATGTTGGCGATGATCCAACCTGGTATGTTGCAAATATTGAAATGTCTTATGCGTTTACTGACTACATAACAAACGACGTCATTGATTTTACTCTTATCTTTAGAGCAAACATTCACTTAAAGGACAATTCGCAAAGTGAATTGTTTCTAGTATTTATTGATGACACCGCACCTGCTAGAGGCGAAAGCGCTATACGCCTTGGACTTTATTATTTTGGGAAAACATTGTACGTAAACGTTGCTGGAAATCAATATTACACTGAAGAAGTTAATATCACAGAAATTGGAGCATTAATAGTTGGCATATTAGATTCAACTGGAATACATTTACCTGGTTTAATTGCAGGTGTGTTTTCAGCTACTGGACTGGGAATTGATATGGGCAGTATGAGCGGACTTGTAGACATGTTGCTAGGCTCATTAATTGACACATCAAACATTCAACGCATACATACTATTAACCAAGGATACGAATCTTTAGATTACAAAGTGCCTTTTAAAATCAATTCCCTGCTTACGACAATTGGCGCTGTTTATCCTTCTCTGCTCTCATGGGGCACTTTTGGTTTGCCAGATATTGACCCCTTGTTAATGGGTTTATTTGGTTTTTCTCTTGAGTCAATAGCTGATAGAAGATGGCCATACATGGATGATAGTTATATTAGACTTATAACTTCTAAATCCAATCTTATTCCCATAACAGACGAGGAAGGAAATATAGTTCTTACGGCGGCTGGCGATATTGTATACGGAGATGGATTCTACATTGATGGCATTGAAATTGACATAACAACTGATAAAGAAGAGAATCTGCCCAATGGACAGTATCACATGAATTTACTTGTAACCCCATTCACAATGGGATATTCGAACACCAAACAAACTATTCGTTTTGATAACACAGGTTTTAGTGCTTCGAGCAAAGATACAGTTCCACAAGGCGGTTTGGTTAATCTAGAAACTGATATAGTGGTAGGTGTTGATGCAGCTGCCGATGGCGTTTTCACATTGAATGATGTTCTTGGTACTTTGATAGATTTAAATGATCTCGGACTTGGCGCAGCGGGAACAATACCATTCGTATTCCCCAGTAACGCTATTACTTATGAACTTAAAATTAATCTGAAAATTCATCTTGATTTGTTTAATTACATGAACACAAGAATTGAAGCCACTATCTACTTTGAAGATGGCACTGACTCGCTTAGACTACTTAGAATTTATTTTGAGGCAGACACACTCTATCTCAACATGGAGGACATAAAAACAAGTGATGGTCAGATAATTCCCAACATAAAAATTACTAATCTAAACTTGAATGATATGTTGCTTTCTGGTTTAATGGATTCGCTGCAACAATATTTAGATCCTAATTACGTAAGACCTACTGTACAAAATGCGGAGGGTGATCCAACTTTAGACATTATGGCTCTTATCGGTATTGTTTCTAACAGCATCAAAAAACAGGGATCTCTCATTTCAATTAATTTCAACAATAGTGCAATCAATTCTATTTTACACATGTTCTTAGCAGGTGGAGACATCGGAATTGATCAATTAAGCCTATCAATCGATACTGCAGATATACTTAATTCTATCAAAATCCGTTTGGATGTAAACGATGACGTGAGCGCTAAAGTCGAAATCAGAAGGATAGTTTATTTCCAAATGCCTGAGTTCTTAAACGCACAAATCATTAACACGGAAGAGAAGCGTGCTTCATTTGTCGACATAAATAATACTGATTACAACCATATTTACACGGCACAAATTGACGGCAATGTGGAAATTGGCACAACGGAATCTGAGGTAGGGTATACTATAGATTCGCTACTATCTGATCTTTTAGGCACTATTTTCAACAATGTGGGCATTTTGATTAAAACCACAGGAAATTCATCTTTCATTGCTAATTACAAGATAACGGCTTCTATCGATATAAAAAACATAAACAATACAGGGCTTAGTATTAACTTCTTTTTCGACAATGATACCACTAAGGTATTTCTGTTGATCTACTATGACGCAATGACAGACTCGCTTTATTTGGATTTGTCACGCATAGATGTTTTGAAACAGAAACTGCCAACTCTTAGTTTTCTAGGAACTCTGCCTAAATTAAAAATTCAAAATGTTGGAATAAGAGCTCTCCTAGAAGGTATTTCATTCCTCTCGCCTAGTAATGCGGAGGGCTATATCGATCCCTATTCTAGCAATTTAATCTCATCTCCTGATCAGTTTTTCTCAATGCTAGCATCACAATTATTGCTAGGAAATTTACCATCTGAACTGTATAAATTAGCTAACGAAGAAGGCATAGCCGAAGATCCAGTCAGCACTGGTGGCTTTGACTTAGGAACTATTCTAAGCCTTCTTGAAATTAAAATAATAGACGGCGCAGCTAAGGCTCTGGTAATAGAAGCTGACAAAAGAATACTTGCTGTGCTTTTAGGAATTGCTGGACTCCCTGAAGTAGGATTGTCTATACGTCTGCAATTACTCGAAGTTGGTTTTTCAGTGCCAGACCCTGGTTTTGTTAATATCAGATTAGATGTCTATGACGCTAACACTAATTCAATGATTTATGCTGACATCTCCTTAATCCATCGCGTCAAGTTAATTGTGGGGGATAAAGCACCTACTTATTTCTTAGATGGAGTAGGTTTTAACGTCGCCGATTTTGTCGAATTGAATGAATATTTAGATAATATGGTAGTTTCTTTAGATATAGCAGGCAATTTACAAATGGAAAAAGTGGAAAATGAATATATTATGGATCTCCTTAACGATCTTGTCATGGGCCTTTTTAAAAATATTGGCGTTATGATAAATCTCAGTCAATTGAACATTAATATATCATACAACATCAGTTTAAGAATTGCTATATCTGACATAGTGTCAATTGCTAATGGGAATATACCATCTGAGCTAAAATCCGAGTTTTCTATTGCTATCATTGATAATGCCGCATTTGTAGACATGCTTGGCATATACCTGATTAAAAATGTCTTATATCTTGATTTGTCTTACTTTGGCATTAATAATTTGACAATAAAAGACACATCGGGGCTTATTGAAGAATTAGTTAGACTCTTGTCTGGAATTGGAGATGTAGAAACTCCATCTAACTTAGCAATCCCTCTCCCAAAAAACGACCTCGATGACAATACCGATGCAACAGAGGGACCTGATGCACTCAGTCTAATCCAGATCTTAATAGCACCTGAACGATTCACTATTATAATTGCTGAGGTTGTTATAACCTCTCTCCAAAATTATTTATTTGGTTCAAAAATTTTAAATATCGGTGATTTATCTCTCTTAATACTCTTAGAAGATATTTTACAACTTAAAGTCGAAATGAAAATGGATGCTATGCTAGTAACACTTGGTTTATATAGCATTAATTTGAACGTTGCCCAATATGGTGACACCTCAATTCTAAACCCCATAACAAAGCCCGATAAGAATTTTAACGAAGATGACTTTAATGGAGGAATGCCTGAGACTGTATATTTAGAATTAAGTGCACGCATATATTTGACTGCGATTCCAGACACTGTCGATGGTGTTCAGGTTAATAAAAAAATCAACTTCTCGCCTGCATTAAAATATTTGCTAGGCAGCGATGGGATAGATCTCAGCGCATATCTGCAATTTTTAGGCATTAACGAAGGTACTATTGATATTACGGTCTCTATTTCATTGAATTTGCCTAAGATTTTTGATGGTGATACAATTGGAGCGGTTTCAGCAAAAATCCTGGTAGCTTCACGGAATGCTGATAATGAAACAACTCAGATTTTATCTGCAATTTTTACAAATGGTGATTTATTCATAGATACAGATGCTTTTGGCATAGGTAAATTGCATATTAAAAACGTTGATAATTTCTTTGGTTCACTAATAAACGGCACTTCAGCTGATGAGACGCCTACTAATCTTGAAGGTGAATTACCCAATGAAAACGAAGAAGTTATCCAATATATTAGAATATATTTCTTGCAGGGAGGCCTGACGTTTGCCATCACTAAAGACTTGTTGATAGCAATCTTTAATGGGCTAGGTGCTGACATTGGTAATTTACTAGAAGCTGTCTTCGAGGAAGTCACCATACTGCAATTAAATGGTGATTTAAATGCAAATCCACTCCAATTGAAAGTTAGTCTGAATATTGATGGTATTAATATGGGGCTAGAAGTCTTTGGACTTCAGTTAAAATTAGATAAAATAATAGAAACACCGCAATTAAACGAAGAGGAATATGCGAGTTATAAAGTTCTTGAGAATTTGGAAAATCTAAGTTTAAATATAGATGGTTATCTTGAATTTTCAATATATGGCGAAGATGGTGGCACTGACTTTGACTTTTTAGTACAAAAGATTTATGAACAATTAGCGGGCAGTGGTTTTTCATCAGATTTCTTTGATTTAGAAGCATTGCAAAATCTCGGAATACTCCTAAAAGTTATAAGTCAAAAATACGGCGGCCGTGTTTATTATAACGTAAACGCTGTGCTCAACCCGCTCAATATTATGGCTCTTAACCTCTCATTAAAGCTAACTTCTCAATGGGCAGTTGACAATGGATTGGGTACAGATTATGGTGATATAATCAAACTATACCTTATAAGCACAAAAACCAGTTCAGGCGATGTTTTGGACGTTTATTTAGACGGCACTGGGATTTCTGAGGGTTTTAACATTGAAAAAATACGTATTTCTGATATTTCTGGGTTTATTGCTGGATTCTCACAACCTGCAACAAACGAAAGCGTAATCCCACCCGCAAACGCTGAGATTACACCTGAAATGATAGCAAACGCACATATTTTGATTAACGTTGCACTATCTTCAGATCTGCAAGCTGCTCCTATAGTTTTGAATCTAACTAAAGGTGCTTTCGAAGTACTGTTTAATTTATTGGGAATTCCTATAACCGATTTCCTAGGTGAATATGCTCCTAACGCTCGATTAGAGATAGGTGGAGAGGATCATCTTTTAGCTTTAAGTTTTAACATTGGCCGCGAATCGTCCAATGATTTGTTGCATCTTGAGCTCACAGTTAATGCTCCTACAATTGGCATGCATGACAAGGGCGGCGATGCGCTAACTGAATACGAAACTGTAGCGACTAATAAAAATGATTATTATCTTATCAATGAGGATGAGTCATTAAATTTAAAACTCACTATAGGCGGCGAGTTCGCTTTTGAATCATATGATAATTCTACTCAAGAAGATAAGCAAATTGATCTAACTAGTTTAATAAAACTGTTTTTAACAACTACTGATATTGAAGCTGTATTGAAAAACAACGGTTACCTAACCAAACGCGTAGTTTATGATATACAGGTTAGTTTAGATGTTATGCCTGTCATCCAAAATGGAATTGAAGGGCTCTTAAGTGGACTGAGTGCATTAATTACACTAACCATGCGAGGTGAAACAGACTCTGATGATGATCCAGTAATCAGTTTGTTATTAAGAGATGGTACATTATATGCTGACCTTAGAGTAATAAATGTAGGCCGCATTCGTATTCTAGATGTATTTTCCTTGTTCGGAATGGGAGGCACTTCTGCACAAAATTCTGAAATTGTTAAGGCTTTAAATGGTCCATTTACAAACGATCAAATACCACTCAACGCTGAAGAAATAATTGCAAGGTTGGTTATAGGCCTTGATAACGAAACAGGTTTGGCCCTTGCAATAGGTTCAGATGTATTAAAACTCATTCTTAACGCTCTTTCAATTGATTTAGGAGGAGGCATCATCAACGATCTCGGTGATTTGATAGTTGATGATGTATTAAACGGGGAGTTGAGCGTTAATTTAGATGTTGACCTCGACAGAGCGGCGGAAATCTATATTAAAGCAGGTGAGAGTTACAAATTATCCTTTAAATTCAACAAATTCCTGCTTAATTTTAGAGCCTTTAATGTCGTTGGTGATATAGTTGATAACAATTTTAATCCCAACCTGTATGCTATAGTAGGACAAGATCTAACCGCTGTGTTTGCTGAGGTTAATCTCAATTTTGGATGGACACTTGTCGATAATACACAATTTGTTTTAGAAGATTTAGTTGGTTCAATTTTGAATGGGGGCATAGATCTGGGTGATTACAAACTAGGCATTAGCCCAATACTTGCAGTACTGGGTCAAATAGGCACTAATTTTAGAGCGAACATTAAAGTTAATTTAAATCTCAAAAATTTATTAGATCAAAACCTTGAAATTCTAGACAAACTAACTGGCACAAGCATATCTGTAGAACTGTATAATTTATCAGGTGAGACGCCTGGTGATGTAGTACTAGCTGTTTATTATGTATATAACGAATCAACTGGATATGGCGATCTATATCTTGACGCCGAATCTCTTAATATACAGCGTGTTAAAATTCCTAATACTATTAATTTTGCGTTAAATTTTGTTGAAACTCTAACTCAGTTCCTATCAGGATCTAGCGAAACTGATAGTGGAAATTCTACAGAACAACAAAACTCAATACCTATGAATTCAGAGCCCAACATAACTGCAGCTCGAATTAACTTAACTCTGGGAAATGAAGGTTTGCTGATACACGTAGGAGCTGCCGCACTTTTCTCTGCTCTTTCTGCACTAATAGGCGATATTGGAATTGAAAACTACATTGGATCTGTAGGTGACGTTCAGATTGATTTAGGACTTGGCACAGAAACTGAATTGCTCGCAGTTGATTTAAGATTGCATTCCTATACAGATTTAGGCGCTCGCATTGGAGACGAGAAACAATACGTGGGTTTGCATTTAGGACTTTCAAACGAATTTGAAGTTGACTTCAATGCGGCGGCTCATCAAATCAATCCACCCGATGGGTTCTTTGAAGTTGATGCCAACATGCCTTCTATATCATTTGCAACCAAAATAGTATTTGAGGCATCAGCAGTTGATCATACATTTGAGAATCTTAACAAGGAACCTTTAACATCTATTTTGTCTGGGCTTATAGGAAGCTTGGCTGGCACATCTGATGAATTAGTCGTAGACTATCTAACACGTCTTGTTATAGATCTTTATTTCGATGTCAGTGACGATATGCAGGCTGTGTTTGAAGCTGACATATTAATCAATTTTGAAATAACAAACGTTGAAGCTTTGCAAATGCAATTACTGCTATACAAAGTCGATGGTGCAAATAAAGAAAGACTTCTACAACTAAATCTCTTCCAGGGCGATATTTACGTTGATTTAACACCACTAGGCGGGCCTAAATTCTTAATAGTAGAAGTTATGGATGTGCTGCTCGGTAAAAAAAGCTGGGATTCTGGAGTAGAAGAGGAGATACCTGCGCCGCAAAATGCCGAAGAAATTATTAACTTGCTCAATGTCGACGTGTTAGCACAAATACAATCTAATGGCCTATTTGTTTCTGTCTACAAATCTGCATTTGATACGATATTAACAGTATTGGGACTATCTAATATTGAAATTTTCGACGCTCTACACCTAGGCGTCTATCTTAAAGAATATAATGGCAATTCATTTAGTTTCGGATTGGGTATAGAAGCTGGCACATACGATGAAAGTGAATTGTTATCAATAGGCTTGCATTTAGATGGACTTAGAATCAATTTCGAGCCCTATAATAATAAAATTCTTATAACACCTCTAAACAGCAAATATCTTGAGGCTTATTTAGTCGATACATTGACTCTAAACGCAACTTTTGAATTTGCTGTAGAAGGCCGCGATGGTGATATATCTTTAACTAATATATACAACGCACTAACCTTCTTAGATCCATCAATAGCTATGGCATTGCCCAAGACTTTAGATATCGATTCGTTTGGTAACGGAATAGTTATTGATATTTCTGTAATAATAAACCTCGAGAGTTTTGATAACCTCCTAAACACGCTACAATTAAGGGCCAAAATATATGGGCAAGCTGAATACGGCACAGAAGGAGCAGAGCCTCTTCTTGATATTTCCTTCTATGGTAACCCCTACTGGAGTTTTGGAAATTCACTCTATGTTGACGCTACCGGCATTGGTTTGGGCAAAATTAAAATAGATGACTTTGGTGATTTCATCGATTATTTCTCAGGTTCTATGACAGAATTTGACGAGATAAAGGAAGGTGAGGGACATCAATTGGACACACCACTAAACGCTGCAGCGCGACTTGCTTCAATACAAGAAGAGATTGCTAATTCAGAATATCCTACGTCAGAGCAGCTCATGACTGCTGCATATTGCAAGATCATCATGGTTATGAGTATCAATGATGGTCTATTAGTAACACTAGGCAAGGATGTCTTGTTTATGGCTCTCACTATACTTGGACTAGATATTATGTCCTATGTAGATGGAGTAGCGGATCCTGAAGTATCTATAGGAGTTGATCCTGATCTCTCTATTAATATAAGAGCCGCTCTAACCGGATTATTAGCTGATGAGCTAAATGAGCCTGGTAGCTTGTCTTTAAGATTCTCTATTATAACTAGTAAACTGAGAGCCAACATCTATAACGAAGTATATTATCCAACTCCTACTGGCACATATAGTTCTATCACTCCTTTAATCAGTGAAGCTGAACGTTCACAATACACAAATTATAACAAGTTAACTGTATATACAAACCTTAATGTTTCTCTAGCTGTAGATTTAAATGATGGTCGTGTGGCAGCTGGTGATTCTATATCATCTATATTATCAATGCTTGGCCTAACCGCTGAACTGCAAACGGATATTGAGTTTAGTGGATCTGAACAGCTGAAATTTGATATAAGCGCTGAGCTGGGTGTTGATTTGCGAGCACTAACTTCTCGTGATCGTGAGCAAGCAAAAAAAGGCATAACTGTTAGATTAATTATATCTTATGGTATATATGATAGAACCAATCCCGAATGGGACAAAGAAGACCCAATGTTTAAACAGAACGTGATTGAAGTATACTTCCTAAATGACATAGCATACGTTAAGGCGATCATATTTGATAGTGAAATTAAGATTAGATTAGCTGATCTTAACCTAACCGAAATGATCACCGATATACTGAGAGCCACTGATGAAACACCTATTATAGATCAACCACAAAACGCAATGGCACGCGCCCTTAATGATCTGGGCCAGTTGTTAAATGAAGATGCTACTGCCGGTAAAAATTTAGAATCTTCTATTAAACTCACATCCGAAGCCTTTAGTATTTTAATTACTAATGAACTTTTGATAGCAGTTATGGACACATTGGGTACAATGATCGGATCTCCACTTGATCAAATTGATTTTGACATTATCTTTAATGAAATTGTCGATGGCGCAGGGCTGGGCGTTTACTATGGGGAACAAGATAATAATGGTAATCCTAAAACATTTAGTATCCAATTCAACATATTTAAATACCAAAATCCTAACCATGAAATAGGTGGAATTTTATTACCAGCTGCTGGTTATGATATTACCCTATCACTCTTGCACGACACAGAGCTTTCAATTCAACCTGAACGATATATGGCTTTCTACCTAGAAGTAGCAGGGCAGGAGGATGAAGTTGGTTCTTCTTATATTGATTATTTCTTGCTTGACATAAACAACTTCGATTTGTCTGCCTTGTCTGTTACCGTTGGTATTGATATTGTTCTGGGTTGGGAATTTAGACAACTCATTCTCGACTGGAGTGCCTTGTTCTCATTAGAATTAGATGAAACTACTGCTTTCTTTATTCAAGTTTTAGATGACATGAAAGGTGATATTACTCTTAAATTAACAGCTTCTGTTGATATTGGTAATATTTCAAACCTTAAAATGGATATCATGGCGGAACTTATAGATTCTGAAGGTAATGTAGGAATTCAGTTATACTTTATGAACTTAACAGATTACAATGGTATGCCAATTACCGGTATTAACCCTCAGATTTACGTACAAATCCCTGCCATTGGTGATGGATTTGTTCTCACATCTGACTCGCTCGTTAAGTTTTTAAATATAAATATTCTGAATCTCCTTAACTCATCAAGCGAGAGTGTATCTCCTGCACAAAATCAAGAAGGTGATGGAGGAGAAGAAGCTGGAGGTGATGAAGATGATGACGAAAAATTTGGAACAGAAGATACTAATGATGCTTGGTGGGCTAGTTTGCTCGACAGCATTGTTATAGTCAAGGGTCAAATTGTTGTAGTTGTTGCCAACTCAATTATTCAAACGCTACTAAATCAATTGCTAGGTTTCCCTTTCGATGAAGTCGGGCGCGTTGCGCTATCTGTTGACTTTATGCAAAACGCTCTTCGCATGGATTTGTCACTTGATAATCAAATGTCTTTAGATGAAACACAGTATCTATTTGGCGCTGTAACAAACAATATGACTTATAGTGAGACAATTCCAGGTCAAATATCAAATGTAAATATTCCAACATTCCTCACTACTTCATATGGCAACAAAGTAGGTGCTTTCAATCTTGATTACGATAGTTATGAGGGATTCATGGTGCTTTGGTCTAGCGCATCACCTGACAATCTAATTTCGGTTATTGAGGCCAGTGGAACTAGTTTAGTTAAAGAAGATATTTATCTTTATGGAAACGATAAGAAGAAAACTATAGTTGGCAGTTATACGCTTTATATATTTAATTATACTGTTGGTGAAGATCATTTTGCTTGTGCAGTCAGTGTTTATCCTAGCAATCAAATGATCCAAATTGTCGCTTTCCTCGTCGAAAAGAGCAAAGAAAATCCTATTTTAACACAAGGCACACTCTCATTGGGGCTATTACACAAAGCGACGATTGATAATACCACTTGGGATAAGTCGGATTTAAGTGGAATAAACGGATACATTGCAGAGATAGACGAAACTTTAGTTGTACCACAAAAAGATAATTTAAATCAACTAGCAGCATTTAGATTCTACGACTCACTGCTCAGTCAAGATTCTGCATTTATACTCTATCGAATCCCTGATGCCTCTATTTCCGACATAAATACGGCTATGTTTGAATATGCTCAGACTATTATGGCATACGAATACACTTTGGTAGGCAGAGATGGCGTATATACCTTAACTAAACACGTAACTACAAATAAACGAGATGAGTTTGGCAAATTTTCCGCATCCAAACTAGATGTAATGATTAAGATAGCACCAGTAGGTACAGACATGTTTTCTGTGTCTATTATAAACATTACGAACATGTTCAATATTTATCTAGGCATAACAAATCTTAATATTAGACTTAACAGGGAAGATATATTCCTAAACAAGTTTAATGGTGATCGTGCTGCTACAGATGAATTCTTTGATGCCTTCAATAAATTAGAGGACTTTAAATGGGATTTTGAACTTTATTTTGAATTAACAATAGATGATACTTTGGGTGGCTTATTTGATTTATCACCATTAACATCTTCACTACTTAACATGCTTAATACTAATAATGATTCTTTGCTATCGACTCTATCCGCTATTAAAATAGCGCTTCAACCCAGCGAAGACATTAATATCGTAGTAGGCATTTCACTTAAAATGTTTATCGATTTTTCGGCTCTTGAAAATTTAAGACTTCAACTTGAAATAACTTACAATGGTCGTACTATGGCCCTTATTACCTACATCGGCGCACTTAGTTATGGTTCTGAAAGGGGCACAATTTACGCCGATTTATCAGGGTTGCTAAACGACTTGTCAATCAAATTAGAAGGCATGAAAATTGGTGGTTTGCTAAAAGATTTACTTGGGAGTATGATACCTGATTCGACAGCTAATAACAGCAATCCAAATAACGCAGAGGATGTGGGACTAGCTGGTATTATTAACTTAAAAGATTATCCTATAGGTGTTCCACTACTTCTTTTGACAGCGTCAAGACGTGAATTGTCTCTTGCAATTACTGGTACGCTGGCTTTTAACTTGATTGCTGGTATAGCTGGAATGGAGTCTTTCACACTTCCTGAATTCAACAATCTACAAATAGGGTTTGCAAGTGATGAACTAGATAAAACCGAATTTATTAACTTTGAAAAGCAAGAGGACCTCTCTACTGTAGTAAGTGGAATATTTGCATTCTATTCTAATGACACAGCGGCTTTGGTCGTTTTAGATACAAAAAACAAGTCATCAGCGCCACTGACTCTTGCTGAAATTAGTTTATCTGAAAAAGAAAAACAATTAACAACCCTTAATTTAAAGAGCACATGGCCATCTGAAATCGACTCTCTTATATCACTAGACAGTGGTTTCAAAAACCTGTTGATTAGCGCTGTTTATCAGATTTTGCCAGGGGGTGTTAGTGATCGTACTGGTTATTATATAACATTCCGCAAAATCACAATTGAAGAATATAACGCGTTGGCCAGCACACTCAGTTCAAGCTATTTAACAACAAAAGGTACTGAAGCTAAGGATCTTGCTGGTCTCATGCTACGTCTAACTGATGATACACCATATGAACAGGCATTCCGTATTGGATTCAACTATAGACGAGGTTATTCTAATTTTAAAACCAATATTGACTCTAATATTGTAATAAATGATGAATCCATATACGAAGATATATCTGTATTATCTAAATTGGGGCTCTCACTTGATTTAGAACTGCGAATTCGAACAAAAAAACCTGATGGCGAAAAAACTCCTCAAATCAGAGCATTAGAAACAATGATTGAGAACATGCTAAGCATACCAGAGGGTGGAGTCAATCTCGATCTGCAAGATAGTGTTTTAGTATTTTCATTGTCTCTTAAACTCTATATAGACCTAGCAGACTTAACACAATCAACACTAAAACTCGCTCTTTCCTATAACGACAATCCTTTTATGTCAATCTATTATATTGCAAAAGACAATAGTGTTTATGTTGATCTGGAAGGTCTGGGTTTATTCAAGGCTGCAATTAATGGTGTTGATCTCATGGGCATAATAAATGTCTTCACATCAGGCATCCTCGATGAGGGTGGCATAGATATTGCAAGCTTGCTTGCTCCATCTAACCTAGAGGAAACAGGACTTACAAGATATACTAATGCGTCAGAGCTCTTAACGGCTACAGACGCACCACTTTTGCGTATTCTCCTAGGTAATAACGAAATTTCTTTGAATCCTAATGTCGGCATTTTATCGAGTCTGTTAACTGGTTTTGTTTTGCCAGATATCAATGACATCAGACTCTCAACTAATATTTCATACGGTCTGAACAACCTAGCATTCCGCATAAAACTCGATGCAGATAGCAACAACTTATCAATAACGGTACCACAAGATATGTTTAGACTAGGAATTGGTAGCAAGGCTGATTCCCCTGTTTTCAAGGTTCCAGCAACTGAAGTTGTCATATCAACATATGGTGCTCTCACTGGTATTAATCTCAATGCTACAACTTTCTCTGATCTCTTAAATGGCGGGGCATTGCCTATTGATATCGGCACACTGATGAACACTCTCATAGATACACTTAAACTAAAAGATTTATATATCTATATAGATAAGCGTGCAGACTATTGGTATATAAGGGATCTCAGATACATTGTAAACGATAGTGGTGTGGGACCTCTTTATCCAGGTTATTCATACTCTTCGGGTTCTGAAATCGATCCTATCTATAGCTATACCGACGGAAATACGGGTTTTGAAAAAGGCAATGAAACGCTTATCTCACCAGCAGATGTTATTAAAGGTTTGTTAAATGGGCTTGATCTTGGTATTGATTTAGGTTTTTTAATAGATCCCCTCGTTGATAATAAAACGACCGATACATTCAAACCACACTATTTTACAAACGAATATAAACGTTTGCGCATCAATATAGCTAAAAACCAAGTAAACAGGCTTAATATAAAGATCGAGCAATTAACACAAATTTCTTCTGCAAATCCAGCTGGTATATATAATGGGAGTAGTTCGAGTGATTGGAGTGCTATGACCGCTACAGCCTTTTTAGCAGACCATTTGATTAAGATATATCTGGGCAATGCCTTGGTTATTCACATGGAAGAACTCTTGAATTCTTTGTTAGCAGACAGCATTAGTATTTTGTCAGGACTGCTTACACAACTAATAAACCTCCTCTTGCCTATGTTGCTAGGCGGGACTGCTAGTGACCCATTTAAACTAGGCGAACTTATTGATGGTTTGACATATGGTATTGTGTTAGCTAGATTATGGTATACACTTCAAAATCTCATTCCATCAAGAGATGGTGATTATAAATCTAGTGGTAATTATGGTTATAATAGTGTTTACGGTGTCGTTACAGACAGTAATGGCTCACCAATAGAAGGCGCGACTGTTACAATTTCCACAAATGACTATGACGAATATGGAAAAAGAGAATCATACTCCACTACAACTGATGAAAGCGGTAGATATTATCTAATCAATATCCCCATAGGTTCTCATTTAATCGATATCGAATGCGCGAATTATAATCCACTAAATTTGCCACAGGAAGAATCAACTAAAAAACGTATTCAAGTCGATCCTTTCGTTACTGCTCCAGCAGTTAGGGCAGATTACACATTGGAGAATCACACAACCTTTGTTTTTTCTGATATAATTATAAAGGGGAGTGTTTCTGTTCCAAATCCTAGTAATAAAGGCCCAGAAAGCGCTTCTAATATTACTGGAACTGTCTCGGTTGGTAATATTCCACTTGTCCAAATTTCTAATGGAGGGTATATTATAACCATATCTGATCCTCAAAAGCTAGAAGGGATTGAGCAACAAGTTAAATGCGAAGCAAAAAATTCTGATTCTAATCAGACATTTACACTCACATCCACTATTTATCTAGAACGAGGGCGTAATTCTTCCAATCCTTATATAGTTGATTTCGAACAAGATATTAATGCAAAAGGTTCTATAACAGGTTATCTTCAGACATTTAGTGATGAAAATTTAATTAACAATTCACCTTATGGGAGTTTGATTTCTGAATCTGATACTAATAAAAACTATGAAACTGTATTTAATAAACATAAGTTATCTTCAAATGATATGTTATATTTGTTCCCTTCTACACTAGATAATGTAGAAGGTTACTATATGAACGATAGTACTTCGTATCTTGTTTTTAAAGACATAGGGCTTGCAAGCTATAAAAAGTTTTTATCCAATCTTGAGAGTATTTATAACACACCAAAACCGGGTGAAAAGGAATACAATTTATACAAAATTAAAACAAATGTCCAGGGCACTACACATTACTTGCATTATCATTATATTATCGAAGATGATAAACCTAAAGAAGTAGCTTTTATATACGAAGTTCGCAGATATCCTGGATCTGGCAAAATTGTAGTAGCAATTAAGGATTCTAATTTTATTCAAGTAACTAGTGGCGTTGAGCTATGGCTTCAGACATCCACCGCTGGCGATGGCGAATGGCATACAATAACAAAATACGCAGCCTACGATGGGACTGAATATAAGGAAACTCTATGGCCTGATAAGCAGGATGAAACTGTCAAATGGGCCTATTACCACAACTGGAGCATGTCTGACTCTGAAATAATCAATAATTTTACACCAAGAAATTATTTCTCAGATAGCAATGGTGGTGAAGATAATTTGTTTTCAAATGGTGGTTTTACAATAACTAATCTAGCACTAGAAGTCGCATACAAACTGAGATTTAGATCTTCAATATATACAAATATTGATATAGATGACTCTTATACAATGCATTCAACTAGTCTGAATGCAAATGTTGGTACTATAACATTAAAAAAGCGCCCACCTCATTGGACTAGTTTTGAATCTTCTAGCTCAGGATTAATTCAGGGCATTCGCATACGCCTCGGCGCTGATATGCTAGATGCGGGCGTGGGCGTCGCCTCCTCAACAGACCCAGGCTACACAGACCCCACATTGATAAATGGCTATCCATTCCCACAAACATCTTACCAATGGTTAGATGCGCTAGTGCGCGACGTTACAGGAGCTGGTTCTCAACTCACTCAACAGCAACTCGCCAATCATTTTACAGCTGGATCATTTGCAAATTCACTACTCAATCAACTTATGCCCACACTCAGCAATACACATGAGAACAAAGACGAAAATGGTACAAAACCTATTGCTACTTTTAGCGCAGACTATTGGAATGATTATAAATCACAGATGATATATGCTCCATATATTAATTATATAGAAGGATACATGAATGGTGCATACGATAAGAGCAACAACATTTCATACGTTGAAGCCTGGTTAGATGCTGATTTTGTGAATGACATGATAGCTATGATTACTAATATAGTGCTGCCTATGATCGGGTGTGTTTCAATTTCTCCTGATAGTAGAGTAGCATTAATCGATATTGTAAAAGAACCTGAAAATATACCAACAGATGGTGATAACGAAGAAATCATGCGCTATAAGGGTGTGTTTGACGAAGATAAGAGCCAGTACGTATACGACTATATGTACGAAACTCAAGATGATTTTAAATTAAGTTACCTCGCAGCTGGCGCAAAAATGCCTGGCGGTTTTATATCTTATGTTATGAATATGCTCTTAACTGGCGCAGAGGATGGCAGTCTTCCTATTCCATCAATTATAATTGATTTGCTGCAAATCGCTGGCACAAACTGGTTAGACGATCTCATTGGTCAATTTAGTAGAATATTCTCGCATGCACTACCATTTATATCCCCATACTCGTGGTATGCAGAAACTGACCTTGTAGGAAACAACTTAATTTCTGCTGATAAAATTCCGACTGCTTTATCTGATGATGTATATCTTGAAAATGTAGCAGAGCTACTCAATTCAGAGGGTGCCTTGTCTCCTGAAGATCAGTTATTAAGCCTTTCTTCAGATATTGATAACACTAACATTCCCGAGCCAGAAGAGGATGACAATTATAACATATTAAGCGGGTATGCAAGAGAATTTGATTATCACGATTTATCCGCATATGCTAAAATAGTTTTAAATGCTAATTCATTAACGATTATTGACAGAATTATTCTCTTTATTAATGGCGCATCCTACGTAGCTCCTGAGGGTCATCCTGAGGAAATTTATGACTCTAGTAATGGTTGGGAGGCAAATGCTACTGAATTGCGTGCTGATTTAGTAAGATTTAATGAAGATGGAAGTGTAATAGATAAATACAAATCAACTTATGATATGATTAAACGTTGGATTGCAAAAGACACTGTCAACTCATATCTAGTAATTTCTGACTATAAATACACCAAGTCTGATCAAGGTGTTATTACAAAAACCTTGCTATCAACCCTGTACATTCGAGATGTTTATGGTTATTATGACAGACAATACAGTGCTAATGGCGACGAACAATTCTACAACGAGGATGGCCAGGTTTTAACATACAATTATTCGGATCGTCGCTTCTATAATGGAAATCAACAAATTGTTACTCCTAGATTTGTTACACCTATAACAATAGATTTCAAATACAAAACTCAAAGTTCAAACGCAACAGAAAAAATCCTAGAACAGACGCTTATTAATGAGCTGTCTCCTAAGAATGATTGGTTTATGGAACTCGATATAAACAACTCAGGCATAAAACTCAAAAGAGTATTGCCACTAGATGCAAATTCATTCTTTCATGCCTGGGATCCTGAGGAAGGTGGGTCGATGTATGTGGAGATGAGAACACCTCCAAATGAGATTGTTTTCCACGATCCATATAATCCAGCCGACTTTACGGCATACGGTGGAACATGGGCTGCTTCAGTAGGCTCGTCAAGACACAATCTACAAGCAGACGGAAGTTACACCGTTGCATCTGTCCTTGACATCCTGCCTACTAGAAATTATGCTTACTTTGCTGACGGAGACTCATCGGATTCAACTGGCGTACAAGTTTCATGGGATATGAGCGAGGTCAAATTTGTTGTGTCTGACACAGACATTGTTTATTACATCCGCGGTTACTGTGCAAATGAAACCTTTGGAAAGAGCGCCGATGGCACTATTACCAAAATTAAAGCAACTCTTGAAGGCGGTCGTAGAATAATTGATCCTACAAAACCTGTAATCACTCTAGATGATTCTGGTTATGAAGAAGACTCTTCATTAGACCCTGTTAATTTTGTTGATAGTATTTTGAAAACCAAAAACTATTTAGTGACTGAAAATAATATAGACCACATTAATAATCTGTTTGATGGGACTTATGAGGTTGGTAAAAAATACGACACCATTGATTTAACTACAATAGATCCAACAAAATTCAATGAGGCGTCTTATATCGCACTTTTACCTTCCTTGTTTGAATACACATTCAAAGATAGTTATCAAAACAAAGGGACTGGTGCCCTCCAATACTTTACGAAAAAATTTGGCAACAATCAGTCAGAGGAAGTAGAGGATGGAGTGCGCTCTTATATCTACAAACGCATGATCTTTAATGATCTTGAGTGGAGTATTGATAAATCAGGACTCACTTATTCTGGTGGAACCGCTTACCTTAAACTACGCTATAGAATAGACGGCACACTCGCTGACTCTATATATGCAGAAGTACTGCTTCCTATTAATGTAATGAATCGTACTATAACTGAATTCACGGCTGAATCCACTTATTCAGGACATAATATCAAAATAGAAAACGCCTCTTTCGAATTCGATTCTGCTATACTTGATGATCCAATAGCAGTAGCTCAATCATTTAAAACACTAACTGCTAGTTATAATGATGGTAATAATTCAGAACCGGCTAAAGTTCACTGGGCTGTCTCTCAAGTTGATACATCTTCCTTAGATAATTTTGATCCTTTGTCGGTTTTTGATCCAAATAAGAAGACTCAAAATTTCAACGTTTACTATACAGTTCACGATAACTTTGGTGGCGAACAACGCTTGAGAGTTACTTTCGTTATCATGTCGAGATTGTTTAAAGAAACTACTATTCAAATCACTCAAGCCGAACAGGGCTATTATGATGCATACATTCCATTTAAAGCTGACGAGGCACTGTATGTTCCTGATCAAATAGATGCATACTACGTTAATACAGAATCAGGGAATATTAAACTTAAAAAAGATGATGATTTTGTAATTGATACTAGCAATCTTAACATTTCATATAATTTTGAAGTCGACCCACAACAAATTGACGAATTAGGTGCATATAAATATTACATTGCGCCCATGATAATTTACACTAAAGATGCTAGTAACACCAAACGCGAAATACAACGAATGGACGTTATATACAAGGTCTATAGACGTGATCCATTTAACGCAATCAACCTTGTTATTCAACCATACGATTCACCAAAATTAGAAGGTGCTGAGCAAATATTATTTGACACGGGTGCTGGCAATACTCAATATGAATCTTCTGTTAAATATATTATAGACTCTACTAAGTTCGCCTCCTCTAATCCGATTGAAACCAAAGATGAATCTTCTATAGAAGGGATAACCTGTTATGGTGGTGTTAGTTTTGTGAACCCTTCTTTTACAGATCGATCGACGTATTATCTAGGTTATTTACTCAATGATCCTGTTGTTGGTGTTGCTCTAATTAACAATGTAAAACTTGAAGTAAAAGTCACTGAAATAATTGATTTTGCCCTAGAAGATGGTGTCTATGTAAACCAATTTTTATCAGATGAAGATAGTACAGTTGAAGGCAGCATAGACTATCTTATAACAAAAATTACAGGAGGTATTATATATGCCAATGGCAATGCTAATGGTTCGGTTCATGCTTCTACTGAATATTTCAAAATTGTAGATTGGTATTATGGTGATGTTGATTTAACACAAATTGATAAGACTATTTTGGCTGATCAACAATTAGCATCTTTTGGACTGAGTATAAATAAAACAGGCATTACACATATCTATGTCCAAATTAAAGGTGCTAACAATTGGATGCAATGGCTTCGCTTTGATCTGGCTCCATACTTATACGATCTAACTATCACTGGGTTTAAAGAAATTAAATCTGGCACGTATACCATAGATCCTCTATCGGAGGAATTGCCTTCTAAACTCACCGCTATCTTTAATGAAAATCTTTCTGATGATCTTTATGCTAAAGTCTCTACTGTACCAGTCACATTTAAATTTGATGCTGATGGCTGGTACGAAAAATCAGAAGTGATTGGTTCTATAACACCTAATGCTAGAGATAAGACTGTAGACCCTATCGAAGTTAAGTTTATAAACGCTAAACCTATAACTGTTACTGAACCTATATTATATTTTGATGATAATGATGACGAAATAGATATGAGTAATTTCTCTATTTACACATTCGATAGCTTTAGTAGTTTCCCAACAAAAGCTAAAATTAGTTATTCACAAAATGAGCAAAATGGCGAGATTACCACACCTATATATTATACAGGTATGGATTTCTATGATAAAAATAATGATGTTCTAACCTTGGATGCACTTAACTACTTAGATGTTACTAAGATTAACATCACTATAAAAATAGGGACTCTATCTTTTGGATACATTCAAAGGACACTTAGTATAAATGTAATTCCAGAGACGCTCTCCTCTTTAACTTATACAACGCAAAGTGGCAGCGTCACTATTGGTCTTAGTGATAACATTTTAGTAAAAGATGATTTCATTGGTACTATAGATCCTTATAAAGACATTGAAGAACAATTGCTAAATGCTATCTTCCCTGGTTATAATTCACTTGTATTTTACATAACAACTTCACAAGGACGCCAGCTCACCGCTTCCGGGTTAGACATTCTTTTACCAGACCTGTTATCAGGATTAACAGCAGATCAAGTATTATCTGGTATAACTTATGAGTCTGGCGAAATGAATTTTGGTATAGGTTTAACACAAAATGTTTTGTTATTCGATATATTCAAGGGCTCTGATAAGACACCACTTATAGTAGAATCAAGACAACAATTCTCAGCTAAAATACATTTAGAGTCTGGGCTTGCTACTGGAATTCTAAATCCTCCTGCGGGTAATGTATATTCGCGCATTGATTTTGATTCAATTAAAAATGAACCTATCACCATACTATTCCAAAATGGGCGTCAGCTCAGCATGAAAATTGATGGATGGGAAGGGCTTGAAAATATTATCTACAATCATGCTGGTGGCGTTTATACAGTTAAGGCTATCATATCAAATAATAATAATGAGTTAACTAGTCAAGAGGTTCCTGTAAATATTTTAATCAAACCTACAGTATTAGATTATATAGAAGTAAGAACTGAAGACACTAGTAGCATGCTTCAAAAGGATGCTCAAAACAAATTAACAGGGCTTTTAATCGATCCAATGGTAGGCATTCCAATGATTGCAAATGGTGATTCAGATGGATTGCCCGCAAAAATGCTAGCTCACTTTAAAGGGAGTGATAGCCCAGTTGTAGTTAATATAGATTGGAATCCTGCTAGAACATGGCAAGCTATGACACTAGCAGGTGGCACATTTACTCTATTAGATAACGCTGCAACTGTAGTTACTATATATTATGAATATCAAGATAGCGCAGGGAATCTAGTGCGTACGGCTGAACAATCTCTCGAATTAGATGTTACAGTTGTAAATAGAACAATAAAATCTTTATTAGGGACATATAAAGATGGTACTGAAAAATCCCTCTCTGTTTCAAATATTGATGGTGTTTTGACTGGGTCAGCAGATTTAATTATAAATCCATATAAAACACCTTATACCGAAAATTTTGATGATGGTAATTTCAACTATTTCGAAAAAATAGCAGTTACAGCAGGTGATAACAGTTATGACTATATTCTAAGTCAAAGTAATTATAATATATACGATACGCAGACAGGATATCCAACTAATTTGAAGAACTTATACACAGGGCGTACCATAGTAGCGGAACTAACATTTAAGATTGGAGAAGATAACAAATATGTACCCAAAGACACATATTTTAAGATTACAATAACAACCACCATACTAAATATGACATATGTATCTGGCCTTGATCCGCAGATTGTAGATCCATATGGTATAGATCCACAATTTCCCTCATCACCTCAAGGTACTGGTACTGTTTCTAGTGTAAAAATAACCACTGCAAGCGGCGACTACCAAATGAATGTAACTTATAACCGAGATGACATTGGTACCATTTTTGAAGGAGACAAGAAGCTTGGAAATATCACCTATGCGGGCGGAATCACTCGACTTTATGCGGATATAGGAGACGAGAAGGGTGGTATACAAAGAATAATCATTCCTATTACCTGGATCAATAGAACTATAACAACCTTGTTTGATGATGCTGATATTCAAAATTATATTGATGATGGCAGATATGGCGTCATAAGTGATACTCAAAAAGGCTTTATTATTGATCCATTCAAAACTAAGACGACTAGTGAATTCTTTCCACAAAGCGGCAATACTAGTTTTGCACCTGCATATATTAGTGACGGAGCTGTTTACGTTAACAACGGAACATTCTCGACTAATAATGCTGAAAACACTAAACTAAAAGTTAAATGGACCGATTCGGGAATAAAAATTATATACAGAGGTGGCATTGCATATTTTGCTACTGCAACCGTTTCTACTCCAAGTGGCACCTTCTTGCAAGATGTAACATACGATGTGAAAGTACTTAATCGTACAGTTAGCTCAGATTTTAAAGATATTTTGATTCAAGCTGGATACATTAAAAACAATAATTCTCTAAAACCATATGACTTTATAAACGATGGTGATCTTTCTCAATCAGTAGGCAAATCTTTGTTTTCGGATAATGATAATATTTATGTAAATATAAACACTATTGAAGGTGACCCTATCACGGTTTTAATGAATCAAACAGCTGATAAAATTACAGGCACTTTTGCACAATATTTACAAGATGAAGACAGGAACCTTAAAATGTTATTTAGTCTCGATGTTTCTAGATCACTAACTTATAAAGGAGGTGATGTTAGGTTTGTTATAACTATTCCTGGATTCAGCATGGGATCTGCTGGTAGACAAGTTGCAAAAATAACTTTCACATCTGAAGAACAATATATTAAAGGTATTATGGCTTATGTCACTAACGAGTCGAGCCCTCAATATGGTGAATATCTTGACTATATTGACTGGCTTGTTGCTGAACATAATATAACAACCACAGGACTAATTGAGAGAACATCTGAGGGGTCAGATAGTTATTATAACTACCACATAACCAACCCATATACATTCATCACAATGGGTGGTATTCCTCTACCTGATAAAGTGAAATTGTATGTCTCATCGCGCTATGATGTCTTCGAAATTTCAAGACTTAATGAATATGAAAATTACGTAGTCGATTTGTTCTGGCTTAATGCTGACAACAATTTTGCGCATATTTACTATGACAGACCAACCTTAACAAATTCATTCTCAATAGATATGGATTATCAAAGTTTTGCGTTCTCATTTAGTGTAACACCTTGGAATTTAGAGAATGATATTGTATTCGATGAGAGCACTAGATCATACTCAATAGAGCAAATAATACTCCTGCCACACGAAAACACTTCAATGACAAAGTCCCAAAACGTTGGATTGAGCCAAAGCACCGAGGGTGTGTCTAACGCAAAATATACTATCACTTTCAACGGACAAGCTAACCAAACTTATGTGTTTGATAATATCTCGGGTGGTGGCACCTACTATAATAGTTACAATAAATGGAGTTTTGATGATGTTGATTTCACCGCGGTTGACTCTGTCCAATATGCCATACTAACACTAGGAGGCAAGGGCGGACAGCAAATTAAGTGGGCGTTTATGGTAAACACTAACCCACAAGTTAACCAAACAATTCCTTCGGTTATAACACTTTATAAAGATAGAACATTCACATTGCCTACAACTTATAAGCAACTCTTTGCAGGAGGCACTGTTAGTGATGATATACCAGTAACATATAAACTTACAAATGGTGAACTTGCTATTTTCAATTCGAATGAGGGTGCTGATTATAATGCACAAACCTCTATCAGAAGAAGTGGCAATGCAGCTGTTGCAGCTAATGAAATATCTCCCTCATCTAACCCTGGCACTTTAGCCGATTATACAGCAAGTTACCGTGATGTTGGTTACGTCGAATGGCAAACCGATGCTGTGAGAGCATATCCTGCTATATATGAGGAAACCGCTGGCAGAATATATTTTGTTTCATATTACACAACACTTATTTCCTACACATGGCGATCTGATTTATTTACCAATGAACAAAATAGGGATGAGGATAATCCTAAAAAACAAGTAGCCTACATTTACAATCCAGATTATGACAAGGCTTTTAGAGCCTTTAAACCAAATCTCAACACTACAATTTGGAAGTATCCAAATAAAATGATAGCAAAATCGCAAATAGATGGCACTGTTGATTGGACTAATAGCAATATTAGATTCTTAAACAGCACAATTACAGGCGAAACAGATGCCCATCGTATTCAGGAGGAATCAATCATAATTTCTCTAAAAGCTAATACGAAATTTGATGTCACGGCATTGCCATTGATGCAAGTAACTCTATATAGACCTTCATACACAGGTGGTGAACCGTTATTAGGCGGCATAGGGATTGGACTAACCAATGTCCCAGCATATACTGCTACCCTAACTTATACATTGCCATGGCAAAGTGCTAAAGTTTATCAAACAGCACGAGTTGGTGGAGGTTGGACATTCAGTCCCAAATACAATATAATGACCTTTGGACAAACTATTGATAACATATCCGCCATTGACACCAGCATAGTTGGGCGCAGATATACATTGGTCGTTGAGTTTGATCCATTTACAGAGAGCTTTGCTGCATCTCGTATCGTAATAGCTATTGATATTGTAGCTTAAAACAAGTCATTAGGGGGGAATCCCCCCCTAATGCTTTATCAACCCTTAAACCATTTTTAAGGTTAACATGTGCAAAAGAACTCTATTACTACAAATATTAATCTTTTTATTAATAATTATTTTTATCGTATTCTTTAGTTCGCAATTTCTAGATTTTGACATTGGCAATTCAGAATTCGGCACTTACACATATGAACGCTCATTTACTATTAATGGATCTCATTATGAAATCTTGCAAAGTGGCGAATCTAATTTTCAGTACTATCATGATATTAATGGGTTTGTGCTTTTAAAAGAATCAACTGGTATATACTACGCAACACTAAACAATGATGGAAAAGTCGTATCATCTGGGGTGGATGTGCAGGGCGCTACTAAATGGGAGATTGCAAGAATTAACAAAATAACTCGAAATGATATTAATGTAGCAAAAAATGCCGAGTTTGCATACGAATTTGCAGATGATAAAGCGCCTAGTATATTAGAAAACTTGAAAAACTCTGATGACACTAGTTCTGTTACTAATACAAGCGAGAAACTTATAATAAAAAATTTGGTTATATTTATATCATTCGCAGGTGAGACAGGATTAAAAAACGAATTATCAGCATCAGCTGATACAATAGTAGCATCTAGACTCAACGGAATCGATAACTCGATGCTAGATTATTACTCAGATATTTCAAATGGATATATTGAGGTAGAAAGTCTCCTCCCTAATTCTGGTGGCAGCATAAGTTATATCTATCAAAATGGTTATCAACGCTCCTATTATGCCGTAACTAGCTCCGTTACCAGAACTCTAAGAGAAGCACAACTATTGACAGATGCGGTAAACTCTGCCAAAACAAAATTTGCTAATTTTGATGATTATGACCTGGATCTAGATGATGATGGAAATATTGATTCAGTGAGTTTTATTTTATCAGGCGCTGATAATAACGTACACGGCGGACTCCTATGGCCACATGCCTGGAACTTAGAGCTCATCACAGAATCAGTTGGAATTACCCCACCAAAAATAAATGATTTGGACGTAGCCAAGTACACATTTAATTTTGTGAGCGACTTTACCTATGGTGTGGTATGCCATGAGTTTGGACATGTTTTAGGAGCTCCCGATCTATACCATAGCACAAGCGATTTTGTGCCAGTCGGAAATTGGGATCTAATGGCTACAAACCTTGATACACCCCAATATCCTCTTGTTTATACAAGGGATACCTACTTTGGTGGTATAGACGGATCTAGCATCATTACCATCTCAAACTCAGGTGTATACAGTCTAAAACCAGTTACAACAGCATCCAATTCAGATCCCATAGCAATTAAAATACCTACTAGTAGAGCAAATGAATATTTTATGGCGGAATACCGAAATCCAGAGGTATCAGCGCCCTACGATGCTGGTTTGTCTGGGACGGGACTTATTGTCTATAGAATAAACACAAACGCTAAAGAAGGCAATTTATACGCTAAATACAGGGACTCTAGTAATCCAGATGAAGTATATATATTCAGACCATCTGTTGCAACAGGAACCACATACAACAAAAGCAGAGCGGATTTGGTTTATGCAGCACTCTCGCCTACAAATCCATATTTCTCTAGTATAGGAAAACAGACAGGTGCATCTAACTACGATTATAATTCTCTGCATTTTGTTGATGGATCTAATAGTGGAATTATAATCGAAACTATTTCGATAGATGATGGTAGCATTGATTTTATAGTAAAATTAAATTCTCAAGACATTGTAGACAGCAACTATTTTGATGATAAAATTGAATTGCAAAATCCACAATTCGTTAATACTACTTTTAGTGGTGTAAGCGTATATATGAACATAAAAAACCCTATAGATCTCGAATCAATTTTAAGCATATCTATTGATCTAAAAACATCTACAAATCAAATTGTCGCTACCAACAATTTGAACCGCCTCGCTTTGTATAATTCATACAACCTAGGTGATTCAACTTTTCACTCACCTTTTGTTATAAACAACAAAGGTCAATTAGTCTTTTCAATATTTTCACAAGGACTAATAGACAAAAATTTAACTCCTAAAAAAGCAGTCTTGTCAGTTATAGATGCAGATAAATCCACTCACCTCTTTGAGCTTGAAATTTCAACTTTTAACCTTGATTGGGATGATGTACTAGCTACTGCTCTTGAATCTACACCCTCTGTTTATGCGGGGGCTCGTCTGTCAGCAGGGATTAGGATAGATGGATCTATTGCAATCACAACTCCATTGACAGTAGGTCAATGGGATATTACAAATCCATTATATAGCGCTTCTAAAATCGCAGCTGGGCTAACTCATACCTTAGTATTAAGAAATGATTTGACTGTATATGCTACTGGCTCAAACAGCTATGATGAAATTAATACTAGTGATTGGGAAGGAATTGTTGACATTGCAGCTGGCCATTATACATCATATGGTTTAAAGAGCGATGGCAGTGTAGTGGCTGTTGGATTAAACAACAAAGGACAGACTTCTATCTCATCATGGTCTGATATAATAGCAATAGCGGCTGGCGCACGCCATATCGTAGGCCTCAAAAAAGATGGTACAGTTGTCACTGCCGGTGAAACAGGCGATAAACTGAACACCTCAGACTGGCGCGATGTTAAAGCAATATCTGCAGGGGCTGCATTTACTGTAGGCCTGACACTAACTGGACGTATATTGATTGCAGGCTCTCTAACCAACAGTGAAACTCTTAAGAATTGGAATTCTATTGAAAGAATCTCCGCAGGCGCTGACTTCCTTTATGGTTTAACTCATGAAGGAAGAGTTTTAGCTATAGGCGGCAATAGTTACGGGCAGTGTGAAACAACTCAATTAATGGATATAATTTCAATAGCGGCTGGTGAACGCCATGGTATCTTCTTAAGGGTAGATGGGAGTGTTTTGTTCGTCGGTAATGGAAATGACTCCTATGCAACTAATGAACCAATCCCAAACCTTATTTACAATTCATATATAGAAGTATCCGCTGTAAATATTTCACTATCATCAAATTTGGTAGAACCAGGATCTACTGTAACATCAAATGTTGAGTTTTTGCCGGCTAATCCTACATATAAAGCACTTTCATATTCTTCTTCAAATGAATTAGTAGCTGTCGTAAATAATTATGGCGTTGTTGTTGCTGTAGGGGTTGGCATCGCAATGATTTCTGTTGAGTCCTTACAAAGCGGTGTCTCTGATTCAACACCTATCGAGGTTGCAATTTTAACACCACCATCCTCAATATCGTTTAATTCGAATAGTTATGCGCTAATTGTAGGCTCTCAGATAAATTTGGGGTATAATATCACACCTCTAGGCGCGCGCGTTAATTTAGAACTAATTACCTGGGAAATTTCTGATACTAGTTTATGCGAAATTTCAACTGCTGGTGTTTTGACCGCTAAAGACAAAACAGGTGTTGCTAGTGTCACTATATGGTATATAGACCCATCACTAAACATTATTTTAAGCGCTACCTGTACTGTTGCTATCTCTAATACTATAACTGCTCTTGAATGGGTTGTTAAACCAACAAAAAGTGTATATAAATATAGTGAACAATTAGACCTACAAGGCGGATTCATTAAAATAACAACTGTTTATGGTGATATAACAAACACATTAACCGATTTGCCAGCATTAATAGTAGAAGGTTTTAATTCATCAGTTTTATCAAGCAAATCAACAGTTACTATCCGCTATTTTGATTTTTTATTAACATTTGATGTTAGCATAGTCGATTATGCCTTATCAGTTGAATTTCAAGAATTCCCAAAATCCGAGTTCTTGTATGGCGATGAATTTTCAACAGGCGCAGGTTCTGTTAAATGGCATCTCGCCTCAGGATCAACACTAGTCTCGCAACTTAATGATTCAACTGTGAGTGGTTATAACAAATATTCAGTGGGAATTACTACTCTAACTGTTAACCTTTCATACCTCAACGATTTATTTGAACTAACTTACAATGTTAAAATCAGCGATTTTGTGACAAAAATTGACGCAAATATCATCGATGATGAATATGAATTTTGGGCATCGTTTACACATATAGGATTCTTTTATGCTACTATGAAATCAGGCGCTGTATTAGATATCTCTATAACTCACGCAACAATTAGTGGTTTTAATAGTAACAAAACTGGTTATCAAACTGTGTCTGTATCGTATATAGATGAGGCAACAAAAATCCAGTTTACAGACTCTAAAATCATTCGTGTGTTGACTCCCTCTGTGAGTTTGCTGCTAGCTGGTGCGGATGAAAGTGGTGATTATAGATACCTTGTTTCTTCAATAACGCCATACATCAGTGCTAATGCAATGGTAAATGGATTAACTGTCTCCTTAGAACTATTGGAAAATAAAGGCATATGGTATGAGATTTATAACTTTAATTCCACACTAAGTGAGTGCAGCCCAGAGATTAGGGTGTGCGTTCTCAGTGATTCTGGAAATGGATACGATGTTTTGCTAACCATCGAAATACATGCTAAAGTAATACAGGAATTTATAGGCGCCTTGACTGGCAACAAAAATCAATATATGTTTGGTGAATATGTTGATATTAAACTTTTAATAACTCCAATTAACTCTATATTTCCTGCATATGAAATTACACCTACAACGGATATGATAAGTTACCAACCCACTCTAATAGGAAAACCTCAAGAATTCAGGGTTTCATACGTTGGGCATGAGTTTTCTACTACAATAACAATTTTAAATTATATAACCTCTGTGTTTGTAGAAAATGATGATACTATTATCTATGGGGATGCGTTGAATATAACAATATGGGCATCTATGGCATATGGTGATAATTTAAATATAACAAGTGATAGTGATTATACTTTTGATGTATCTCTTTTAGGCCTTGGCACACACAATATACCATTTACATATTCCGGAGCTGAAATTGGATTTTCGGGTTCACATTACTTTACAATAACGATTATTGACGCAGAAGAATCCATATCACTCAAAGAATTAGTAACTGATACAATTTGGTTTCCTTATGGGTATAATTTTACACCTGAATTGTCATTCACTATTATAATGCGATCTGGTGTCACTAAATCTATTGACTTTAGTTTGGAATATTTCACATGCAAACCCCAATATAATCCAACCACTCTCGAGAACCAGTCAATTGTTATAACATACTCACCTTTAAAAATTGCATTTCCTGCTATTAACTTTATCGCAAAGAATTTTGTGTCCGCATTATCAATCGACAGTATTTCGCAAACTGAATATAAATACGGAGCTAATTTATCAATATTTGTAACCGGTATATATGCTGATGGAACAAAAACATCAATCCCAAATCAAGGTGTAAATCAAGTGGGATATACCACTAATTACAACCCTCAAAAAGTGGGTGTTCAAATCATTACAATCTCATACATTGACACAGTGAGACCCAATATAATTGTCACAACTACTTTTAATGTTGTCGTTAATAACAATGCAAGTTCTATCATTATTTCTAAAATGCCTGCCAAAAACATTTACAACTATGGCGAAGCTTTAAGTTTTGCAGGAGGTGAAGTACAAATAACATTCGTCAATGGTGACAGAGCAACATATTCTGACTCAAGTGTACTATCTAACCTCTCAATTTCGTTTAATCCTCTTATTCCAGGCAACCAAGAAGTTGTATTGACAAAAGGTGGAAAATCTGCCTCATTTTTGGTAACTATTTCTAATTTGGCTAATGAAAACAATTTAATATACACAGAATCAGCCCACATTAAACTAAATTATATCAATAAAACAATATTAACGAGTGAGCCATTAAGTTATGCCTATTTAAAGAGTGCTCTGGGTTCTCCATTGTACTTTGATATTATCTTAAAGACACCTACAGGCGAGTTACAACCATCGGATCAATTTGAAGAAGTTATATCACCTAGTAGCAGAGTTTGTGTTATTAACAAAGCTGGTGTGATCGTTAGAGAGTATTTAATTTGGTTAGCTGGCGACGCCAATTACGATGGTGTGTTTGACGAATTAGATTTAGATGAACTCGCAATTCAATATCTAAACAAATCCGCTAACATTGATATTGCCGATTATGATTTAAATGGTTCTTTTAGTCTGACGGACTTAGTTAATTGGTCTAAAAAAGCTGCAAAAAGTGCAGACAATACTACACCCAGCAAATCAACAAACTATGTTCTGCCAGACAAGTTAATAAAACGCGAGGAGTTAGTTTGTAATGAATAGTATTAAATACTTAATAATTGTACTCCTTGTGGTTTTTGTTAGTACATCGTTTGTGGCTTGCGCATCAAAAGATCCAATAAGACTCGACATCGCGGAAGGATCATTTAAAGCGCAATATGATTTAGACGAGGAACTTGATTTATCAAATGCAAAAATGCTTGTTTGGTATGACAGCAAAAAAAATGAGGAGCTTAGCATAAATCGTGCTATGGTATCTGGTTTTGATTCACAGACACCAGGAGCTAAAACACTCACAGTTTCATACAAAGGTGTCGCCTGCGAGGTTAACTATAGCGTTATATCAGATAAAGATGTTGATACGCCCTTTAGATTGTCTGTTAGCATTGATAACATTAATGGCACTTCTCTTAGCATCTCTACTAAAAATTCTGAGCGCATCGAGAATGGTATCTATGCTATTTCATTTACAATGTCTCTTGTAGGCCTTAATTTTAAGGGAATTTCAAATTACGATAATGCTAAGTTTAATTTGTCTAGTGTTGTAACTAGTACAACTATTAAGGTTGTCTTGTTTACTAAGGGGGACTATAAAATAACCTCTTCAGGTGAAATATTCAAAATAAATGTCGAAAAAACTACTTCAACTATTTATAGTATATCAATCACAGATATTCAGATGAGCGATGGTTTACATGATTATATCCTAATACCATCCGCACAATTTACTTACTAAACTATATTTTAAGTGCAAATACTACAACTTTTAGTATGTCTCTTACTTTAGCGCTTTCATATCTAACATCAGTTCAATGTTCTTAAACAAAGTCCCACGTGGCCTTTTCTGATTATGTGTTGCGATAGCCGCTCTTATTGTATCAAATGCCTGAGAATCGTCCAAAAACTCCTTTAAACAGGCTAGCAAAGCGGCTACATTGTATACAGGGACTACAACACCAGCCTCTGTTAGATAATTTGCAATTCGCGCCTCGCGTTCGCCTCGCGCTTCTAATAAAAAATATAGTCCGCCTTTATATAGTGTCTTTGCTACAGCAAGTGAAGTGGGTCGGCCTATTACAATTGAGGCATGTTCATATAATGGGAATGATGATCGTCCTTCATTAATTGCAACTAGATCGTTCGCATGGGCGTGCGTTAGAAGATTGCGATCGCCTCCACAATCGACAACAATATTAAAGAACTGTTTTTGTTGAGAAAGTATTCCAAATATTTGACGAATGCCAGCAGCATCCGTTGGCGGCGTTGAAATTAAAAGGAGTGGTTTGTCTACATTAAAACCAAACTCAGAATAAAGACTCGCCTTGTCAGTTGGTTTGTCAATTATAGGATTTATAGGAAAATCTGTTATAACTACTTTCTCCTCTGGGATGTTATTGTTTACTAGGGTGGTCTTTATTGCTATATTGTCAACGAAGAACTTGTTGATCTTGTTGGTCGCTATTCTAAGGTCCAAAACATAATCAGACAAGACCATAGCAATAGGAACATCGGGCATTGCTTTATCGCGGGCCACAATTACATCCTGGATGAGTGAAAGGTCGTTTAAAATTATGAGGTCTGGATTGTATCTGATAAGAATATTATATGCTCTTATATGCGTGCTTTTTTTGGAATTAAATTTAATATCATCTTTTGGCTTTTTGTCTATCAACATAGAAGATATTCTGTTTCTAGTTTTATCAGCAAATCTGCGCACCGCGCCATCTTCACTGAACAACCTTTCTACAACTAGTTTAAACGGAATACTTCTGAATTCATCCTCCCCTATAATAATTGTGAGATTAGTAAGATCGGACGCCAGATAATCTTTAATAGCTTGAGCGCTTTCAATATTGGGTTCATCCGTAAAGATTATTGTCGTTCTCTTATTCTTCATCGATTTTCTCCTTATGCGATTAAATTTTGTACGATTATTATACCTTGATCAAACAAAAACTCAACAGACAATCACTAATTAGTTTTAGACTTCTATAACGATAGGAATAACCATAACACGCCTTTTTGATTGATTATATATTATTTTCGATACAATGCGTCTAACTACTGCCTTAGCATCGGTTATATCAATCTCAGATGTGCCAGATGTCTGAAAATGGGATGTTATCGTGTCCTTAATATTTTCTAATACACTTTCTGGTAGTGTTGTTCCTCTCATTATTATGATAGGCGGATTTATTAATTCGTCGTTAGGCGATAGTGTAACTATCACAATTACTATGCCATCCTCAGCTATAGTCTTTCTGTCCCTAATTAAAACTTCCGAATTTTCTTGCAAATTCCCATCTAACATTATACTCCCAGACTGCACTTTCTCACGAACGACAATTTGAGCCTTAGATACACCATAAATTCTGCCAAGCTCTGGTATTTTAGTATTGGCTTTTGGAACACCCATAATTTCAGCCAACTCAACGTGCTTTTTTAGGTGTCTATACTCACCATGGATTGGAATAAAATACTTAGGTTGCGCTAATGCAAGCATTAATTTTAATTCTTCTCTGCAAGCATGCCCTGACACATGCACCGCTCTTAGAGAATCGTATAAAACATCCGCCCCTAGTTTTGAAAGGTTATTGATTAACCTATATATCATCTTTTCATTCCCAGGAATTGAACTAGCTGATATTATTATCGTGTCATTTGAATTAATAAGTACCTTTTTAAAATCATTCAGACTCATCCTTGACAATGCAGATTCAGGTTCGCCTTGCGTTCCTGTGGTTATAATACACAATTTATCGCCTGGAACTGTCGATATTTTATCTATTTCTACTATACTAGCATAAGGATAATTGAGCTCTTTAATATTTCCAGCAATCCTGGCTATATTCTCCATTGAACGCCCACTAAAAGCAATACGCCTACCATATTTCAGTGCACAATCAATAATTTGCTGGATGCGATGAATATTAGATGCAAAAGTCGCAACTATTATCCTCTTTGTTTTGTTGCAAGAAAAAATTTGATCAAGACTCTCACCCACACTACGTTCAGACATTGTATAGCCGTCACGCTCAACATTAGTTGAATCCTGGAGCATTAATAAGATTCCTTTAGAACCAAGCTCAGCAATCCTTGCCAAATCACTGCGTTTCCCATCTATAGGAGTTTGATCAATTTTAAAATCACCTGTAAAAAATACCACACCCTTCGGCGTCGTAATGGCCAATGCAAAACAACCAGCTATTGAATGTGTGACGCGTATAAATTCAACGGATAAATTACCAAGCTTAATTACATCATTTGCAGATACACGCATTAGTTTAGCGTTTTCAACTCGCTGCTCGCTAAGTTTATGTTCAACTAAGGCTATACTCAAATTCGATCCGTAAACAGGCACATTCAATTCTTTTAGAATGTATGGCAGGGCGCCAATATGATCCTCGTGACCATGTGTTAATATTATCCCCTTTATCTTTTCCTTGTTTTGAATTAGATAGGTATAATCTGGTATTACATAATCAATCCCAGGCATCTCGTCTGAATTAGGAAATGATAATCCAGCATCTATTATCACCATATCATTTTCGTATTCCAAAACGGTCATGTTTTTACCAATCTCACCAATCCCGCCTAAAAACAATAATTTGATTTCCTTAGTCAAGTTACCTCCAAATAGTCAATCTTTCGAATTGCTATATGTAAATCATTATTAATAATTATATAATATCTGCAAAGATTTAACAAAGTTTTTCTTTGGACGTATTCATTTTTTAACCATTGCAAACAATATCATTTTTTGTAATGTTATGTAATATAATTTAGTTGCCTTATTTATTAAAAAACGATACGTATGGCAAAACAACAATTCTACCCCTTGCGTATCGTTATATAATATATTTGTTTAATTAGAGTTTAGAAACTAGTTGCAGATTTACTCTCCCTTTTTCATCGATTTGCAAAACTTTAACTTTAACACGATCACCAATATCTACGACATCCTCGACCTTTGCTACACGTTTCTTAGAGAGTTTGCTAATATGAACTAGTCCATCCTTACCAGGTGCCAATTCCACAAAAGCACCAATTGGAATTATCCTCACCACAACACCTATGTATTCTTCATTAGGTTCTATGTCTTTGGCAATTGCTAGGATTTTTGCTTTTGCAAAATCAGCCATATCAGCATCAGATGTCGCTATATAAACAGTTCCATCGTCGCTTATGTCAATCTTTACGCCAGTTTCCTCAATTATCTTATTAATGACTTTTCCGCCGCTACCAATAACATCTTTTATTTTGTTCGGATTAATAGCAAAACTTATAATTTTAGGCGCGTATTTGCTTAATTCCGTTCGAGGTTCTGCTAATACTTCATTCATTTTTCCTAAGATATGTAAACGACCCAACCTAGCTTGCTCAAGCGCAGTTCTAAGTATTGTTTCATTTATGCCCTTAATTTTAATATCCATTTGGATAGCTGTTATGCCATCTTTTGTGCCAGCTACCTTGAAATCCATATCTCCAAAAAAATCTTCTAATCCTTGGATATCAGTTAATATATGTAATTTATTATTAACATCATCCTTAATTAATCCCATTGCAATACCTGCAACTGGAGCTTTTATAGGAACACCTGCATCCATAAGAGCTAGTGTGGATCCACATACACTGGCTTGTGAGGTGCTACCATTTGAAGATATTACCTCAGATACAGTTCTAATTGCGTATGGGAAAATGTCCTCGCCTGGCAAAACTGGTTCAAGTGCTCTCTCAGCCAGTGCACCATGTCCAATTTCGCGTCTACCTGGGCTTCTAAGGGCCTTAGCTTCACCTGTGCTGTATGGTGGCATATTGTAGTGATGCATATATCTTTTAAAAAAATCATCATCTAAACCTTCGAGCTTTTGAACTTCAGATATTGTACCCAATGTTGCTGTAGTCAAAACTTGAGTCTGCCCACGTGTAAAAACGCCCGTGCCATGTACTCTGGGTAGCACTCCAACCTCACACCAGATAGGCCTTATGTCAGTTAATCCTCTACCATCTGGCCTAACATTTTTGTCTGCAATCATTACCCTCACACACTCTTTTTTCATGGCATATAGGATATCATTAACATCGAGCATGTTATCTGGATAAATTTCTTTAAAATGCTCCTTTATTTCTTTGCAAACTTTATCTTCGCGTTTTTCGCGCTCCTGCCTGTCAAAAGTATCAAAAACATAATCTATTTTGCTTTTTGCAAATGCTTTTACTGCACTTTCTATTTCTTCTGGAGCATGGTGCAGCTCTACATCTTTTTTAGGTTTTCCGACTTCAGCTACAATTTTCTCAATAAACGCTGTTATCTTCTTAATTTCTTCGTGACCAAACAAGATAGCCTGTATCATTTCCTCTTCGGATATCATACACGCACCAGCCTCAACCATCATAATCGCATCACTTGTACCGCTTAGAGTGAGATGCAATTTAGATTCTTCCTTTTGTTCAACATCTGGATTTATTATGTATTCACCATTTATCATTCCAACAACTACTGAACCTGTTGGACCATTAAAAGGAATATCTGACACTGACAAGGCAATTGAACTACCTATCATTGCAAACACTTCTGGTGGTATACTTGTATCTACAGACAAAGCAGTGGCAACCACTGCGACATCATTATAAAAACCTTTCGGAAACAATGGTCTGAGCGGTCTATCAATTAATCGTGATGTCAAAATAGCCTTGTCACTCGGCCTGCCTTCTCGTTTTTTAAAACCGCCAGGAATTTTACCAACGGCATACATTTTTTCTTCGAAATCAACTCCTAAAGGAAAGAAGTCAATTCCTTCTCGTGGCTCTTTGGCCATAGTAACATTGGTCAAAACAACCGTATCCCCACATCTAATGAGACATTCACCATTGCTGTGTGAACAATATCCACCAATTTCAACGGACATTTCTCGCCCACCAATAGTTGTAGTAAAAATTTTACTATCCTTCATTAATCCTCCTGTTTTCTCTTGAAAACAATCTTAATATATATAATTATTTTTTCCATACTTAAAATGAGCGGAATTTTAAAAACCCGCTCTTGGTTTGATTTACTTGCGCAAACCTAGTTCAGCAATAAGTGTTCTGTAGCGTTCTATGTCTTTTTCTTTGAGGTATTTTAGTAAATTACGTCGCTTACCTACCATCTTCAGTAGTCCTCTGCGACTATGGTGATCCTTCTTGTGTATAGACAAATGTCCTGTCAACTCTGTAATCCTAGCTGACAATAACGCTATTTGAACTTCGGGAGAACCTGTGTCACCCTCTGCTCTGCCATATTTGGCAATTATTTCTTGCTTTGTGTTTGAATCCATTGCTCTAACTCCGCATAATATATTGAGCTAATACGCCATTGCTTGAGTAAATTTAGTTGTAATTCTACTAACGCACGGTATCGCTCTTATAATATAACAAATATTAACAAATTTGTAAAGAAAATTAAAGGCAATTTTTAATTGAAGTAAATTTAATATAGGTTTTCATATCCTTTTGCTCAAAAAAATTATTATCCTTTATGATTAATTTTGGAATTTAACGTGTTTTCTATAAAATCTGTAAAAAATTCCAATTTTCGGGAATTTGTTTTAACTTTTTTTAGCTGATTTTTTTAAAACTATTGCATCTTGGTAAATTTTTTAGTATAATGAAAATGTAGTGAATGTGAGTTGTTGCGATAACATTGTGATGCTCGAGCTGTAATCGAATAGAAGAGCAACAAAAACTCAAAAGGCATTTCCTATCGCCTGCTCCATTTGTTATTATGTTTGTTTTTGTGCAATATTAAGACGAATATAGATGCAAATTTAAACAATTTTTTATTTGGTCACACATGGAGGAAATCATTATGAAGCTCTCACAATTTAACAGGTTCATTATATTTAATCGACACCATTTCATATTCAATTCAAAAACACGTTGCTTAGCTCTTTTAGACGAGGAAGGAATAGAGCTTTTAGAAAAAATTAAAAATAATCCTAATTTTATATCTGACACTCAAACATATAAATCAATGTTAGATGGTGGCATTATAGTTGGCAATGATTTTTCAGAAATTGCCGAAGTATCAGAAAGTTATATGCAGTTCAAAAAAGGTTCTAACAAATCTGCTTTTGGATTTGTTGTTTTGCCAACCCTCAATTGTATTTATGATTGTCCCTATTGTTATGAAGACAAAAAGCCACATCAGATGAGTACAGACACAGCGACATGTGTTGAAAAATTCATCATTAATTCTATAGAAAATGAAGCAACCGTTGCAATCACATGGTATGGTGGAGAACCATTAATGGCTACTCATATAATAGATAAAATATCAGAAACCGTAATTAACCATTGTGACGCTACTAATAAAAAGTACGATTCATTTATTGTAACAAATGGATATTTAATAGAGGATGCCACGCTCGAATTCTTTAAAAGGAACAGGATTTCGGGCTGCCAGATCACATTGGATGGGGCAGAAGAAACTCATAACACTAAAAGATTTTTAAAAACAAATAAAACAGGTACGTTCAAAAAAACTATATCAGGCATTTTAAAGGTGCTTTCCATTAATATGTCTCTTTCCATAAGAATTAATGTAGATAAAAACAATTTAAATGAATTAAATGAACTACTATATTTTCTTAAAAAAGAAGGGATCGGGACAGCTAAAATCAGTTTGGGATGATTAAATTCTGCAACAAAAGCATGTGCAGGAATTGAAAAAGATTGTTTAACAAATGAAGCATATTGTCGCTCATTTATTTCGTGGATGGATCTACTCAAAAAATATAATTTTGTTTCATCTGATATGGATTTTTACCCATTCAAAAACAATATGTGTTCTGCAATAGGTGATAAATCACTCTTAATAGATTCTGAGGGAAATATTTGCAAGTGTTGGGATGATATCGGAGTCAATGAAAATTTTCTAGGAAATGTTCAAACTCATACTAGTGCATCAGCATTAGCGATAGATCAAAAATATAGAGAATGGAGTCCATTTTTATATGAGGATTGTAATAAGTGTGACATTATACCTATATGTATGGGTGGTTGTCCTTTCCAAGCACTAAAAGTAGGGAATCCACAATGTTGTAAATGGAAATACATACTTGATGATTATTTACAAAATATAATTTTAAATTATATGAAGAACAGACAAATATCAAAATATTTTAAAGATTAATGTCTTTTATACTACATAACGCTTTTGCAATCTGCTAAATGCAAAAAAAATTTTCAAGGAGGAAGCGAACATGGTATATCTGGTTGAACCCAAAGTTTTTTCAGATGAGAGCGCCGCATGTGGCGTTAATTGTCTGGATTTTTGCGCTGGTAATTGCGGATTTTTTTAGTTTCTTTAATTTCAACATGTTGTGCAAACCAAATTTTGATTAGTTTGCTTTGCAAATTTAAATCTTAACAAAGTAATATGGTTTTGATCTTCTTTTTAATTTGAATTATTGGTTTTAAAGGCATTAATCTATATTAGAATCGTGATTGAAAAACAATATGAAAATAATATAATGTTTCAAATATATAAGAGGATCAAAACTAATTACAGATCTAATAAATATTAAAAAATTTGGTTACGTCTTGGGCATCATACTATGATGTGCTCAGGATGAAAACCTCAAGGAGTGTTTTATGTATTATTTAGTTAAACCTGTAGCGTTGTTAGACTCAGCAGAATTGTGTGGTATTAATTGTATGCAACATTGTGATGCACATATAGATTGCCTTATTTGGGAACTAGTTAGATAGAAAACTTGTCTGCAAAGGATATTTTCTGCAAAATAAAGACTCTTAGTCTATAAAACAAAATGAACCAACCTTACACATGATAAAAAATGAGCATTTATTTTAAAAATGTGTAAATCATGTGTTAAGGTGGGTTTGTTCTAAACTGTAAAAATTTTAAAAATTTATGCGAAAGGTGGGTTACATATGTTTGCTTTGTTTACAAAAACAATATTAAGAAAAAATATTTTTAATTATATTTTGCTTGCAGTTGTATATATATTGCTCTTTGTATGTACAATGTCTATGCTAAGCTTTAAAAACCAAGTCGATACTGCAATCACTAACATTGTGGCAACTAATAGTTTTAATCACCATTTGCGTCTTCGTGGCGACGAAAATGCTAAGTATTTTGTTATGAGTGACCTCGATTCGTTGGGCAATGAAAACGTAGACTATGTTACAGAGATATTGTCTGTTGAAGGTACACTTGAAAATGAATCCAAACTATCAATCATAGGAATTAACTACGGAAAATTGTCGAATATGGGGATAACTATAATTAAGGGGCTCGATAACTTTAAAGATAGTGAAACAGAAAATTTGATTTTGCTAGGCCAGGCAATGGCTACACAACTTAATCTTAACATTGAAGATGAGCTATATGTTTTCGACTCGCAGGATGTTAAACATACCTTTATTGTTTCTGGAATCTGCAGAGACTCTCTGTGGTTTGTCCAAAACCCAACTTCTATCATAGTAGATCTTGAAACAGCTCAAAGTTTTCCAGATATGAATTCGAAACTTATGGCTGCTTTTATTCGTTTAAAAAATGTAAATTTGATTGATGTTGAATATCTGAGAATTGGAGAGCTGTTAAAGACAAAAAACATAACTATAGATAAAATATATGACACGACTAAATCCGATTACTATATCGCCCCTGTTAACTTAGTTCTTAAACTATTCTCTGGATTGGCTATGGCACTGTCATTTTTTCTTTTATTTTATACATATAAACGCATAATCGATAATAGAACATCTGCTTATGGAACGATGATCTCTTTGGGGATTTCTAAATCAAAAATTTGGGCATTGTTATTCATAGAAATATTGATTTTTGTATTAACAATATCAATAATTGGTGCTGGTTTAAGCGTTTTTGTCACTAGCGCATTAATCAGAAATGTTATAGGCATGACTTTGCTCTCTTTTAATGCCTTAAATGCAGTTATGTTATTTTTAGCATTTCTAGTAATAACATATTTTGTTTCTATTCTCATTGTCAGGAGCGTTTTTAAAAAAGGACCTGTTAAAATTTTGAAAGGCCAACTTGAAAACAACATAGCAGCAGGACAAACTAGTAATAAAATTGTGTTTTGGACAATTGCTGGGCTTGGTTTGTTATCATTTATTTGTGGTATCATATTTCGATATATTTCTAGCAATTTGATGAGCACAATAGGATTAACGCTTTTACTATCGGGAGCTGTCATTCTTAGTTTTTATTTGGTATATATAATTGGTTATGTTGGTAAAATGGTAAGTGAAAATAAATTTCCAAAGCTGTCAAGTGTTTTCACTAAATGTATAACTAATATATTTAAAACAAAAGGTTATATATGTATTGTTTTTATGTTGACCATTTTAATAGCATTAACATCAACTGCTGAAGCAACGATTACTAAATCAATGAATAATTATTTTACAAATACTGATTTGGTAGTAATTCTAAAAGGTGATTTTTTTGAGAGAGAGGATTTTAATTCTTTTAATAACGTTAAAAATGTTTATAAAACACAAACCGTTAAAATATTAGTGGATCAACAAAATATTACTTTTACTGGAATAAATACAACTGAATTTGGTTCGTTTGCACAGGATTCATTTGCTGATATCAAACAAACAATGAATAAATTGGCTTCCCATGACAACGGAATATTGATGTCAAAGACACTTTTAAAAGCAAAAGATCTTAAGGTTGGTTCTAGTATTATTATACCTACTGTTAAAGGAAAAATTTCATTCAAAATAATAGATAGCTTTGAAACCATGGATAATTTAGGATTAAATGTATATGTTAGTACAGAGGTTTTTAATAGCTATTTTATTGCAGAATCAACACAATATTATGTAGAAGCAGAAGAGCTGTCTGTGGATAACCTAATTAAAGAAATTTCGAATAGTGAAAAATTTGGATCTAACATCTCTATTGCAAAAACTACTGATATAATGAGGTCTGCATTACTAAACATCACAACAATAATTATGACGATTAAACTGTTTCTTGTTGTGTTATTCCTAATTTCAGTAATTTGTTGTTCTATCAATGTGTATTTAAATGTAGTTTCAAATCTACGTGCATCTTGTATTGAAAGTTCATTGGGCAAAACACGTCTTCGAATAGTTCTTGAAACGCTATGTGAACATGTAATTCTAATAGGACTCATTACGATTATATTTGCAAGCATCGTTGCCGCATTTGCAAGTTATTACATTATGGATATTTTAGAATACACCGTAGGATCATTTAAATACAGCTTTACACTATCGGTCACAAGCATTATATACATGTTGCTTATTGTGATGGGTTCACTAATATTTCCTGTAATTACATATCTTAAAAAAAATACTGTAAAAATTCTTAAGGAGGAATTTTAATTATGCTTAAAGCAATAGGAATTTCAAAAAGTTTCGCTAACCAAATTGTAATTAACAATGTTAGTATAAATTTTGAAGACAATAAATTTTATTCTATAATAGGGCCATCTGGCAGCGGAAAAAGCACTCTTTTATATTTATTGAGTGGCTTAGAAAAACCTGATAGTGGGCATTTAGAGTACAACGAATTGAATTATGATTTGGCAACTGATAAACAACTAAGCAAACTCCGATTGGAACAATTTGGATTTATTTTCCAATTCCATAATTTGATACCAAATATAAACGTCAGGGATAATCTAATGTATCAACAATTCATGAAAGGTAAAAAGAAAATTTCGATTGTTGAGGATTTAAAAAAAATCACCGAACGCTTAGGAATTGGAGACAAGTTAGATAAGTTTCCATCTGTACTATCTGGAGGAGAGCAACAAAGAGTATCGATAGCAAGAGCATTGCTTAATAACCCTAATATTTTGTTCGCCGATGAGCCTACGGGCAATCTTGATAGCAAAACCGGCTCTGCCGTGATAAATGACTATGTCGCCATAAGTCCAATCAAAATCAAAAAAATATAGCACTTTTTGCAAGATTGGAATTTTGTTAGGTCCAAATCAAAAAATTTTTATATCTTGTCGAGTTTTCAGACTGAAAGTGTCTCTTGTTTGACCCATTTTGGTGGAAATTATACTATTTTTCTACCATTTTGTATTAAAAAGCTTGTTTTTTGCAGACCTCTCCTCTAAAATGCTTAATCCTTTCAATAATCTTGTAAAATTTAGCGCCATTATTTTTAATCTTAACCAATATTTCATTTGA
>JAIRKT010000076.1 GCA_031259965.1 Christensenellaceae bacterium | reverse complement strand
AAAAAATCCTAATTTCATAGCATGCAAAAAATTCCCAGAATTCCCATGGATTTCATAGCACAAAATCGCCTAATCCTGAGGTTAGGTCAGCAAATATTTCTAATTTTCACCACGCTCATTATACTGCTTTTTTTAAAAATATAGATAATTTATTTTGAATATTTGTGTTTTTTGATTAAAATTTAATGGAATAACGATAAGACGACCTTTAACCGCGTACCAAATAGGGGATTTAGGCTAAGGACGTTGTTGAAAAGGTTTTTTGAGACTTAAAAAAGATTTAGATTTAGGTCGATTACGTGTGCATGATCAGAAACGAATGGAAAATAAAACCTTTGTAGGTTTTATATCTTTAATTTTGTTATCTTCAATTCATTCACAAATGTCAAAAACCGGTTTATACGAAAAAATGACACTCAAAGTACTAACTATACTACTATCAAAGAGGCGTTCATTTTATATAAGCAATGAACGCATAATAAAACCTATAACAAAACAACAAGGGGAGGTTTTTGAATTGTTTGAAATAGATATTTTGTCGTTACAAAAAAACCCGGGATTTTAGGATAATTCTATAACAACATTTGTAAATACAAAAAATTTCTAAGAATCTTATTTCAAAAAAAATCGTGAATTGTGAATTAATCCACAGTTTACACAAAAATTTTAAAAATTCCATATAAGTGTTTTTAACAAGATTTTTTGGAGATGCTTCTTATCATTATGTCAAAACAACTGGCAAACTCGGGAACACAAGTGTTTTCCTTTACTTTTGCTTTGAAAAATACTATAATAATATAATTATAAGCTTGCGAGCGCACCGCGTTCACAATTTAAGTGAGGTGTTATGGCAAACCTAAACGCAAAAGAGTATAAATCCTTTGAGGACATAAAGCACCGCGACGAAAACGACGCGGAGTATTGGCTTGCAAGGCAACTTGCGCCCGTGTTGGAATATTTGCGTTGGGAGAACTTTCCAAGAGTAAATGACCGCTCTATGCTTGCTTGCAAAAACAGCGGCTTTGAAGTTTCCGACCATTTTCGTGAGGTCACGAAAACGGTCGCCATGCCGTCAAAAGCAAAGCCGATATATATAAAAGATTACAGGCTTTCGCGTTATGCGAACTGCACAAGCAAGTCAAACTTTTCTCTGTCAAAACGGAGCAAAGCATAAACGATATTGTGGTTTCTTTTCTGCAAAATCTTGTAAAATAAAACGGGGGGGCGACAAAGATGTTGATAAATAACGATGAATATTTCAAGGTGCTGGACGAGATAAAACAACAAATCCGCTCCGCTCAATACAAAGCTGTTTTAGGTGTAAACCGAGAGCAGATTTTACTTTATCACAATATCGGCAAAGCGATTGTGGCAAACAGCACTTGGGACAATAAATATATTGATAATCTTGCAAGAGATATAAAACTGGAATTTCCAAACGCAAAAGGGTTTTCGGTGCGAAACCTTAAATATATGAAGAAGTTTGCCGAAACGGTAACGGACGAGCAAATTGTGCAGACACTCTCTGCACAATTCAGTTGGTTGCACAATGCTTTGCTTTTAGACAAGACAAATACCCTTTCGGAATATATGTGGTATGCGGATAGAATTATACAAGACGGCTTGTCTCTTTCGGTTTTAGAGAACCGAATTGGAATGAAAAGTTACGAAAGACAAGCCTTGCCCGAAAAAACGACAAACTATAATCGGCTGCTAACTGCCATGCAACAAGAAAAAGCCATTGAAACGCTTAAAAGCCCGTATGTATTTGACTTTATCGTACGCCGTGAAGAGATAATAGAGCGAGAAATTGAAAACGAACTCGTGGCGAATATCGTAAAAACGCTATTGGAACTTGGCAACGGCTTTTCGTTTGTCGGCAATCAATACCACCTTATCGTAAGCGATAACGACTATTATATTGACCTTTTATTCTATCATTTGAAATTAAGGTGCTATGTCGTAATAGAATTAAAGAACACTAAATTCAAGCCCGAATATGTCGGTAAACTTAATTTTTATCTCTCAGCCGTTGATGACATACTGAAACATGAAACCGACAATCCGACAATCGGCATTCTGCTTTGTAGAGAAAAAGACAAACTAACCGCCGAATATGCGCTCAAAGATATACACAAGCCTATCGGCGTAAGCGAATATAAACTGTCCGACTTTGTGCCGAAAGAATTTGCCGACACATTACCGTCAGCAGACGATATTGAAAAACGCATAAAAAGCAAGTATGATATTAAGTAAGGAGCAAGTATGAGTAAAAACTTATCAAAAGAAAAGCGAGTAATCTTGCTCGATAAAATAAGCAAACTTAAAGCGTTTTTGGAGTCCGCTAACGCCACGCCCGAAATGAGGGCGTATTTGACGGAACTCGAAAGCGAATTAAAAAAGCAAAAGTATGGCTTGGTTTTTGAGGAGCACGAGGAAGAAATTGATGTGCTGCTCAAAACGCATACGCCCGTATTGACGGAGCAAAAAGACCTGTTTGTAAACAACGGCGGGCAAATGAACTTCCTTATCGAGGGCGACAACCTTGCCGCGCTTACTCTCTTAGAGAAAACGCACAAGGGCAAAATTGATGTTATTTATATTGATCCGCCTTATAATACGGGAGCGAAAGATTGGAAGTATGACAACGATTATGTAGACGGAAATGATTTGTTTAGGCACAGCAAATGGGCATCGTTTATGCACAAAAGATTGGTTTTTGCAGATAAGTTATTAGCGGAGAACGGCATTTTAGTTTGTACAATTGATAACTACGAAATCCACAATTTACAGTTACTTATGGAACATACCTTATCAAACCGTGATTTTGTAATAACTGTGATTGAGCATAATCATCGTGGTCGTGCAAAAAATAATTTTGCTCTTACTCACGAATATGCCGTTTGGGCTATTCCAAAGGATAAAGACTTGATTACCCGCAAGGCAGAGTTTGCTAAAGACGCTGTATTGAATTTGCGCCGTACAGGCACCAATTCATTGAAGGAAGACAGACCAACAATGTTTTACGGTATTATTGTCAACAAGAAAACGCTTGAAATAGTCGGCACTACACAGCCGTTGGCTGACTACGATTTATCATTATTAAATAATAATACAGAGTATGAAATCATATTGCCGATTGACAGCACGGGAGTAGAAAGACGCTGGTATTACGGTGCGGAAAAAACTATAAGCGAAGCCCGCATCGGGAATGTATTTGCAAAGCGGAGTAAAGATAAATTAAATGTGTATTTCAAATTTGACGGAAAACCAATTCAGAGAAAATCTGTTTGGACGGGAGCGAAGTATGACGCAAGCTCACACGGCACGGTGCTACTAAATGAGATTGTAGGCAAAGACGCATTTTCGTTTCCAAAAAGTTTATTTGCAGTAAAAGAATGTATAGAAGCGGGAACGGCAGATAAAAGTGCAACTATCCTTGATTTTTTTGCCGGCTCCGGCACAACGGGACACGCTGTTTTGGAATTAAACAGAGAAGACGGCGGTGACAGGAAGTTTATACTTTGCACAAATAACGAGAATGGTATTTGCCGTGACGTTACATACGAGCGCGTGAAAACCGTTATCACAGGCAAACGCAAAGACGGCAGTAAGTACAGTGACGGAATGGCAGGCAGTTTGAAGTACCAAAAAATCGACTTTGTGCCGATAAGTGAGCAGACTTACTACGATTATGCAGATGAGCTGCTCAAGCACATAAAAGAACTCGTAGAGCTTGAAAACGCTATCAACTTTGACGGTAACTTGGAACTCGATATTTTTTTAAGCGAAGACGAGGTGGAAAGGTTTTTTGCCGCAACAGCAAAATTACGCACGGTAAAGACAATTTATCTCGCTCACGATATTTCTCTCAATTTGGCGGAACAAAAGCTATTGCAAGACAACGGTATTACGGTAAATGTAATACCCGAATATTATTATAATGAGCGACAAGTATGATAATAAATCTCAAAGATTTTCAGTTAGAAGCGGTCAACAACTTGCTCTACAATGCCGAGAAACCTGAAAAGGAAGTCATACTACAATCTCCGACCGGTTCGGGCAAAACCGTGATTCTAACCTCGTTCATCAACGAGTTTGCAAGCAGAAACGGCTGTTTCGCTTTCGTGTGGCTCTCTATCGGCAAAGGCGACTTGGCGGAACAAAGCCGTGACAAAATGAACAAATACTTCCCGCTTTCCAAAACGGGAAATCTCGCCGATGTGCTGACGGGCGGTTTTACCGAAAACTCCGTTACCTTTATCAACTGGGAAAAGATAACAAAGAAAGGCAACATTGCGATAAGCGACAGCGAACGGGACAACCTGCAAGACAAAATCGAAAAAGCGTTACTTACGGGCTTGAAATTTATTTTAATTATAGACGAGCAACATCTTAACGACACTTTCAAGGCAACGGAAATCAAGCGGCTATTTAATCCTATATGTGAGATTTACGCTTCGGCAACGCCCAAAAACACGAGAGGAAAAACGCTTATCAAGATTGAGGAAAGCACCGTTATCGGAGCGGGACTTATTAAAAAGAAAATTATAGTCAACGAGGGCTTTGCAAATGGTTTCGTAATCGACGAGCAAAATGCTAACACATTTGATTTGCTTCTTGACCTCGCTCTGGCAAAAGAGAAAGCGATATTTGACGAGTTCCAAAAACTTGGCGTAAAAGTGAACCCTTTAATCTGCGTGCAGCTGCCCAACAACAGCAAGGACGACCCCTCGTCGGCGCTTATCGTTGCATTGGAAAAATATTTTGCGAGTAATAATATAACGGTTGACAACGGCACGCTTGCGTTTTGGTTAAGCGGAAGATACGACAATTTATCGCATATCGAGGACAACAACGCTCAGCCCGTTGCCTTGATTTTCAAACAAGCGATAGCGACCGGCTGGGATTGTCCGAGAGCGCACATACTCGTTAAACTCCGTGAGAATATGGATGAAACTTTCGAGGTGCAAACTATAGGCCGTATTCGCCGTATGCCCGAAGTAAAACACTATGATATTGACCTTATCGACAACTGCTATATCTATACATTTGATAAAGGCTTTATTGAGGGACTTTCAAAAGACATTTACGGCGGTTTACTTAAAAACATATTCATGAAGACGACTTACACAAAAGTAACTCTAAAAAAAGAATATAACCCCGATGTTCAAAACCCGATTGACCCCACGCTTGTCAGAGAAGTTATCGCCGATTATTATAATACAGGATACGGCACAAAGCCTAAGCGCTACAAAGCTAACGAAACCTTACTTACGGCAAGCGGTTATACTTTTGACCCGAATATCGTTATATCAACCGTTTCGGGCGGGGCTTCTACTTTCAGGCAATTAGAAAATGTAGGGACGATAACGGGAGCGGCAATTACAAATACGCACATACACGGGCGTGATTTTCATAAGGCTGTTGGAGAAATAGGTTCTTCGGTTTCTTTGAAGTACGAGGACGCCATTAAAATTGTTCGCGCCTTATTTGTTGACCTTTCCGCTACGATTAAGTTTAAGAAAAATCTTTTTGATTTTAAGGCAAGCAAACTACTTTACGCGTTTATAATCAACAATAAAAACAAAATTAAAGACGATTTCGGCAAAGCTATGACAAGTCAATCGTGGCAAAGAACACTACAAGCAAGCATAAATGTGGACGACTGGACTATGCCGAAAGAATATGAAATGCCAATTGACGACAACATAAAAAGATTTGTCGCCTACAACAAAAATGTCTATGAGGGCTACTTGTCTTGTGTCGCTCAAAGAAGCGACCCCGAAAAGAGATTTGAGAAGTGGTGCGAGGAAAGCAAGGCGGTTGTTTGGTTCTACAAGAACGGCGAGCACAATCAACGGTTTTTCTCAATCATATACATAAACAACTTTGGCAAGCAAAAAGCCTTTTATCCCGATTACATATTGCAAGACGGAACTGGCAAAATTTGGATACTGGAAACAAAAGGCGGTCAAACAAGCGGCGGCGTTAGTCAAGATATTGACGACTCTTCTCCGCAAAAATTCGTCTACCTGACTAACTACGCAAACAGCCACAAAACGACAACCTATGACGGCAAAACATACCCAATAGGTGTGGGCTTTGTGCGTTTCGACAACGGCTCACAAACACTTTTAATAAACACAACTGCTTATGATGAGAACCTTGACAATACAAAGGTATGGTTTAATATTGACGAAATGATTAGATTTTTATGAGGTGACTATGAATTTTGAAAAGTTTTTATCAAATACATTCGATTTTCATTATTCGTTCAAAATAATGGAGCTTAAAAACTTCCTAAATCCCCGAAATTTTTAAAGGGATAATATTTTTTTATAAATTTTTAGCAATTCTAAGCATATTTTTCGCGTATTTAATTCGTTAAATTATACACTTAACGGCGTATATTTGTCAAGCAAAATATCATACATTACTAACTTTTAGGCAAAAAAATGCTTCTCAGCGATTTTTGAGCAAATATGCTCATGTACCGCTAAATTTATGGGATTTTAGGATTACGATAATATAATTCTCAAGCAAAATGGATTAAAAACACGAATTTGTAAAAATTTTTGGAATTTTTAAGAAATGGGATTTTTCACATTTTACAAGCATTCGCCTCGCCTTGAGTTGATGCAAGAAAAAAGCTAGCTCTCGCAGAGCAGGACTCATAATCTGGAGACAAATAATGACTGCCTGCGTGCTGCCATTTAATACGCAATTTTATTGATTTGTTTCATCGTTCGTTTTTCGCAAAACCAGTGATAAAATCGTGCGGTCAGGATTGAATTGCTCTTCCAATAATGGTTCAGGCACTTCATATCCTTCCAGACTGCGAAGATTTCTTCAAGCCCGCTTCCTGCCTTCTCGCCAATTCCCACCAGATTGAAGAGTTTGCTAATCGTATGATTGCGTGGGTCGGAAATGCCTCCATGTATGGCAACTTTGATGTCTATGCGCAAACCGCCAGGATTGGCAATGGTTATCTCGCTTGGGCGTCTATGAATGACGATGCCGCGCCGACCATAATAATCGGCATGAATCAAGCAATTTGCAAGTGCTTCTCGTAGTGCCTTATGCACTGGGGTGTCATCAACGCGCAAGCTGCCCGATAACTTAAATGGGGTCTTGATCTCCTGCGCGATGCGATTGTAGACACGGTAGTAGAAGTCATAGATATTACCGCTCCACTCGCCAGAGCTGGATATGAAACGATCTGTCCAACGGGTGGATTCATCCTCATGCTCCTGATAGTCCAAGAAGTATCCAGGGAATTCTTTAGCTATCTCGTACTCATAGCCAAACATCAGGAGACCAGCACCCGTGGGATGAAGTGTTGCGTCATCGGCGCGACCTATGCAACCGAGCTTGTAGAGAAACCCCACATCATCGAGGTTCGCCCAGACGTGGTTGGGATGGGAATATGAGTAGCTAATACGATAGCGACGCACCGTTTCATAGTCAAACACATCATGTCCGAGTCGCTCTAGAACCCTCGTGTCCTGCGTTATGGCGAGATGGTCTGCACACATCGCACTCACCTCTTCCTCGGTACAACGGTAATCGCCCTCCCCATTTCGACGATATGCGTTGAGAAGATTGTGGTTTATGTAGATAGGCCTGTCTCGGCGATCAGCGCGAGGAACATCGATAACGACGATACGCTTGCCATCGATCTCTTCAATATGGACGTCTTTATTAGTAAGGGTGTTTGTGCTGATCTTCTGTCGATTGTTAATGGTATCCCAGAATTCCTTAATCAGTTCTTCGGGGTTAGACAGTCCAACCACATTGAGCGCCCTATCAACCTGCTCCTCCACACCCAGCAGAATACAACCTCCCTGCGTATTTGAGAAAGCGGAATATGTCTCCCAAAGACTGCGTGGTAGGCCACCCACAGCTCGCTTTGCCACGATTTGATTATTTTCTTTATATCTATTCAGTTCGCTTAAATTGAGCATTTTGTGACTCCTATTATCCAATCATATACCTAAATTGTGAGTGTATTATGCAGCTGGATGCTTAATTTATATGGCGGAGAAGGTGGGATTCGAACCCACGTGCCCTTTCAGACAACCGCATTTCGAGTGCGGCTCGTTGCGACCACTTCGATACTTCTCCTTAGATATGTTGCTTTATAGAAGATCATCTGTATATGTTCTTTTAAATTTAACAGGAACAAAATTTATATTGCCATCAGATATTTATTATTGCATGAGAATACTAAAATTATCAATAATTTCTATAATTATACAATAGAAATATCTATAATGCAAATAGAAACTTCTTTTTGATTTTGTTATATAATGTAATTTTTTAGATATTTTAAAAAACCCGTGAGTCAGGGTTAATTACTCTTTCAATATCTATCCATTTCATTCAAATTGTGCATATAGTGTTTATTATTAATTAATTTCCAATTTGATTTTTTACATGATTTCTAGAGCACCAGTTATAATTAACCAATGTATGGATAAAAAACCTGGGCACAACCGAAAACAAAAATCTAATTCGACAAATTTCCGATTTTCGGGAAAATTAGACTGTATTTCCTAAATTGTTGCTCTTTTTCTAGGTTTTCTTTGCATTTTTCAAACTTATTTTACCATAACTCCTAGTAAGAATAATTTAGAATTTACCTATGAGGTCAACAATAAAGCAGTAAAAAAACTGATGGAAGGCGATGGTTATTTTTATATTTTTAGCACAGAGAAAGATGTTACAAGCAAAGAAAAATTAGAACATTATAGATCAAAGGATATCATTGAAAAGTTTTTTGGTCAAATAAAGCTAGGAATGAATGGAAAGCGTACTAGAATTCACAAGTCGACCACTACTGATGGAAAGACCTTTGCAGTTTTCATAGCCTCAATAATTAGGACCGAATTGATGAATAAATTGAGACCATATATGCAAGATGCAACATCAACTTTTGATCAAGTCATTGCACAATTGTCCGATATAAAAATAAAAAAAGATGAAAACAAGCCTCGTCTAATTAAAGCACTCACTCGTAAACAGAAAGATATTTTAGCAGTTTTGGAATCTCTAGATGAGGTCTTAACAGCAACAAAATAATTGTGTGTTGCACAAACTAGCGGAATTTAGGGTGTAACCTGCGTTGTGTTAGAGAATATAAACAAAGTACTATTGTCAGGTGTTTGATGTGTGGTTATTCGTTGGTTGCAAAATTAATAGGTAGCGGTGTGCTAATTTTAAGATTTGTTTTTAAATTGTGGAGTTTTTGAAATGTTCACGATACGAGCTTCAGGCACAGTATGTTTTTTCAAAAAAGCCTCGACATGTGGGAATGCTCCTACATTTTCTTTACGATGAGCGTCACTATTTATTATAAAATTAACTTTTGTGGTAAGCATGCGTGCGAAGATATCATCATCAAAATTAATATGTTTTTCATTAAGTTCAATTAGAACTCCATAATCAGATGCAACGCTAGATAGCAAATAGCAATCTACTTTAAGCAAATGATTGATGTGAGCCAAAATATCAATAGGATATTTTTTAATGGCGTAAATGAGTGCTTGAGTGTTTCTTTTTATAACCTCCTTTGATGGAGTGATTAATGCACTTAAAAACGAATTCAGATACAATTTTCGCCAATCTCTTGTGCTCTTAGATTTTGCGAATGAATGATAGCCTAAAATTAATACATCCATATTTTGGATATCCGATTTGGTTGCATCAATTGTTCCATCACATGCTATTATATCAGCTTCTACACCATGTAATATGTTAATTTTGTCATTGAATTGATCTCTTAAGATACCTATTTCTTTTCTTTGAGTTTGGTATTTTTCGCGTGTCAGAGAATATCTGCTTGGATTGTTGAAACCGTGGTCAGTTATAGCAATTTCAGCAAGCCCTGCCTTCAGCGCGTAAGTTATATTTTCAAGGCAAGAAGTATGACCATCACTATATTTAGTGTGGGTGTGGTAGTCGCCTGTTATTTTTTTTATCATAATCACCTCTGAGAACAATCTAATAGATATAATGCTTGTAGTTAAATTAGTGTTGCGCTTGTACAGATGGGGCTTTATTTCTGTACATGTCTAGTTTTTTGCTTGTTGTTAATTCAGAATAACTTCCATACTCAACAATTTTACCATCTTCAATTATCAAAATCATATCATACAGTGGGAGAGAGGCCTCATTAAATTTGTGGCAAACATTTATTATAGTTTTATCCTTTAACGCAAGTAGATTTGCTTCAACAATTCCAGCAGTTGTTTTATCTAAACTAGATGTAACTTCGTCTAGTAGCAAAACTGGATTGTCTTTATACAAGGCGCGAGCTAAGTTAATGCGTAATTTTTCGCCGCCCGATACTTGATGCACTTCCTCATCTACGATTGTATCTATTCCATCTGGGAGACGTGATATGAATTCATTTAAACATACAAAGTTGACAATTTCATTTAATCTCGAATCGTCTTCTGTTTGCAAGTAATCAATATTATGTCGCATGGATCTATTAAACAAATAACAATTTTGTTGAGCTATGGCAACAATTTCTGTTATTCGGTTATCAGTTATGCTTTGATAATCAACATCATCAATTTTTATGCAGCCTTGATAAGAGGTGTAATAATTTGCAATTAGTTTTAGAATAGTTGATTTTCCGCTTCCGCTCTTTCCAAGCACTAAATATTTCTTGTCCTTTTTGAATTTAAAATTTATATCACTTAAAATTAATCTTTCGTCATTATCATAAGCAAATGAGACATTTTTAAATTCGATCATGTTTTTGAATGTTATATCGATCACAGATTTATCTACATTCTTTTTACCAATAATAGCCCATACTCGATCTCTAATGCCTTTAGTTCCCCAAAAAAATGCCAAAGACGTCGCAAGCCCTAGAATACCACCATAAAATGACATTCCAATTTGCACGATTGACAAAACCGCACCAATGGCGACTTCTTTTGTAACAACAAAATAGCAAGTAATTCCAACTAAAGCTAGCATTGATACATTTTGCATTATAGTAGCAATTCCGTTTATTGCACTATCTAATTTACTTTTTGATTTATGTGCCTTGTATACTAAAGAACCAACTGACTTGATTTCTGACGCCGCATTCTTTTCTGCGCCAAAACTCTTAATTATACTCATCCCTTGTAAATTTTCTTTAGTAGATCTAGCCCAAACTTTGTTTATATTCGATATTAGCATTTCTGTTTTAATGAGACTCTTTTTTGCAAAAACTGGGATTAGTGCCATTATTAGAGTCATTGCAAACATAACTAACGCAATTTTGTAATTAAGAATAACCGCCGCGACAAATGATGAAATGGTGGCAACAATACGGTCAGTTATAGTGACTAACGAGGAAAGAGCTGCCCTCACTCGATAAAGGTCGCCAGTCATATAATCATAGTATCTTGACGAATCTTCTTTTGTTAGAAAATCATAGTTTGAATTAACCAGTTTTGCGAACATATCGTTTTGCATGGTCATAAGCATGCGTGCGTAAAGTAAATTGGAGAAATAGTGTCGTGCCCATTCGCTAAATGCTGTAAACAATGAGTAAAGTAAGGCAAAGCCTAGTTCTTGCAAGAGTTCGTTTGTAGTGGCACCTTGGGCTACAGTGTTAACAAGTTCGCCATAAATTAAGGCCAGACCAGTTACTAACAATGTATGTATAGTGTTTAGCAAGATAACGGTGATTAATCTTAGTTTATCCTTGAATAAATACTTTAGCATAACACTATAAACCTCATGTCCGCCAAGGAAAAATCACAAAATAGGAATTTAATAAATAATTTAATTCGAGAGACAAGAAAAAGGATTAAATTTTCAATCTCCATAAAACCCTCTCCTGTTATTTTTCGTAGAACAAAACGCAACGCAAATCGGGCACGCCTCTTGCTTGTTTTATGACAATTCGGGCTCTAAATGTCTTAGGTGTTTTTTTTAGCATAATTACAGACTGGTAACCAATATTACCTCGATCAGCAATTAACTTCCAGCCATCATTATAAACCCAAATTTCATATTTTTCAACTACAGGTGTTTTGTTTTCCAGATTTTCTCGCAAATCAATTCTTCCAAAGGATGTTTTAACTGAGAATTCAAATTCCAAAATTGATACTGACTCTGGAAAAACGAAACTGTTAGTTGAATCAGTTGTTAGTGTTAACATATCAGGGTTTTCCATGGATGAACTAGCTGTCACTGTGCGCAACTTTGTGGGGGTTACCATAGTCTTTTTTGATCGTGATATAATCTCACCAAATTCTTCTAATCTTTTTACATCAGCATCATCCAAAACACCAGATGAGTTTGGTTGAAGAACCAACATAAAACTCGTATTATATCCCACGGATTTGAAATACAATTGTGTTAGTGAATCGAGAGACTTTGGTTTATCATAGGCATCGTAATAAGGTTTTGATCTCAAATTAACAGATAGTTGGGGGGCTATAAATGTTAGATTTGAAGATTGAGAAAGATCCTCTCTGGTTCCTTTTCTAGGGTCTGGATTTGTTTGATCGACAACATTCCATATATTATCCGCTAGATCCGAGACACTATCTCCTATTAAAACGACGTCGCTTACATAATTCCTAAAACCTATCGCCATTGTTAATTGCGGGCCTTCTCTTAAAGCATTTATATAGCGTTCATAATCGTATGTAAAAGAGCTGTCTACATTTGGTCCATATATATCATCAATAAATATATATGAAACAGCATCATAAACGTCTTTGTTAGTTAACTCAGTTAATTGCTCAACCACGTAATCGTTATATGCGTCTGTTCCATATGAAGTGGCGTTTTTGTCGTAGAGTGAATAGTATAAACCGAGTTGCATATTATAACTTTCAGTAAATAATCTAAATTCTCTGACAAGATCCGCAGAACCGCTCATGTAAGATGCGTTTTTTATAGAGTGCTCTGTTGTGTCAGTTTGCCAAAGGCAAAAACCGTCATCATCTTTGGCTTTTAATATCGCGACATTAACTTTCGCGGATTTTAAAGTCTCAAACCACTGGCGCATATCTATTTTTGTGGGATTAAATGATTTTGGGTCTTCAGTGCCGCTACTAGTTTGTTTTCCGTTGAGTGTATGCATGCCATAATTAAACATAGCAAAATATTGGAGATCGAGAAATTGTTGTTGTTCAAATGAAGGTAAAACTGACGTTAATCGATCAACATCTTCACCAGATGATGGATAACCATTGTTTGTTGTTGTAAAAACGTTTGAAAAAGAATCTTCTGGTTTTGTGTATTTTGTTTGAACCAGTTCATAATAATTGTATTTCGCGTTATAATTGGTTACAAGAATAGTTACTGTTATAATAGCTGCGATTAACAATACAATTATTATAAAAACAGAATATTTTTTTAAAAAGGCTTTAATTTTTTCACTCATTGACAGTCCTTTAGAACTTAATAGTTGCGACGTTATATATTATTATATAACAAAACGCAAAAGATATCAATATTTAAATACCTATTGTATGATTTCATGCGACTATAATAGTGACAAAGTGAACCGCAAATAATTTAGGAGAAAAGATATTATTGTATACACTAGATGGCAGATGTTGTAATAATATGTTTTTATGTCAGGATAAAAAAGTAACATTAGATTTTTCAAAATCACTAAAAAGTGAGTGGTTTAAAAGAATGACTTTTATTTAATGTAGATGTTGGACTATTGAACGCAAAGAGTAATGTCTCAAAAAACATTATACTTTCCGGTGAGCCTTTTTCTGACGAAGCAAAGGGTTCGATGAGTGAGAACTATGTAGCTCAAGAAAATTAATAGCTAATGGACACATTCTTTATTATTGGGGAGTTGATGTCAAGAAAATGTGGATTTTGTCATTCAGCTTAATGATTTTGCCATACCAATAGAAGTAAAATATTCGGTTACTATTAATACTCAGTCTAGATGTTGTAGCACAACAATAATCAGGTCATATAATATTTGACATTAACTTGAAAAAATCGTTAAATGATAATTTCAATATTAATTTTCTATTAAATTCAGGAATTCTTTTTCAGATAATATCGGTATGTTATAGCGATTTGCTTCCTTTAACTTATTTGCTCCTGCGTTTTCGCCTACTACCAGAAAACTTGTACTTTTAGAAATGCTATTTTTTGAAATTCCTCCCAGATTTGTAATTTTCGCAAAAAGCTGGTCGCGTGTACATATTGAAATTGTGCCTGTTACAACAATAATTTTATTATGTATAGGGCTTGGCTTATCTAATATTGGTTTTTCAACTGATTTTATCAAAACACCCAGCTCAATCATTTTTTTAATAACATCTATGTTTGATTGGTCCGCGAAGTAGTTTACGATATTTTTTGTTATTACAGGGCCAAAATTTGGGATTGTTGATATTTCACTTTCTGTAGCTTTAATGATTTGGTCTAAAGAACCGAATTTGCTGGCCAGGTCACGTGCCGCAACTTCACCCACTTGAGGAATGTTTAATGCGAATAAAAAATTAGGTAAATTAATTGTTTTTGCGTTTGTGATTGCCTCTACAATGTTCTTAGCGGTTTCTTCAGATATGTTACTAGAACTATTATCCAATTTTAGTTGAGTTATGGCATCTACAGTTAGTGAAAATAAACCATCAAATGTTTTGATATTCAACTTTTCATAAAATAATTTTAAATATCGTTCTTGTAAATTTGAAATATTCATACAGGATTTAGAGGTAAAATGCATAAGTCCCTGTAGAATAATTCCACTACAATCATGTGAATTTGTGCAACACAGGAATGGTCCATCTAATTTAGTTTTTGAGCCGCACTCAGGACAATTTTCTGGTGGCAGAATTTTTTTGGAATCTTCATGATGTTCTACAACCTTAATTATTTCAGGAATAACATCATTAGAACGGTGTATTAGCACTGTATCGTTATAACAAATCCCTTTTTGTTCAATGTCTGTGATATTATGCAAAGATGCTTTTTCAACTGTCACACCGCCTAAAACAACAGGATCAAAAATTGCTACTGGTGTTAAGCGCCCTGCTCTGGAAATTTGCCAATTTACATTCCTTAAAAATGTGGTTTTCTCAATAGGTTTGTATTTATATGCAATAGCCCATTCTGGATGTTTTTCGGCATAACCCAGTTCATCTCTAATGTTGAGATTATTAATTTTTAAAGCGATACCATCAATTTCATAATCTAAATTATCACGTTCAACTTCGAGATTATTTATAGTTGTCTTCGCTTTTTCAAAGGAATCTACAATTTCAAAAGGGCCTTCAGTATAGAATCCGTTCTCAATTAGAAAATTTCGAATTTCAAGCTGGGTTGAAAATGATTTATCACTATAACCAACGCTATATGCTATAAAAGTCAATTTACGCTTTGCAGTTTCTTTTGTGTCCAGATTTTTAATTGCACCTGCTGCTGCATTGCGTGGGCTTTTGAATAATGTTGTGACTTGTGTGTTGTTATTTGATTCTTCATTTTCATTAAAGGCATAATTAACAGAATCATCCGTTTTACTTAATAAACTATTAAAAACCGACAACTTGATTATTGCTTCACCTTGGATTTCAATTTTCCCTTTATAATCAATGTGAAAAGGCACAGTGCGTATGGTTTTAATTTGCTCTGTAACATCTTCACCAACTTCACCATTACCTCGAGTAGCACCTTTAATCAGGTCTCCGTTTTCATAAGTTAACGAAAGTGCTAAACCATCGAATTTGTGTTCAATGCAGAATTCGACTGGTTGGGCTTCCTTTAGTGATATTTTGTGCATAAAACTTTCGAGTTCTTCAAAAGTTTGGGCTTTATTTAGTGAATAAAGTTTTTTCAAATGCTGGTGCTTGTTAGATGTAGATAGCAGGAGACCACCTATTCGAAGTGTTGGCGAATTTGGCATAACGTAATGAAATTTACTCTCGAGGAATTTTAATTCATCATACAAGAGATCGTATTCAGCGTCACTGACAGAAGGAGTGTCCTCTATATAGTATTCTCTGTCATATTTGCTAATCAAAGAAGAGAGTTCAATCATTTTGTTTAATTGTTCACTAGGGACAAAACAAAATAAAAGAGTCTTTTTTGCTATATCATTATTTATTTCATCATTGATTTGATTAAACTGTATAGAAGCGCCATAAATAAAGAAATCTGAAGTTGAAATTTGCGCTGGCATTGTGTTTAGAGTGTCAATTACTGAATTATAATCATTCGTTGATTCAAAAAAAGATTCTTTAACAAAGTAATTGGCATCTAGAAACGCTCGCTTTTCTTCAGCTTGTAGGGCGACATTATCTTTGTAGATTACTTCGTTTGCAACAAAAACAAGTTTACTAAAGTTATTTTTATCTTTACTTTTTAAGAGGATATTTTCAACTGTGGTTTTGAGTATTTCGGATTTATTTGTGGGTGCGCACAGATAATCGCTTTTTCGGATTGTAACAGTACCATATATTTCTATATTAGACTCATCGTTAATAATTAAAGGAACTGAATATATAGATTGCATTTGCTCTTTAATATTCAACCCCTTTTTCCCTGTTGATAATATTAAAGCACTGATTAATAAATGCTTGTGGTATTTCAAAACTACACTAAATCCATCGGTTCTTGACTCTATGTATATAGGGGTCTTAATCTCTTTACCTGCTAAAAATTTCAAAACATCCTCGGTGCGAATTGTGGATTCTGGTGGGATGTATTTATCGAAGAAACTTTTATAAACAACCTTTGATTCGGATTTTGAAGTGAAATAGCTATCGCGCAAAGATGGCGAGTACTTGGATGGATCGACTAAATCAAGGGAGTTTTTGGATTTATTTGATTTAGAGTTCAAAGTTTTTTTAGAGGACTCAAGGCTTTTAAGGAGTTTGAAATTATTTTGATAATCTGATTCGGAAAATGAGGTAGATCTTAATACGTATTTTTCGTAATCAAATTTATTTTGACGTTTTACAATCTCAGAATAGCTATAGTTATTTGATGATAGTGGCTCGCGAATTAAGGAAAATAAATCATCACCATAGCGATCGTTATCATTATTGTTTGTTGAATCAAAATTCATGAAAATAATAAACCCCTATATAAATATTGAAATTGCTTTTGACTGCTAGTTAGTCTAACAAATCAAGCGTGGCATATTGTAATAAGTATTTTTTGAGACCTAAATTTGGGAATGAAACAGTAACAGCTGTAGTGCCTCCTGTGCCTGTTACTAGCGTGATCTGCCCTTTGCCGTAAGTTGGATGTACTACATTGGCTCCTTCTCTAAAACCAGTAAGATCTTTGTGCTCTTTAATTACAGGTGCACTATAGTTTATAATAGGCGGCTTGATAGGCAGAGGAGGACGATTTTTTACCTGTGATTTTCTAATAGGTGTTGGTGCTGGTTTTTTCTCAGCTTGCTGATGTTCCTGTTCTTCCTGGATTGGATTTGGTTTACCTCCTAGCGCTTCATAAATAAATGATGAGGCTTTACAGGTTACAGTTTCATTATATCTGTATCTTGTACTTGGATATGAAATATACAAACGCTCTTTAGCACGAGTTATGGCAACATACATTATTCGTCGTTCTTCTTCTTTATCTTTGCTAGAGACTGCCCTGTATGATGGGAATGTGCCTTCGTCGCAACTTACTATGAAGACAGCTTTAAATTCTAGGCCTTTTGCTGAGTGCGTTGTGGAAATTGTTATTGAGTTTGGATTTTTTGAACCCTTTGTAGCTGGGTTTAGTGTCATTGTCTGAAGAAAATCATCTATGCTGGCATCGGGGAAGCTTATAGAAAATTCTCTTGTATGCTGAACAAATTCGCATATATTTTCCCATCTTTCAATATCATCTTCCTTTCCAGTGTTTTTATATGATTGCTCAAAACCAACTCTCTTAACGAGATAATCAGCGAATTTATAAACAGATTGGTCCTTGTAGGCGTTTATGTCTGCAATTAAATTTCTAAATTCTTCCATTTTCTTTTGGGGGATTCCACTTAGAATACCAATATTCGAAATATCAGCAATTACGTGCATTATTTCCATATCATGTGCTGATGCGTAATGTTGTATACGTTCCAGAGTGACATCGCCTATTCCTCTTTTGGGGAAATTTATAATACGCTCTAGCGCCGCGCGATCTTTGAAATTAGAAATAATTCGCATGTATGCTAACACATCTTGGATTTCTTTTCTGTCAAAAAACTTATACCCGCCTACGAATGTGTAGGGTATGTTGTTTGAATTAAACATTAGTTCAAATGGTCGTGTAACCCAGTTGAATCTAACAAGCAATGCGATATCAGAGTGCTGATAACCTTTGTTAAGAAGTTTTTTAATATTAGATGCTACCCAGTTAACCTCGCCATCGACAGAAGAAGCCCTATAGTACATAACAGGTTCACCCTCTGGTAGATTGGTGAATAGTTGTTTATCATGTCTAGAGTCGTTATTATTAATTACGTTATTTGATGCTTCTAAAATATTCTTAGTTGATCTGTAGTTTTGCAGCAGTTTGTGAATCTTAACATTTTTAAAATATCTATCAAAATGCAAGATGTTGGTTATATCTGCCCCACGCCATCCATATATGCTCTGATCGTCGTCGCCTACGACAAAAACATTGCCTTCTTCGCCAGCCAGTTTCCTTACTATTGAAAACTGAATAGCATTAGTATCTTGAAATTCGTCTACGTGCAAATATTTAAATTTATCTCTGAAATGAGTTAACATTTCTGTGCTAGAGCTCAATAGAATATCCATTTTCACAAGAAGATCATCAAAATCCATGGAATTTGAATTCACTAAGCGCTGCTCGTATTCTTCATAAATTGATTTGAGAGCTGATGCATAGGTTGTTGTGTCTTTTATTCTTTCATAATAGGCATTTGGAGCTAGACCCATATTTTTAGCTTTTGAAATGTGCTTTCGGATATCGTCTCTGTCTATTTGTTCATCAAGATTATGTGCTTTAAGCAGTTGTTTGATTGTTTGCAAGGTATCGTTTTCGTCGTAAATACTAAAGTTTCTAGAGTAACCTAATCTATGGCCATGCTCTCTTAGTAAGTTACAACACAAACTATGTATCGTAGAAATCCAAACACGATGATTTTCGCCTAGCATAAGAGATAAGCGCTCTCGCATTTCATGTGTGGCTTTGTTTGTAAAAGTTATAGCTAATATATTATAATCAGGCACTTTTTTATCCAAAACCAGATGTGCTACTCTGTATGTAAGAACCCGGGTTTTGCCTGATCCTGCGCCAGCCAGTACAAGCACAGGTCCTTCAGTGTCTTGCATAGCTTTGAGTTGTGCATCATTAAGTAAAGAAATATCAAATTCCATTATAAGTTTTCCCATGAACGCGGCACAAAAATATCGTTAAAGACCTTAATTGCAAAATTATCAGTCATACCAGCGATATAATCCGCGATGAATATTTTTTTTTCAGTAGTTTTAATCATATAAGAGGTTGGCACATCATTTACATTTTGCATATAATAGTTAAACAAAAGTGTTAACATCTTATGCGTTTTAGCTTCAGTCTCTAATGCTAAATGATTCTTGTAGACACGCTCATACATAAAAGATCGCAAAACGCTTAGTGCTTGCTTATATGGTTCACTTTGCTTAATCTCAGGAGAATCAGCACTTACAGTTATTACGTCTTTTACAAATGCGTCAATCATATTCCCACGACGATTGCCGATCAAATCAATAACTGTTTTAGGGATATCAGTTTCACTTAAAACCCCAGCGCGAATTGCGTCATCTATATCATGATTGATATATGCGATTCTGTCTGAAAGACTAACAACTGCACCTTCTAGAGTTGATGGTCTGCCATCTATACAATGGTTTAAAATACCATCTCTTACTTCAAAGGTTAAATTAAGACCCTTACCTTCGTTTTCAATGACATCTACAACCCTAAGACTTTGTTCGTTATGCTTAAAATGCCCAGTTAATTCAGACAATGTGCGCTCGCCAATATGTCCGAATGGTGTATGGCCTAAATCATGGCCTAATCCAATAGCCTCAGTTAAATCCTCATTAAGAGAAAGTGCCCTCGAGATTGTACGCGCTATCTGTGTTACTTCAAGAGTATGCGTTAGCCTTGTTCTGTAATGGTCACCATGGGGCGACAAAAATACTTGTGTCTTATGTTTTAAACGCCTAAAAGACTTAGAATGCAAAATACGATCTCTATCACGCTGAAATTCAGTGCGAACATCGCAAGGTGGAATATCACTTAATCGTCCTTTTGTTTCTGCACTGCGTGAAGCAAAAGGAGACAAAAAAACATTTTCATATTCTATATATGCGTTTTTCATAATAATGTTTTATCTAAGTAAATATAAACCTTTGGGATAGAGTAAGAGCAGTATAAAGATATTTAAGAACATCTAAACTAAATACATTTAAGAGAAGAGTTACTATGATTTTAATTAAAGCATCATAATTGCTCTGAAATCAAAAATAAAAAGCAAAATTCGTTTTATATCACCAGATATTAAGTGGTAGTAAAACAACAGAATGCGTTCAACCTCTTAATTATAGTAATACAGTTTAAATGAAATGTTATACTAATAAAGGTAATAACTTTTAGACACAATATTATACTAAAAAAAACATAAAATGTCAATAATTCTAATATTAAATTTGAACGAAAGTCAATTTTTATGCTAATATTTTTAGCTAATGATGCTAATATTTTCACAAAATTTCACATTGGGGGGTTGATATTTTAAAAATTTAAAGCAGAAAAAAAATGCGTTAACACATACTAAGCCTGCGAAAAATTAGTTAATAGCATGGTGATAAATAGGTCAAGCTATATTTGTTTACATAAGTCCTCAAAAATGCCACCATGGTTATATAAGGGGATTGGTGATGAGGGCGAGGTTAGTATAGTCTCCGTCTAGCGCGTTAATCGAGAAATTGTTTTTTTATAAAGCTAAAACAAACAGCATAGAAACTAATCATCATAATTTACATCCATTAGTTGAAACGCGCCAGATTCTGACAAATCAAGGGCAGGCAGACTATCTACAATCTCCATAGTCTTAACACTAAGAGTGATAATCGATAAAAGCAGATCTAAAATATACCTAGGATTATTAACTTCATCACACCACTCGTTTGGATCTTGACAAATTCCATTATCTTCATTAGTTTTTACTTGGTAATACTCCAGAATATAACCAATTGCACTTCTACCACTCAAAACGTAATCATGTGCTTTTTTGGGTATGTTAGTTATTTTAATATGTTCATTAAACACTATTGTGCTCATGTCTTTTTTTGATGGAAACTTCATTTTAGTGATTTTTAGGTTGGATAGCACACCTTCAATTTTTAGTGTATCAAGTGGTTTGAGATTTTCGTAATTTAAATGTAGGTTTGCTAATTCCCTGCCTGCCTTTACATATGTCTTAAAATCCACTAAAGAGTCAACTAAGGGAATGCGTGGCAGTGCAATTTGCAAGTCATCTTTGAAAGTTGTAGCATAGTTTCTATTATGCAATATTCCATAAACATAATAGAAAATATCATCTTTTGAAATATCCTCACTGTATTTATTTTTAGTAAGATTTAGAAAATAGTCACTAATTCCATCGTGCTTTTTGATACCATTTTCATATTCACTTGAATCAAAGAAGAGATCTAGCTGTTGAGTTTTTAAATTCATATTATCTACATTTGTATAACAGAAACGTGGAAAACATCTTGCTGCTTCTAACAGGCCAAAATCGGTAATTTGATTAGATATTAAAACAGAAAAATTACTTTTGGCGCTAATTCCTGACATAGATATTATGAGATTTTTGGTGTTTGGTGTTGGAAATAATGATTTAAACATTCTAGTGCGCTGATTGAAAATTTGAGAAAAGTAAAGCAGATTTTTGCAAAAAGGTCTATATGCATAAAGACGTATGTCTTTAGTATCGTATGAAAACTTTTTATTTTGATTTGCATATCTTTTTAAAACGTCATCCCAATTAATATTTTTATCTTTTTTATTAATTACACCTAAATCTACTTGTTTGTTGTAATAATCAATTGTTGCTCGCATTTTAGTTTCTAAACTATGTTTAGAATAAGCTAGCACCCAATCATCTCTACTAGAAGTGATGCCTAATGTAAATGCTGCAAATATACTATTAGCATCTCCTATGAATTTGCTTGGTTTGTTTGGAGCTAATGGATAGAATTCTTTAAATGCCGGTTTTCGCTCTTTTAGCCAATCCCCATGTTCGTTTGGATTTAATATAACCATCTCAGGCATGGTGTTTGACAAAAATGACCTAGCATCTGTTAATGCTTTAAATTTTGCTTCTCTTTTTAAATAATCTCCTATATCGCAATAATGTATTTGAGCATTTCCATTACAACCTTTTTTCTTAACTAATAGAGTAATAGCAATAGGTGCTCTTGACCCCTCACCAAAGACATTATCACCTTCTTTTTGTCTTAACACTCCTTTATTTCTAGCATCTCCTCTTAAATCATATACATATATCTTGTAAAATTCTTTCGCAAAGGATTTTCTCAATGCGTCATTACAGGAAGCTCTAAGCCAACTTCCATTAGTTACATATGCTATAATACCATCTTTATCATCAATTCTGTCAGTCGCCCACCTAAATGCCTTTATGTAACTGTCATAGAGCGATTTAGTATTTTTAGACGTACTATCCTTTACGTAATATTTTTTAATATTAGTATCTAGCTTTTCATATGTTATAGTTTTAGAAAATTCATCTTTATTACCATGTACTGCATATGGTGGATTGCTAATTATAACTTTTATATCTGCTTTCCTTTGATTAGTTAGTCGTTGTGCATTTCCAGACTCGCCGATAGTTATTTGGTCATGTTCTCCCATTTCAAAAGTATCTGTTAAACATGTTCCTTCAAATTCCTTATATTCCTGAGCTCTAGTTTTCATATAATATTCATTTTCAATATTAACTGATGCTATGTAATATGCAAGTAAAACTATTTCGTTTGCATATATTTCTTTCGTGTATTTCCTCTCTAAATCTTTATCCTTTATTACATCTATTACATCACTATTAAAAAGCCTTGCTATAAAGGTGCCTGTACCTGTGAATGGATCTATTATATTAACACCCTCATCTGTTAAACTCATTCCGAATTCTGTTTTCAAAACATCTTCTGTAGACTTTATTATGAAATCCACTATCGGAATCGGTGTGTATACAATTCCTAGATTATTAGTTGTCTCAGGAAATGCATTTTTGAAGAAAGAATTGTATAATTCTACTATTACTGCCTGTCTGCCTATAGGATTATTAATTCCTGATGCTAATGTAGTCACATTATCATAAAAAGCTTTGAGATCTTCAGAACCTGTGAGTTCCACATCTTCCTCTATCTGAGTTAAAAATACATCTATTTCAATTGATATTGGGTTGCTTTTAGCAAACTCATATTTTTTAAATAGTGCATTAAAAATAGGTTCTGTTATTCTATGTTGCGCTAGCATTTCAATAACAGATTTTTTTGTTAAATTAGTATTGTTAGCGTTTTTAGACAATCTCTCGACAAAGTTTTCAAATAATCCTTTGTATTTATCGCTTTCAAATAGCATAGTGAGTTTTTCTATATGTCTGTTTGCTATCTCCATGATATTGCTAGCCCAGTTGGACCAAAGAATTCGTGGGCCTGCATTTTCAACTAATCTTCCTATTATTGTGTTTGCATAGCTTTGTATTTGAGCCATTAAAGCATGTAAATAATCTTGTTGTATTCCATAATCCTCTTCCTGCTCTGAACTGGTATAATTGAAATTAATATTTCTAACTCCGTCTACTATAAGTTTATCATTAGAGGCATTTGAGTTGTATGATGATATCTGCAAGCACACATCAATTTGAGGATCATGTGTTCTAAGTGCGTTTACAATTTCCCATGTTTTTTTATGCATTTTACTTTCATCTAGTGCAAATGTAGGATTCTTGAAACTAGGAACTATTATAGGGATTATGATATAACCAAAATTCTTTCCATGAGCTTTTCTCATAACCCTACCAACTGCTTGTACAATCTCAACTGTAGATTGTTTTCCTGCTAAAAATATTATAGCATCTAAAGCTGGCACGTCTATTCCTTCAGTTAAGCACCTCACGTTAGATAATATTTTACACTTATCCTCGTCTTCACTGCCCTTTAACCAACCAAGCAATTGATCGCGTTCAGACGATCGCATTCCTCCGTCAATATGTTTACATAGCACAGGAGAAAGTGGATTTGTTCTGGTCTTTGACATAAATTCTTCACTTAGTTCGTTGAAAACCTTAGTAACAACTTTAGAAGTTGCTATGTTTTGACAAAAGGCCAAGGCTCTTTTCATAAACCCAGGGTCTGCGATGTTAATAGACGTATTTTTTACAAAGATTTTAGATAATACGTTTATGCTACCTAGCAATCTCGCTGATGTGCCCAGTTCTAGTTCATATTGTTTCTTGTCTAGAGTTTTGTCGCAAGCATGCTCTTGATTTAAAATTTCTTTTATTCTTTTATATGGTATTACGTCTTCATTTATAGTTAAAACCACTACTTTGTAGTCCGTCAATCTTTCTTTCTTTACTGCATCAACAAATTGAAATTTATATGCCTCCTCACCATAGGTTTTAACATCACTCATTGAATATAGGGTAATGTTTTTTATATCAGTTTTATTTTTGATGGCTGTTTCAATGTTGATATTTACCTGATTTTCATTGGAGCTTTTATTTGTATTTTTTTCCCCAATATGCAATATTTTGGGTGTTGCTGTCATATACAATCGTAGTCTAGCATCCACATTTTCGTTTTTATGTACTTTAAGAAATTTTGACTCTCCTTGTTTGGTTTTTTTTTCTCCAATTCCAGTGGTTCTGTGTGCTTCATCACATATGATTAAATCAAATCTAGGGAGACCTAATCTTTGAGCTTCTGTTATAACATCTATTGATTGATACGTTGTAAATATTACAGTTAGTTTGTCATCTTTTCCTTTTAGATAATTTTTATATACAGTCTCTGCATTTGTCGATGCCGGCATCGATAGATCAAGTGTAGTATATATTGGAATATCTTCTAAATCACTATTAACTCTTACTCTTGATTTAGATGCTGAATCGTCTGAACATACACATATAGCATTTAATGCTCCATATTCAGATTGATTATGCCATTCGCGTAGTATCTGAGATTCAAGTGATATCGATGGGACACAATATAATACTAGAAAAGTTTCATTAGCCAAATTCATTGCTGCATGAAGAGCTACCAAAGTTTTACCTGCGCCACATGCCATTATTAGTTTGCAACGATCGCGATCTTTTAAATGTTCACAAACCTTCTTAAGGGCTTTTTCTTGATAATCAAATAATTTATGTATTTTGGGCCTTGCAAGCTCTCCTTTGATACCTTTGTATATTTTCTCCCAGTCAACACCAGAATTTTCTAAATCTGTTAACGAAATTTTAATAGCTGGTGGATTTTGATTTTGGAAAGCATTTTCTGCATGCGGACTCCATTTATCCGTAGAAGCTACAACTATGGAGTACGCAAAACTGTATTTAATATCATTCACATAAAAATCTCTACTTGCTAGAGCAAACAGATTGCTTATATCATTTAGTGTAACTGTATTCTCTTTTTTGTAGCATTTGCATTGTATGGCGATATACTCGTCATTTTTTGTTTTTGCAACAATGTCAATTCCTGTGTCTTGGCCTCTACTTAATGCATGTCTCTGAGGAAAATCTTTCCATAAACAAATTTCAGTTATTCCCGTTCTTCGAATTGGATCAGTTGCGATAAACCCCATGACCATGGTTTCAAAGGCATTACCTAATTTTTTTTCGTCTAGATTACCTTCGTCATCTCTGCACTCAGCTCTGACTTTATCCAAAACTTCATTTAACATATAAAAATAAATAGCTCCTTTCTTCACTTCTCTCATTCTTGTTGAGAGTTTTATTTTTCAATGAAATTAAAAAATTCAAGCTTTTGTATCTATACTCACAAATTCTTAAGAGGTCTTTTAAATTCAAAATACAGACTATTTTTAATTATACATAATTTTTACTGGTTTGTAAATAGTTAGACTATTTTTATTCCAATTTTAACACATTATTTTAGCTATTTAGTGATTTTGCTAGTAGGATTTGCAAAAGGCTTATTTAAACTAAATCCCAGATATGCGGTGAATTGTCAATTCATTTCATATGGGCTAAATAGCGAGAGCATCAGTTTCTTATCGCGCCTAGCTAACTAATTATTTTGTGTTATGGCGTTGTTTTTGTTTGGCATGATAACGATATGAAAATCCATGTTAATCATATTTCCCTGACAATATCTTACAGAATATTAAACAAATTACATAAAAAAACCTTGGGGTTAAAATATTCTTTGGAAGATGTTATAAAGAAATTAAGCAAAATTCAGAAGACCCAGTTAGGTAAAAAATGGATGGTGGGCGAATTAACAAGAAGCACAAAAAAATTGTGTGAATCGCTTGATTTTTCAATAATTTGAGGTTTGTCTATTCCCTAACTATTAAAAGTTACAGTTCTAAATCTGCACCAAAAGAAATGCGAATATATGCAAAACGGCAGGCAAACGCCCGCCGCTAATGATTTTCACATGTCACCTCGTGCCGCCGCAGGCTATTTTAATATCACCCATTCGCCGCTTTTATCCGAGCCCTTTCTTTCAAGCCGCCCAACGGCTTTCAACACCGAAAGGTAATGCTCAACCGTGTTTTTCTTGATACTAAGCTCCGCCGCTATCCCCTGCCTTGTTATCCTTGGATTGACTTCTATTGTCTTCAATATCGCCGACTTAATGTCTTCCGCTTTTACAGCTAAATTTACAACGGATTTTACAACGGACTTAGCTTGATTTTCCGTTGTAAATGTAATAGTGATAATCTTCCCCGTCGCCGTATAAACAGCCTCCTTCAAGCCTGCGGCTCGAAGCGCGGAGCTTGTCTTTTCTATACCGCGCCCCCACGTCTCAATAAGCCCCGAGCGAAAAAAGGCGTTTGCTATCAACGGGTTGAACGGCATAGACGCGTGCTCGGACATCAAGTCCGCTATTGTCCAATTATCCGGCAACCGCCTCGCGTTGTGAATAATCACCCTGTCGTCATATATTTTAATCTGAATAGGTGTGTTATAGGAATAGTCCTTATGTACGATAGCGTTAAGGACTGCTTCGCGAAGCGCCGCGCGCGGCAACGGAAAACGCTCCACTCTTTGCAAGCCGTCGTATGAAACTATCCCCTTGAAATACTTAGAGTAAATAAGGTCGATAACCTCGTCGGGCATAGATATGAGCGAGCCTTTTACCTCGTCCTGATAGAGAAAATCCGCATCGCTGACAAAATAAGCGATTTTAACCACCGCCGATAGTCAAAATCTCCGGGTCGCGGTGAAAAAGCAGAACGGCTGCGCGTGTCAGCTCCGAGCCGTCAAACAGCTTCATATTCGTGAGCAACGCCTTATCGGAAACCTCGGCCTCCGCCTCGGACAGCCGCAGGCTTGCAACGGCTTTTTCCCTAAACAGCCTAAGCGCGTCGTTCTCTAAGTCCGTTATCTGAAAATTCGGAACGGGCAGGCTATCCCATGTTTTCTCGTAGGCTCTTAAAAGAAATTCGTCAAGCTCTCTTCCCGTTAATTCCTGCGTTATACTGCCGGAACGGATGTAGTACTTGCCGTTGCAGCTTATCGGCGTGGCATATTTTTTCACCTTGATTTCTATATAGAACCGTCCGTCCTCCTCAAGTAGGGAAATAGCGGGGATAATGCCCAAAGCCTGCTTGATTTTATTCGGCAATTCTCCGAGAGCTTCTTGGGATTTTTCAGGTCTGCAACCACCTCGCCGTTGTCGTTTTTGCCTACGACCAGCGTTCCGCCCTCCGCATTCGCAAAGCCGCATATGCATTTGAGGTTATCGTCATTCCATTGACGCTTCCAATCTATGATTTGATTTTCCATGTAACTCCCTCGTCCATTTATCAGAGCGTCCTGTTAAGGCTATAATTCGGATAGATTCGCCTCCGTTACTTACTGGTTTGTAAATAGTTAGACTATTTTTATTCCAATTTTAACACATTATTTTAGCTATTTAGTGATTTTGCTAGTACGATTTGCAAAAAGCTTATTTAGACTAAATCCCAGATATGCGGTGAATTGTAAATTCATTTCATATGGGCTAAATAGCGAGAGCATCAGTTTCTTATCGCGTCCAGCTAACTATTATTAGGACTAGTCATCGCAATTTGCATTCATCAAGGGGAATGCATCAGCTTTAGACAAATCAAGATGTGGCAGTCTATCAACTATTTCTATAGTCTTAACACTAAGAGTGATAATAGACAAAAGTAGATCCAAAATATATCTAGGATTATTAATTTCATCACACCACTCATTCGGATCTTGACAAATACCACTCTTTTTATCAGTTTTAATTTGATAGTGATTCATGATATGATCAATTGCACTTCCTCCACTTAAAAGGTAATTATATGCTTTATCTGGTATGTTAGCTATGTTAACGAATTCATTAAAAATTATTCTACTTGTATCTCTGATGTTTGTGCCTGGTTTTATAGGAAACTTCATTTTAGTAACTTTCAGGTCAGATAAAATCCCCTCAACTTTTAATGCTTCAAGTGGTTGTATGTTCTCATAATTTAGATGTAATTCTGCTAATTCTCTACCTGCTTTTACGTATGTGGTGAAATCAACTAAAGAATCAACTAGGGGAATTCGAGGGAGGTAAATTTGCAAGTCATCTTTAAAAGCTGTAGCATATTCTCTATTGTGTAATATTCCATAAACATAATAGAAAATATCATCTTTTGAAATATTTTCATTATATTTGCTTTTAACAAGATGCGCAAAATAATCACTAATCCCATCATGCCTTTTCACTTCATTTTCATACGCATGAGTATCAGAGAAAGTATTTAACTGTTGAGATTTTAGACCTAGTTTATCTACATTTGTGTAACAATAGCGTGGGAAGCATCTTGTTAATTCAAGAAAATTGAAATCAGTAATTTGATTTGATATTAAAACTGTAAAATTATTTTTAGAGGCAAGACCTGATACAGATATTATGAGATTTTTAGTGTCAGACGTTGGGAATAATGATTTGAACATTGTAGTGCGATGATTAAAAGCTTGCGAAAAGTAAAGCAAACTTTTGCAACCTTAATTCCGTATTAATATATAGTAGACACTGTGTAGTCTAAAATTAAATTGATATATCATCAAAAAGTTAAAAAAATCCCAAAAATTTTGTCCACACCAATTCTGGACAATTTG
>JAIRKT010000050.1 GCA_031259965.1 Christensenellaceae bacterium | reverse complement strand
GAAAAAAAAGATACCTTGCAAATTTAAAATATTTAGGATTTTTCAATTTGAAAAAATAAAAAATTTGGAATTTGCTGTTCGCGTCAAACGAGGGTGTTTTTTAAGTAAATTATTAATTTTCACCAGACTCATTTTACTGCTTTAGAAATCTAACATAACTATCCGACTAAATATTTTCTCAAACAACATTTCAACTCTGTTTTTAAATACTCAACATTTCAAAATTTTAATAAACTATAATAAGTTTAATTTTCATAAACTTTGACTAATTTAGCTAAAAAATCGAGTACGACAAAGAAATTAAAAAAGGTTTTACGATTGAAGGCATCGTTTGTGTGATTGAAGTACAAATTTTAATCTTAAATAGTGTAACATTTGCATCTCTCAACTCTTATTGACTAATGCGATTGATGCGATTGATGTAATCATAAAAATTTAAATAAAACAAATACGGTGTTTGCAACTTAAATGAGACACCTCATGTAAGTGTAACAGATGTTATGTTAATAGAGAAAATGTCTTAGCGAGACAAAGGTGAGAGTCTTTCTTTTGAAATTTTTTCACCTAGGTAGTTGGCCCAGCGCTCTGTGTAAAAAGAGAAGTATGAAACACCAGTTTTTCTAAGCTCTATAAACCGTTTTGAATTACACCAAACAAAAGAGGGAATGCCAATTATTAAGAGATAAAACGGACCTAAAATTAGAGATTGGATTGTGTGTCCAAATTCATGTATGCGTGTATCGGATGTTTGAATGTCACCACGTGAATTATTCATGATTATGAAGGCACCTAAAGAAATGCCTCCCCAATGTTCTTGGTGGTAACTAATAATTGAACCATTGAAAAAAGATTTTTCTGATTTTAAATATTTGAGTGACAAAAGAAAACCCAAAAAGTTTTGAAGAAATCCCCATGTAAATTGTATGAGATAATATAGGAAGTAAACAAAAAGCTTCATATAAATATAATAACAACAAAGTAGAAAAAAAGCAATTGAAAAACTAAATTAAACCAAAAACGATAAATTTTAACGCCCATTGTTCTACAACATCCAGCTAAAAAATAAACATGAACAAAGACGAAATTTGAAATAAAGAGTTTTTGTGAGGTTGTATTGCAAAAAAAAGTCACATTGCAAGAATGTGACTTTTTAAAAATGGAAATGAAGTTGAATATTTTATTTTTTAGAGTCAATTTTGTTCATATGAACGATCAAATCAACTACTTTGTTGCTATAACCCCACTCATTATCATACCATGCGATCAATTTCATAAAGTTACTATTAAGTGCTATACCAGCTTTTGCGTCAAATACGCTTGTTCTGCTTTCGTGGATAAAATCTGTCGATACAACGTCGTCCTCTGTATAACCCAAAATTCCTTTAAGAGTAGTTTCGCTAGCTTCTTTAACTGTAGCTTTAATTTCTTCGTAAGTAGCACCTTTTTCAAGTCTTACTGTTAAATCAACTACAGATACATCTAAAGTAGGAACACGGATAGACATGCCTGTGAGCTTCCCGTTTAATTCAGGAATAACAACGCCCACTGCTTTTGCTGCGCCTGTGCTACTTGGAATCAAATTTCCAGCCGCCGCTCTGCCGCCGCGCCAATCTTTTTTGCTAGGACCATCAACAGTTTTTTGCGTCGCTGTTGTAGCATGAACAGTTGTCATGAGACCTTCGATAATTCCGAATTTATCATTTATAACTTTAGCCAAAGGCGCTAAGCAGTTTGTTGTGCATGAAGCATTACTAACGATAGTCATATCTTTGGTATATTTATCGTTATTAACGCCCATAACGAACATTGGAGCATCTTTTGAAGGTGCGGTTATAACAACTTTTTTAGCTCCCGCCGCGATATGCGCTTTAGCACCATCTATTGTTGTGAATATTCCAGTAGCTTCTGCTATATATTCAGCTCCACAACCTTTCCAATTTATGGCGGTTGGATCTTTTTCAGCGAATACTGCTATTTCTTTGTTGTTAACAAAGAATTTACCATCTTTTGCGTATGCTTCGCCTTGAAATTGGCCATGAACACTATCATATTTTAACATGTATACCATGTACTCGGCATCTACAAATGGATCATTGATGCCAACTACATCAACGTCACCACGTTCAATGCAAGCTCTGAAAATCAGTCGACCAATACGACCGAATCCATTAATGCCAATTTTAATTTTTGACATGTTTAACTCCTCCAGTGAAAGAATAATTAATTGAAATTTTGTTAATTATAATTTTATACATAAAAGTAAAATAATGCAAATAATTAGATTCGATTTTTCAAGTTGTTAGTTAAAAACTCACAAAAATGAAGATTTTCAAATTATTATGTTATTGAAAAAATTGCTAGAATTAAAGATTCATAAGTTAAAAAACAAGGCGTTATTGAAAAAATAGATAAAAAGCTGATTTTGTAAGGAGCCGCTGGCTTTAGAGTTAAAAATTTAAAATGTTCTAATTTTTGAGAGTATTGAAATAATTTTAAAAGGTTAATACCCATGAAACTCAAAGCTAGAAGATACTTAAAAGATTTGCAAAGCTTTAGTTAACTTTGCTTTTGCAAAAAATTATATGCAAAAAATAATTTACATAATAAAAAAGATATGATAAAATTATTTTACACTAAGATATTATTTCTTCAATCTATTTAAAACTCGGGTTAGTTTAAAGTACAAGGAAATGGATATAATATTTAATTTAGATAAATTAAGGAAGTATCGATATTGAATACAATCTACCAAAAATACAAGGAAAGATTCATACAATTAAGTGGACGCAATAGAAGTTTATATCTTAGGAGTATAGTAAAAAAATATTCCTATGATATAGGTGCTATATTGGAAAACAGTACTGAAGTTGATAATTTCATTGATTTTATTTGGCAGAGAAAACATGTCTTCCATATTATGAACGACAAAATCGCGACGAGACTAGCTCAAAGGGATTTGAAAACAGAAGATTTGACATCATCTGCACAATTAACAGGCAGCCCTGATGAAGTGTTTGATTTAATGGAGAGTGATGAATCATCGACAAAAAAGACAGTTAGACTAGCACAAGGCTCTAAAACACAAAGATTGTTAAAAGAAATTGAGGCTTTGAGATATTTAAAAAGAGAGGTTGATGAACTAGAGGACGAAACTGGAAGGTATGAATTATATATAGGATATCCATTTGTCAGTGGTAATTTATCACAAGACATACAATTAATGTCACCATTAATGCTTTTTCCAGTTAATATAGCGATTGAAAAAAACCAGGTGGCATTAGTTTTACCAGAAAACAAACCAGCACTACTAAACAAGGCGTTAATTTTAGCCTATGCAAAAGAGAGAAACATAAAAATTGATTCAATAACACAAGAATTTTTCTTAAATGAAGATTTAGATGTGCATTCAATATACGAAATTTTGGATTATCTAGAAGAAAAAGGTATAAAGTTCAAATATGTTAAGAGAAAGGGTGTAATAAAATTTGAACCACCAACTTCAGGGTTTGAAAAGAATGTAAGATTGCAAATATCCGATGCAATCGAAGTAAAACACATGGCGGTCCTTGGACGATTTCCACTGGCTAATAGTATATATAACGATTATTTAGCACTAGAAAAGGATAATTTATCCTCTCCTTCGATTGAGATGTTGTTAAATACAAAAACAATTAAATCTGAGCCGGTAATGGTAGATAAAAAAACAAAAAAGAAGTCAAATAAAATTGAAGAGCAAGATATTCCCAAAACGCCATATTTCTATGGTATTCATGATGTTGATTATGCCCAAGAAAAGGCATTAGAGACTCTTGAAAGAGAAGATAACGTGGTTATATATGGTCCTCCTGGTACAGGCAAGTCACAAACTATAGTTAATATAATTAGTGACGCCCTGTGTAAAAAGAAAAGGGTTTTGGTGATAAGCCAAAAACGCGCGGCTCTAGATGTTGTTTTTTCGAGACTGGGCGCGCTTAATTCTAAGGCGATGTTAGTCCCTGATCCAGAAAGGGATAAGCCAATATTTTATGAGCGCTTAGTAGACATGCATGAAAAATCACAAATTGCGGCCCTAGGTAGTGATATTCAAAAGCACGTAGCAGTAGAGCAAGACATTAGAGACGAAATAAAAACTTTAATGGATATTAGCAACACTTTGTATAAACCGACGAGATTTGGTTTAAATCTACAAGAGATGTATGCAGCTAGTTATAACATCGGTCAGAACTCAAATGATTATGCCTTTTATAACAAACTCAAAGATAGTAATATTATAAACAGACAATATGCTGAGCTTAGTGCGGATCTAAAATTGATTAATGATAAAAATCTACATGGTTTGTATCTAAAGCGAATAAAGTTGTTAGCTGATAATGAAATCATAGCGCATTTATTACCTAACATTGAAATGCATCATCTAAAAGAAGCAAGAACCGTCTTACTTAAATTCATAGAGGAAAATGCCGCACCTTTTAATGTTACAAAATATCCATACAGCAGATATTTAACAACTTTTTATTTAGAAGAGGCAGCAGCTGACAGGCGATCTATTGAGCGTGTATCGGAGATCATCACAGAGGTAGAGCATCCAAAGCTTGTTAAGTTTTTAAGAGCATGTGCTGCAATTCCTTTATTATGGCCTGCATATTTCTTTGTTAAATATAGGCATTTTTGTTACAAAGAAGATATAAAGATTGATCTAAATATAGCAAAAAATGCGTTAGAGGGTTTTGAGGAAAATTATAAGATTTTACACAAAGTTATAGATCCTCAGTGTTATGCCCTATCAATAGGTGGAATAATAAATGGTAATACCTTCTACTTAAGAAAATTATTAGACGCACTTGATAATTATATTGCTATAAGAGATGTAGAAGCGGCACTTAGTGAATTGTCACCTTGGGTTGTTGAGATTTTAGATTTTGCATACAAAGCTTCAGATAAGACTCTGCAATCATTTCAAAGTGCGCTTGACAAAATAATGCCGATTAGAATTTATCATGAAATATTAGCTGTGAGCCCAATGGCTGAACAATTCTTAAGCAAAACGATAACATTCAATGATTTAAGAAATAGGATCTTAGCTCTCAAGGCAGATCAACGAGAGATAAGTAGAAACCTGGCCATACAAGCGTTTACAGAGGATTATGCAAACCATTTTGCACATTCAGTAAATAGTAAAGATTATCTATACGAAATCAAAAAAAGCAAACGCCTTAAACCTATTAGAACGATGTTCGAACATTTCGAGGATTATTTATTATTGTTATTCCCTTGTTGGTTATTAAGCCCAGATGTTGTAAGCACTGTGTTTCCACTAAAGGAGCATATGTTTGATTTAATAGTTTTTGACGAAGCAAGTCAAATATTCATTGAGTCTGCACTCCCAGCTATTTACAGAGGGGATAAAGTGGTTGTCTCAGGTGATAACAAACAATTACGGCCTTCAGCTCTATTTTTAAAACGCTATCTAGGTGATTATGTGTACTTATCGTCTCAATATAACCTAGCGACACAAGCTGCTTTAGAAGTTGAGAGTTTGTTGGATCTTGCAACATCTAGATACACACCTGTTCAATTAACTTATCATTACAGAAGCGAATTTGCAGAATTAATAGATTTTAGTAACGCAGCATTTTATGATAATCGTTTACAAGTCGCACCAAACATAAAGAGAAGAAAGAATGAAAAGGGACCAATTGAACGAATTAAAGTAAAAGGTGTTTGGAATGATCGAAAGAATCATGAAGAGGCTGCTATGGTGGTGCGTCTAGTCAAAAGCTTGCTAGGTTCTAGACCAATGAGAGAGAGCATCGGAATAGTAACTTTTAATATCGAACAAAAAGAGTATATAGAGGATCTTTTAGACGCAGAAGCCGAAAAATCACCGCAGTTTGCGAAACAATTGTCGCGTGAGCGCAACAGATTTGAAGATGGTGAAAACGTAAGTATATTTGTAAAAAATCTTGAAAACGTACAGGGTGAAGAACGCGATATAATTATATTTAGCATAGGTTATGCAAAAAATACAAATGACGTTATTTATGCAAATTTTGGTGCATTATCCATGGAAGGTGGTGAAAACCGACTAAATGTCGCAATAACCAGGGCTAAAAAGAAGGTATACGTTGTAACTAGTATAGAACCTGAAGAATTAGATAGGGTGGAAACATCTAAAAATAATGGACCTCGTCTGTTGAAAAGATATTTACAATATGCAAGGGCTGTATCAGATAATGATCATAAGGGAGTAAAAGATGTTCTTTCTATGTTGTATATTGATAGAAAAGCGATGAACAATGTAGGACGATATGAAGAACAGATTAAATACGAACTTGAAAAGCTTGGTTATAATGTTGATATTAATATAGGCAATACAAAATACAAACTTTCACTTGCAATTTATGATGAATCAATAAAAAGTTATGTGTTAGGTATAGAATGTGATTATCAAGCATTTAATACAGCAGATAGTGTAATGGAGAGCGATGTATACAGAATTAAATTCTTAGAAAACAGAGGTTGGACTATAATGCGTGTTTGGTCACGTGACTGGTGGATCTCGAGAGAAAAGGTATTAGAAGAGATTGTATCTACGATTAATAAAGAACGAATGCGCAAGCTAGACAATCTTTTGATAAATAGTTAATAAATAAAACAAAATTTTGGAGAAAATATGGCAACATTAATATTTGATAGCAATTCAGAATTAATATGGTCAAAGGCACAGGAATTAAATTTAAATGATTATATAAAAATGCCTTATACCATTTGTAACAACGAATATTTTTATGATCTTGGTGAACATTACGATCCTAAGTGGTTTTTTAACCTTATAAGGCAGGGGAACGTGCCGATAACTTCTGCGCTAAATCCAGAGAACTACAAAGAATTTTTTGAACCATATTTTAAAAGGGGTGAAGAAATTCTTTATATAAGTTTTTCGAGCAAAATGAGTGGAACCTTTACATACTTAGACACTGCAATAAAAGAGTTGAAAATGTTATATCCAGATGTAAAATACACTAGATACGATTCAAAAGCAATTAGTATGGCAACAGGTTTACAAGTTTATGCGGCTGGTAAGGCTTTTAATGAGGGTAGTTCAATTGATGATATTATTGAACTATTAGACGATATATCACCACGAGCAAACATAATAATGTTAGCAGATGATCTACAGTATTTAAAACGAGGTGGCCGACTTAACGCAATACAAACATTAGTAGGTGGAATCTTAAAAATAAAACCTGTAATCAAATTGTTAGATGATGGCACACTAGCCGCTAAAGACAAGGTAAGTGGTTTAAATAAGGCTATTAATTTGTTAGCTCAGGACACTATTGAACATGTGCAAGATATTGATGAATATCCTATTGTTGTTCTTGATGCGGACAATGTGCTCGAAGGAGATCGATTGTTTTTCATGATTAGAGAAAAATTACCTAACGCGGAGGTATGGCGTCAATCAGTAGGTCCAGTTATTGGTACGCATTGTGGCCCAGGTACAATTGCTGTGTGTTATATTGGAAGCGATAGGCCCAAAGCATAATCTTTAGTAAAACCCATACTTAACATAAATACATGTCGCTGTTAATAAATTGGTCATTAAAACTAGCTTTTGTAATATCAAAACAAGGGTTTTTACTTTAATACTTGAAAATCAGCGATTAGTATGATATACTTATAACTGAAAACCAGATTCGGAATTCTGATTTTCAGCTAAACCATAATTTAATTTGCAAGGTATCTTTTATGAGACGCAAGGTAATATTGATATTAACATCTATTATTTTAATTTTGCTCTTATCATTTTCCTTTTTTGGATGTGATAAGTTGTTATCTGCTGTAAATTCAATTAATCCTGAACTCACATCAGATATAAATAGTGTAGCCATATTGTATAATAGTTTAAAAACTAGATATTACGTAGGCGAAACTTTCAAAAGCATTGATTTACTTGTAGGACATGCGGATTCAACTGTTACTTTCGATAAGGCTACTTATCAAGACATAATTGGTTTTGATACATCGAAGATAGGTAAATATGTAATCCAGATAGCGTACAGAGGGTTTTTAATTGACGTACCTATAGAAGTTTATCTTCAAAATTTTGAGGTAATTGATGAGATCGTGATATTGGAATCTACACCAACTGAATACTTGGTAGGTGATGAATTTAAAGGTGGTAAAATTATAGTCTTTGCAGATGATGGTCATATAGATATAAATGTCGAGGAATGGATGTTGACTGGTTTTTCAACAGACAAAATAGGAATGTTCCCTGTTACTATCGAATATGCAGGACTATATGCCCAGATGACAATAGTTGTTAGAAATCCTATTACCAATATTTCTAATTATGAGCCTATTCAAACATATGAACAAAATGCCGAATACATACCACACAAATTGAAATTAGAGCGTGCTGTGGGTGACTATGAACTCATAGATCTTGAAATTACAATGCTAAATGGTTTTGACACATCAACGACAGGCGTTAAAACGGTTACAATTATGTATAAGGGATTTGTTACATCCTATGAAATTACAGTTGTTGAGCCGGCACCTGAACAAGACCCAAATTTAATTTAGTGCAATTTCTGTATTTTGCACATATAAATAATACATAACATGAGAATTTTAATAACGAGAAGAATTTCATTGGTTCATTAACAAAATTTATTAAAATTCTCATGACTCACTTCATTAAAGCAAACAGTGTTATCAACTTAAAATGTAATATAGAATGGGAGAAATTAAATCTACTAAAAAGTCAGTTTTAAATTTTAGTCTTTATATCAAACATTACAAATTGAATATTTAGTAAACTATCTAATTGTAAAACAATATAGTGCATACTACTTTTTGCTTTGCGATTTAATATTTAAGTTTCATAATAAATTAGCACTAATGAAAAATTGAAATTTTAAGATACTTATGAGGTTGAACAATTTTAAATTCAAGTTTGAATGACAAACTAGAGAAAACGCGACAATTTAGAGAGAATATGAAAAAATGAAAAGATTTTTTGATTTTTGTGAAACAACCTTTCGTAGTCAAATTCTCAGAGGTGGGACACTTTTATATCGTGAAAAAAACTATTTTTTGAGAAACACAGAGTTTCCCATATCTGATAATGATAAATTTGCAGAATCGCCAGAACCTCTAATAGATAGACCTGCGATTATAGCTGCTCTTGAGAATACAGTTCCAGCTCTAATAATGATATATCCAGGATTAAATGATAATACAATTAATGAATTAGAAGGGCATGTTTGCGACAAATCTTTAAGATACGAACGTGGGCCTGTTGCGTTTACAAACGGATATAAGGAATTTTTAAGAATGGCGAACGGAACAAATATAATGTTAAATAGGATTGCGTTATATGGGGATCTTCAATTAACTAAAAAGAATATTGATTTGCCATATTCTCCAAGTTCTCTTTATTTAACACGAGGAAATTGTTCTCGTCCACCATCAATTCCTAATCACTTAATTGAGATAGGCGTCTATAAATGGAACTTTTCACATATTTTCTTGGATTCACTAACAGAAAAAATTTATGTGTTTGATGGTGATTATCATAAATTACTAAAAAAATGGACAAAGAAAAATCAAATAAAATATCGTGAAATGCAAGTACCATTATTGGGTGTATGGGAGAATTTGGGTGATTTTTTAATCGAGGAAACTACAAGAATTTGGGGGTTATACAAACATGCCCCTATGAGTTTTTTGGAATTAGGTAGAGAGATTCTACCAAACCAGTTCTAAAAGTTTTTTGAAATAAGCGTTAACACTTGTATTAGTGTAGATTTCTAAGTTAAACATATGATTTGTGGTTAAGGGTCTAAGAGTCAGAATATTCGTTTAAGAATATTAAGGCGTTTTTTAAACTCAAATTTGAGTGAACGTAAAATATACGGAAAAATTTAAATATTGGTGTAAAACCAAAAATCTTGGATGCAAATATTTTTTTATTGACTGATGATTAAAAGTCTACGACCAAAATAATATCATTTTTTCCTTTGTGGACTTTTGAGAGTCGTAGTATAATGCTATTGTTAAAAGTTAAAGGGATGGAATCAAATGACAAACTAACAATTGGTAAAAAAGCGTTTTATTAGTTAGATACTCTAAATACAACATGCAAACATCGCCAGCAAAGAAATTGACACCTGCACATACGAGAATTATTACTGTTATAATTTGCATAAAAAAACCACCCACTTAAGTGGGTGGTGAAAGGCTAGATAAAAGTGTGGTGCATTAAGTTGCTGTCTTTGTCAAGATAATGTATTTAATGTCAGAATTACTCTGAAGTGTGTAGAATTTAACTGTATAACCAGCTGGTACGTTGTTTTTGTTTTGCAAGTAATTTCGTAGGGAATTATAAGCATATGTCGTTATTATAGAGACATCCATAATCAATTGATCTGGTTTTTCTTCTAAATTATCAAAGTAACCTATAAAATAGGTAGGGAGATCGGAATAATTAGATGAATCTATAGTATAACTAACAGAAAAAGTAATTGCATCTGATGATGTAAAAGAATAGTCAATGTTATAATTGCTTGATGCGATTGGAGGATATGGATTGTCTGAGAAATGTGTTGACTCAAAATCATCAGTACTTTTTAGCAAGTATTTATGGTCAACAACTTCGTATTTTATTCCGTCTAATCTCAAATGCAAATTTCCAAAAGTTATATCGGTTAAGTACCATTCATTTCCAAGAAGAACAACGCTCCATGCATGATTTTGGAGATCGTCTTCACTCCCCGCGATGCCAGAGACCTTCACAGATTGAATCCCTTCCATTGCGAGTAATATACTAAACGCCTTGGACATTCCATCGCAAACTGCCTTTTGATTAACTAGTGCACCATATGCGGAAAATCCATCATATTTTCGTATAGTCTCCGCATATTCAGGCAAGTCTGAAATATCCAATAAAATATTATCATAAACCATATGATTAGACAATGCGTCGTATATTGCTAGTGTTTTTTCTGCTTCTGTCATGGTATCAGTTAAGTAGGTGAGTAAAATGTTTCGTGCGGCGGTATATGTTTCATCGGCCTTTGAACCAATAGTTGGAATAGGTCTATAACCATTAATTAGAATATAATAAATTTCATCCGCTGTTCGAGCACTCATCGTATGAGTTACAGAATCGACAGGAAGAGTCGATCTTGAAGAATTAAAATTAACGTTCATTACTGATGGTAATTCTTTAGTTTCATTGTCAAAATCAGTGGTGAAATCATCTTCATCGTCTAAAGATTCAAATTGCAGAGTATAGTTAATTCCTTTTGACACGCCTACTTCTAATTGAACGCTATAATTAACAGACGATGCCTCAGCGTAGAAACTCATCATTGCCTTAAATAGATTTTCAGCGTTTGCTATAGAGGGATTGCCGTTGTTAGATAGATTGCTTATTGGGAATTGGTCAGCAATGTCAGAATATGAGAAATCCAAATATAATCGCAGTAAGAATGTTAATCCAGTCACACCACTTGTCATGTAATTTTCAGGCCTGCATATTAGCAAATAATTAAATAAAGCGCCGAATTCTTCGAGATTTTCTATATATCCGTTAAAACCAAATTCAGTGTCATTGAAATAACTAGTTGGTACATTTTTTAATTTGCCTTGATATGAGTAAGGGCCAATCTGACTTCCTTCATTCGCCGAAACATAGTAATCGAATGAATCTGAAAAACTAGCTATCGTGCTAGGGATTATAAAGCCGTATCTAGTAAAATACTGCGAATGATTTGGGTTTGTAGAATCAAAATCGTGGGTTTCACGGTTTGTAATAATTCTGACCTTATATGTTGATCCGAGTCCAACTAGATTGTATTTTATGATAGGCGCGTAACCACTTGTTGTATCGATCCCATCTACATATGTATTATAAATCCCAGATGCAGTAGGATCAGCTATATCATCTTTATTTATGGTATATGTTTTTTTGAGGGATTCTGAGGGAATTGAACTTATTATAGGTGCACATTCAATTGTATAATCTGAATATGCTGAGTCAATAGTAAACAAAAACTGACTAGTGATTGGAATATTATCTTGAAATGTTGCAGTGATAAGCTCTTGAGCTATTTTAATAGTATCCTTGTATAAGATATATTGATATTGTGATGGAATGTAAAGATCCACTGAATCGTTAATGTCAATTGTTGATCTCATCGCTATAACATCGTTTACATGCCAAGGCCCTGGAATTAATACAGACAAACTAAAATCAACTACTCTGTTAGATATAACTAATGATTGTGAAACTGTTTTGGAAAGCCCGTTTAAAGTGACAATAGCAGATATGGTGTTTGTGCCTGGACTAATATATTGATCAAAAATTGCATTTGTTATTAATAATTCGCTATTAGTTTCAGATAGTGAATTATCATTGATTTTCCATAAAATAGTAGCGGATGGCTGGTTTCCAGATAGTGCTAATACAAAAGGCGTGAATGGAATATCATCATTACAAAATTGATTTAACAAACTTAAATCACCATCTTTTGGCGCTAGGGTATAACTATTTAATATTACAATTGGAATGGTAACGTATACAGATGGAATATCGCAACTTACAATTTTAAGCGCTAAATCACTAACTTCTGGTGTTGCAGTTTTTGCGGTTAATGTAGTATTATGCAACTCAACATATTGATCAATATTGGTACCAGTTAATTCTAAGGTAACGCGTTTGTCAGTTGCGTTATCTGGCAGAATTGAAAAATCTGTGTTGAATGTAGGACTATCTAAATTAATTAGAATTTTGTCATATGTGGTTTCAATATTAGTAGATGCAACATATGTGGGAGCGTTTAACCACATATCACTAAAATTACTTTCAAGGTCTTCTACCATAGATGGAATTCCAGTGCTTGTAGTAAAGTCTGTAAAATGCCAGAACCCATTATCTTCAACTATCGCAGGTTGAGACGATTGATATAATTTGTATTCAACTGTAAGTGTGGTATCGCCTGGATCAATTTCCACATAGAAGTCTAATTTACGATTTTTGCTATTTAGAGCAAGAGTGCCTTCAGTAATGTAGATCTCAGCATCGCTAGCATGCTGGTATTGAATGTCGTTTTTTTGAATATGTGACAAAAATTCATCTACATAAAACAAAATATCAGTTTTTTCATTATCAAAATTAGTTTTGTTTATTACATATAGATTATTACCATCTTTGTTAAATAGCACATACAAATATTGATTTAAATATTCCTTATATATATGAATACTGCCATTTCTCATGGTCTCTGTAGTGAGAGAATCAATGCCATCTGGAAAATCCAAGTAGTAGAGGCTGTTGTTCCACTTTGAATAGGCCTTTTGTGCCAAAGTGGTCTCAATGCCATATTTATAGATTGTATAACTCTTAGAATTTGCTATTTGATCAAAAGTAGGTGATAGTTCTTCATCGTTTTTTGTGTATGTTTTTGTGGTACCATCATTAAAAAAGTCACAAGCAAAAAGAGTAAAGGCACAAATTAATAAGGCAAAAATAAATATTGCAATCTTTAAAACTATAAAGTTTTCTTTTTTCGTCATTAATCAAACTCCCCAATTAAGCAAGGTTGAAATTGTGAATTTAATACATAAAAACATCATTGAAATTTTACACACTATAATTAAATTGCAAAACATAAGTGATATTTCAGTGTATTAAAAGATATTGTAAAATGAAATAATAATGAATACATTCAAACTATGAGAATAATAAGCATTATATTAAGTATATAGAATTTTTGCAAAATTGTCAACTTAAGTTAAACAACTAGAGATATAATTAACGAAAATTAAAGAAATATGTAATTTTGATTCACACAAAAATTAAGTCTAGATAAATATCAAACTTGCAAAGTCTAGATTAGAGATATTTAAGGGGACAACCAGAAACCTAAATTTACATCCCAGAAAAAATTAATCACATAATTTTTAGAAAGATGAAATCCAGATTTTTTATTGTTATACAAATAATCGCTTAGATCTATATGTGAGAAACAAGGCTTCGTTTAGATGTAAACGAAGGGACACAGCATATGTGCGGTGAAGTTTTTCTGCATCAAAAAGGAATATATAAGGATATATATCCCTTGTTATCCAGGCCACAGCGCCTTAAAATAAATAAATTTACAGGCTAATAAATAATAATACCCTCAGGTTTCTTATATCCTTGTAATTCAAAAAATTCTGCATTTCTCTTGTCATAAAGTTTAACTTTATTATTAGATACTACATAATAAAATGTTGACCAAGAAGATATAATAACTTCTCTCATAATTTCCGTACCACTTATACATAGCTCGATTAATCCGCTTTC
>JAIRKT010000023.1 GCA_031259965.1 Christensenellaceae bacterium | reverse complement strand
CCAATAATTACGTAACATTCGGATAGTAAATATATCTTTGTTTTATGAGAACTTATGAGGATTTTTAATCTTTTAAAATATTAAAAATGTATACGCAAAAAAATGCGGAATTTAGGTTTAAATTAGTTTTATTTAAATTTAGCATTGCATTAAATTCTCTTTTATGATAAAATGTTTAATAACAATACAATGATTAAAATGCCAGCAAGGCTAAAAGGTAGCAATGTCAATTTACAATGTTTTAGAAAAAATAAAAACAAATATTAGTAACAAATCTAAACAAGGAACATCTTTTGAATTGCTAATTTGCTATTATTTGTTAACCGACCCAAAATATTTCAATGAAATCATGAATGTTTGGTTATGGAGTGCATTCCCATACAAAAATCAATTCGGCACAGGACACGATGTGGGTATCGATATAGTTGTATGCACAAAGGATCTAAAATATTGGGCTATTCAATGCAAATTTTATGCTGAAAATACAAAAATAACTAAATCAGACATTGATACTTTTATGTCGACATCAAGTAGACATTTCAAAGTGGGTGATTTTTACGAGTCATTCTCACTCAGAATCCTAATTTCCACATCAGATAACTGGACACAAAATGCACTCGCCTCTTTTGAAAATCAACATCCACCCGCAACAAGAATATCTATGAACAAATTGCAGGAGTCAGGCGTCGATTGGCAAAAACTTTATGATGGCATAACTGGCATACACGCAAGGGCTCAAATATACGATTTGTTTGACTATCAAAAAAAGGCCGTAAGCCTTGCATGTAATTATTTTGAAACAAACGTACGCGGTAAATTAATAATGCCCTGTGGTACTGGAAAAACTATTGTTTCATTGCATATTGCTAGAAAACTCGCAACAACATATCAATTAGTCTTATTCTGTGTCCCATCTATTTCATTAGTTTCTCAAATTCTTACCGAATGGTCTAATCAATCTGAGTATAATGCACTTAACAATATATGTGTATGTTCAGACCCAAATGTTTCATCTAGGGATTTTACTCAAGACGATATGCCTATTTCCAGGACCATTGATTTAGCATATCCTGCATCTACTAATCCTTTTGAGGTATACGAAAAATATTTAAAAAACAATAATAAGCTAACAGTTATTTTTGCTACTTACCACTCTATTGATGTACTAGTCGAAGCACAAAAATTGGGCTTGCCCACATTTGATTTAATTATATGTGACGAAGCCCACAGAACAGCTGGGATACTAGAAAACAATATTGATGCCTCACATTTTATTAAGGTTCATAATAATGAGTATGTTAAAGGCAAACTCAGACTCTATATGACGGCTACGCCACGCCTGTATAGTGATAGCGCAAAAAAACAGGCAGATTTAAATTCGATTATAGTTTTTTCTATGGATGACCCATCAATATATGGAAATGAGATTTACAAACTATCTTTTAGTGAAGCTGTTGAATTAAAGCGTCTCACTGATTATAAAGTAGTTGTACTAGGGATCAATGATGACGCCTACAATGACTATGACGCCACAGACATATTGGATGTCCCTGACGAGCATGGAAATCGTAAAAGCAAACAACAATTAACAATTGAACTAAATATGACTTTCAAATTACTAGGCTGCATAAACGCATTATCAAAGAAACTAATTAATGGCGATAGTTTAGATCTTGAGGATCCAGGGTTTATGAAACGAGCATTAGCTTTTTCACAAAACATAACAATTTCTAATCATGTAGCAAACGCTTTTAATAGACTCTATGAAAAATATATACAAAACGAATTAGAATCTAAAAATCTAACACCTGTGGTTTGCAAACATATTGATGGGAAAATGAATTCGACAGTACGCGACAAATTACTTAATTGGCTAAAGTTCGATGAGGATAATGACAAGTGTAAAATTCTATCAAATGTAAGATGCCTGAGTGAAGGAATAGATGTTCCCGCGCTTGATGCTATAATATTTTTAACTGGCAAAAATTCAATTATCGATATTGTGCAATCGGTAGGTAGAGTTATGCGCCGTGCACTTGGTAAAAAATATGGTTACGTGATTATACCAGTAATCGTGCCTTCTTTCATGACGCCAGATCTCGTATTTGAAAATAACAATACTTACAAAGTAATATGGCAAGTATTAAATGCATTAAGGGCACACGACGAACGATTAGATAATATAATTCAACAAATAGTCGAAAACATCCAAAAGCCAACAAAATTAATTATTGGAACCGTTAAAGGTAACTATCGGAGGCACATAATTAGCGATGATTCTCGTGAGAGTTTAATCGAAGAAATTTTCCTCAAAAACAACCAGAATTTTATTGATACTATATACGCAAAAATTATAGAGCATTCTAGCCTCACATCACGCTGGATGAACTGGGCAGATAACGTTGCACATCTCGTTAACTTGCATATTGAAAACCTCACTCTTCTCTCAAAAACGGAAGAATGCGAGAGCTTGTTTGATGATTTTACTACATCTCTTAAAACCAACTTGAACAATCCCACTATTTCAAAAAGTTCTGTAATTGAAATGTTGGTACAACATAAAATCACAGAACCAGTTTTTGATGCGCTGTTTGAAAATTATCAGTTTGCACGATATAATCCCATTGCCATTGAATTAAATGCCTTTATCGAAAAACTTCCACTATCTGCCAGCATTAATACAACTGATGAGTTAAAATCTTTCTATGAAAATGTGAAATTATTTGTGTCAAACATAGATAATGCAAAAGGTAAACAAAATATAATTCTTAAATTGTACAATATGTTTTTTAAAAAGGCATTCCCACAATTAGTACAGAAATTAGGAATAGTTTATACGCCCATCGAAATTGTTGATTTTATCATACATTCAACTAATGATGTTTTAATGGCCGAATTTGGAAATAGTTTAACAGAGGAAAATATTAACATATTAGACCCATTTGCAGGAACTGGAACTTTTATAACACGCATTTTACAAAGCAATTTAATAAAAAATAGTGATCTCTCGCGAAAATTTAATAAGGAGCTGTTTGCAAATGAAATAGTGTTATTAGCATATTACATCGCCTCTGTAAATATTGAGAGCGAATTTTATTTAAGAGATAACCCCCGCAAATATGTGGGATTTAAAGGAATATGCCTCACCGATACATTTTCATCAGGAGAGAATGATCAGTTAAAGTTTGCTTTATCAGAGAACGCAAACCGCATAATCAATCAAGAAAATTGCCATATTACAGTTATTATGGGAAATCCACCCTATTCTGTGCATGGTTCTAAAGACGACTTGAATGCAAATGTTAAATACAAAAATTTAGATCGGAAAATCTTGAAAACCTATATAAGTAGCAGTAACGCAAAAAACTTAAAATCAATATATGATAGTTATATAAGGGCGTTTAGGTGGGCTACAGATAAAATTGGAAATAATGATGGCATAATTTCTTTTGTATCTAATGGCAGTTGGCTTACCTCTTTAAGTTGTGATGGATTGAGAAAGTCATTTGAAAAAGAGTTCTCTAAAATATATATTTGTGATCTGCGCGGAGACCATAGAATTACAAGTGAAAAATCAAGTAGTGAGGGTGATAATGTTTTTGGCCGTGGCTCAAGATCACCAATTACAATAACTATTTTGGTAAAACGACGTGGGTTTAAGGGAAGAGCTGAAATATTTTACCATAACATTGGTGATTACATGAACAAAAATGCAAAATTAGACGCCCTATCCAGGTTGCATTCGTTTTTGTCACCCAACATGCCACAAATGAGGAGATTAACGCCCAGCGCTCATGGGGATTGGTTGTTTGCCCACAACGCCGAATACAAAACATTCTATCCTGCAATAATTTCAAAGAATGATGTACATGCAAATCAGAAAATTCCAGTTTTTTTAATTCACGCACTAGCCATTACCACTTGTAGGGATTTTTGGGTATATGATTATTCTAAAGAAAGTTGTCTAATAAAATGTTAAAGACAATTGGTTATTATAATCAGCATATAGGCGGCTCATTTGACAACCCATCTGAAACAAAAATTTCATTATCACGTTCTTTGATAAGTAGTCTTAAGTTATGTCAGTATGAGTCTTTTGATCCTGATAATATTCGGTTATCTTTATATAGACCATTTAATCGCAGGTTGCTCTATTTTTCTAAAAGGTTCATAGAATATCCAACTCTTTTCAACTCTTTTTTCCCAACTTCAAATTCGAAAAACATCGTATTAATAACATCTGGATCCTCCTCAAGAAATGATTTCTCCGTTCTAATTTCTGACTGTATCGTAGATTATGCAAATCTTGTAAATTCAAAATGCTATCCTCTTTACTATTATGAAAATATTAATAACAATCAATCAGCATTTCATAAGCAATCAGATATTTTCTCAGATTCTCACAATATTTCTTTCGTCAAAAAAGATGGTATCTCTGATGAATTTGCAAATCTAGTACAAACTAAATATAACCAACCCATTTCAAAAGAAGATATATTTTATTACTTATATGCGCTTTTGCTAAGCAAACAATTTAAAGAAAAATACCATAGCAACTTAATGATGTCGCCTCTTAAATTTCCTTTAATAAAGTCGTGCTCTGATTTTTTTAAGTATAGCAAGGCAGGTCGGGAATTAGCAAATCTTCATTTAAATTACGAAGATGTCACCCATCTTGAAACTATTAAAATTGTAGGTGACAGAGAAAAAATGCATGTTACTAAAATGAGATTTGCAAACTTGACAAAGCAAGAGAAGGATTTTACAAAAATAATATTTAATGAGCATCTGACAATTGAGAATATTCCCATGACGGCACATTCATACACTGTTCGAGGGATGAGCGCCATCAAGTCAGTAATGGAATCCTATCAAATAAAAAGAGATGCAAAAAGTGGAATTTTAATTGATCCAAACGATTGGGGAATAGAACGAAAAAATCCAAGCTATATCCTTAATTTATTACTCTCTGTTATTTCATTGAGTGTTAAAACTACAGAGATTATAAATAATCTGCCCTCTATCAATTTTAGTAATGATATTTGGGAAAATAACGATTACGAATGAGACTCGCATTTTGCATTTCAAAAAGTTTGCCAGTATGTCTGACTAAATGCAAGCTTGCATGCATTATCTATAAATTACTAGTTTACTGAGGTAGTATCTAGCTTATAAAAAGCGAGTTGCATATCAAAAAAAAAGCACACTTTCTGTAGGTTCTATTAATTTGACCATAGTGCGCAGTAATAGGAGTTGTTATCCTAGTAGTTACGACTCCATGCGGTGGTCGTGCAAATCCTTTGGCATGTTACAACATATAATGATGCTATAGGGCTCATCAAATACCAACCAGTTTCGTATATTTATGTTTATACTACAGACAAGCTAACGCATATTACACTAAATAATGAAGAAGTCATTTCAACCAAACCCAACCATCCAATTTATGTGCAAAACATGGGATACATAAGAGCTGAATTTCTAAGAGCGGGAGATCTTTTAACAGGCAAATGGTCAAACAGTTATTGTAGAGCAAATTCAGCATGAGCTATTAGATACATCAATATTTGTATACAATTTAGAGGTTGAGAACAATCACAATTATTTTGTTGGTGCGAAAAGTGCTACAAATAACATATTACTGATACTAACGCACAATGCTTGTAACTATAGAAAGAGATACATGGATGCTAATCCAGATGTGGATCTTAAAGGAATGCATGCGCATCATCAAATTCCACAAAAATATAAAGACAAATTAAAAAAGCATATAAAAGCATTAGATCATGATATTCATCTTGCTAACAGTCGAATGTATAATGAATTATGGAAAAATGAGATTGCTGTAAGAAAGGGATTGAAAAAATCAGTAAAACGGTGTTTAATACTATATATGAGATTTTGAATTAAACACAATAAAGAAAGCGAGTGCCATTATAATCTAAAATCCATAAAATATATTGTAACATATCAGTAGACAAATTATTTTAGCCTCACATTAAACTCGTTAACTGCATCCAATGCGCTTAAAATTTCCTTTTGTTGTTTAGTAAGAGGTTTGATCAATCTTTTTGTTGTTCCATTTGTTGATATCATTATATTATTTAATTTTGCTAACACAATTCTGATTGAAGGTTCGACTTTTTGCAAATAAAATGAGATTTTAGTCATTATTGCCAATCTGATTATAGCTGCAATAAAATTAACAAATGTTTTTCCCTCGGTTGTGTGTTCGTTTTCCGTTCGTACTCGATATCCATCATGTTCTGTTTTATATAGATCAAAAAGTTTTTCAATCACGTCTTTTGATCGATAATCTTCTAGTACAGAGGTTGCATC
>JAIRKT010000006.1 GCA_031259965.1 Christensenellaceae bacterium | reverse complement strand
ATATTGATAATATTGGGGATTGTTCTTACAACATCGTGCAAAGACATACAAGACACAAGAATAGAAATCGAATTTAATGGTAATTCATTAGATTTAATAGAAATTATTGCAGGTGATAGTATTGAAATTGTAGCGAAACTTCTAAACGAAAACGAAAAGACGCGGGATTCTGTTTTTACATGGCAATTTGAAGGTGACCCTTTGGATAGTATTTTAACTCCAAACGGCAGGAGCTGTTTGGTGAAATCAGGAATAAAATCTGGTATTATAAAAATAAAAGTATATTTAGAAGCAGACTCCACTATTTCAGATATTATTGAAATTTTCATAATCAACAAAACTTTACAATCAATTGATGTTATCTCGCAACCAACAATTACAAATTATATTGAGGGTCAAAATTTTAGTGATAATGGAATGATAATTATGGCTCAATATGAGCATTTTTCAATTGAAGCAACAAATTACACAATTATTCCTAATCGTCCGCTAGTGCCTACTGATAAATATGTTACAATAAATTACACGGAAGAGAATATTACTAAAACAGCAAACATACAGATCAGTGTTATAAGCAAAACGCTACAGAGTATTACGGCACACAGCGATAAAACAACTTTTATTGATGGTGAAGTATTAAACCATAGTAATTTTATAGTGATTGCACAGTATGAATATCTTAATGAGGCAATTTCAATTTTTTCACTCTCAAAAACTGGTCCATTGAAGTTAACGGATACTGAAGTTGTGCTGTCTTATGAAGAAAATGGGATTAAGAAAGAAACATCAATACCAATCACAATTTTACCAAAAACCTTGCAAAGAATTGAGATGCTAACTGAACCTCTAAAAACCAATTATATAGAGGGTGAGTTTTTTGATGCAACAGGATTGTCTATAGTCAAACATTATGAATATTTGCAAAGCATGGCGTCAGATTGGTCTCATGACAAAAATGGTCAACTCATGCCATGCGATAATATAGTTAAGATAACGTGTGTTGAAAATGGAATCATGAAAGACATAGACATTCCTATTATTGTTTTACCTTGCGAATTACAAGAAATTGAAATAACAACCCAGCCCACAAGATCTTCTTATATTGAGGGAGAAACATTTAATTCGAGTGGTTTGGTAGTTACAGCACACTATGAATATAAAAGTAAAATAGTAACTAATTATAATGTAGACACAAATACAAAATTGACACCTTCTGATAGGGCAATTTTAATAAGTTATGCTGAAAATGGTATTAGAAAAAACGCGATTATTTTTATTAACGTTGTACCTAAAACACTTCAGAACATAAATATATTTACGCTTCCGACAAAGACTAGTTACATAGAAGGTGAGAGATTTATCTCAAACGGTTTAACTATTGAAGCTGTTTATGAACATCTATCAATTATAGTTACTTCATATACAATACAAGCAACAGAGATCTTGAAACTAGGGGATGAAATTATTACTATTTCGTTTACGGACTCGTCAATCACAAAAGCAGCAATGTTTAACATAACAATAATACGAAGGACTCTACAAAGTTTAATTATAACCACAAAACCTAAAAAACTCTCGTATATTGAAGGCGAATTATTTTGCGCAGATGGGTTAGTTTTAACAGCGAATTATGAATACTTATCTGAAATAGTGACTGATTATTTTTTTGATAAGATCACACCCTTGATGCATGTTGATAATGAAGTTGAATTTTCATTTACTTTTTCTGGTGTAACACAACATGCTGCACTGACTATTGTTGTTTATGAAAAGACTCTTCAGAGTATTACTATTAGTCACGACCCATACACGAGTGCGTACATTGCAGGTCATTACTTTGACAAAGCGGGTCTGGAAATCACTGCTCATTATGAGTATATGGATTTAGTTGTTTGTAACTGGACAGTAGATGACACAACACAACTTGTATATGGGGATACATTTATAGTAGTGTTTTACACAGAAAACGATGTAACAAAAACAGTTAATGTTGTTATTGAAATTGCTGATAATTTGCTTGATCATATTGAAATTTCATCCCCTGCGAGCAAACTAAATTATAGTAGCGGTGAGATGTTGTCTACTCTGGGTATAGTTATACGTGCATATTATACAAATGGATCTAGCAAAATAGTAGGTGGTTTTACAACCAACTTAGAAAATCCTCTTACAATTAAAGATACACTTGTTACAATTTCATACACAGAATATGGCCGAAGTACCCATGTCACTAAATTCGCAACGTATTCAATTTTTGTTATGGAGCGAATATTAACAGGTATTGTAATAATAACTCAACCCATCAAACTCTTATACATAGAAGGTGAACTGTTTGATGATATGGGGATGGTTATCAGGGCGCTATACAGTGACGATACTTATCAGACGATAATAAATTGCAAATTAAGTATAAACTCGCCTTTAGTTATTGCGACAACTGAGATAATTGTTTATTATACTGAAGGCAATCTAACAATGCAAGAAAAAATAAACATTGAAGTTACTGAAAGAATTTTAACAGGATTAGAGATTTTAAACCTACCAACAAAAGTTGATTACAAACAGACAGAGATGTTTGATTTCACAGGACTTGTAGTGCGTGCTATATACAATAATGAGTTATATTTTAAAACAATAACAAATTACACAACTAATAAAACAAATATTCCGCTGACAGTAGATGACGAATTTATTGTTATTACATATGTTGAAAAGGGAATTGAGAAAACAGCAAATGTTCCAATATGTGTAACTTCTCGTACACTAACAAATATTCACATATCGTCACCGGCGACGAAATTAGAATACTATGAGGGTGAGTATTTAGACATTTTAGGTTTGACTATAACCGCAACATATAGTGATGCACAAGATTCGATTGTTATGAATTGGATAACAGATAAAACACGAGCATTAACATTATTAGACACAATAGTAACTATCAACTATACAGAAGATTTAATTACTAAGACAACGTGTTACGAAATAACAATAATGCCCATACAAATCGTAGACAAGCAGGTATCGGATGTTATAGTGGCGATTGATTCACTGCCCGCGATAGATATGCTCACACTTCAAGACAAATCTGCACTTATGTATGTTGCCGAATTATATACGGCATTGAGTGCAATTCAAAAGAATGAAGTTACAAATGTGGGAAAATTGTTGGAATTACTAGATCAAATAATAAAGCTGGAATCATTTGTTAAACCAACTATAGAAGATGAATATCAAATCATTTATATGATATATAATGGTATGGAGTTTGATGATATTTGTTTTGAATGTGAAGATTATATAAGCATATATAAAAATAGCATGGGAGATATTCAATTAAACATAGTTTATTCAGCAATAGCAATAGAAAAAGGTTATGAATTTGTAAAATGGGTGGACTCTAACGATATTGTTGTAACATATATTTCTAATCTACAAACAGATGCAACGTACTATGCAGTATTTGAATTAACTGATATGGTTAACATTGTTTTTCATGATTATGAAGATAAAGAAAAAATGCTGCTATCTTTAGATAATGTCGTGAGATCAGAATTTAATCTAGATGGTAATGATATAGCTAATAAAATAAGAGAAATCAACTCGACCATTCCAGTAGCATATTATATTAAGTTGGACGATGGTGAGTTGGCTAAGATTTTGGATAGTGTTTTTAACACAAACTTTAATGCCACAATATATGTCTATGTAGTTAATGCTAATTATAGGCAAGTAAGCATAACACCTGAGAATGATTTTTTGCTATCTTATGTCTATGAATATACGGATGATAATAATCAAAAAAACAATGTAATAAAATCATATAATAAAGGGACACAGTTTTTAATACCTATAAATGCGTGTGTAAATATAACTATTACAAATCCCTTAATTACCGACATTCTATTAGATGGAGTGAGCGCAGGATTAGTTTATCCAAATATTGAATATGAATTCTATCTTGATAGTGACGAAAAAACTTTAAACATAAGCTTTACACATTATGCAGAAGAGAGTGTATCACTTGTATTTACAGGAATAAACACAAGTACATATTCATATGACAAAAAAGGATGGAATGGAAAATTGTCAGCTAATGATTTGAATAACATTTCCTTTGTGTTTGATGAATCTAATTTACACTATTTAAATCGTTATATTATTGATAATCAGTACTATTTATTTGAGGATCTAACAAATTATATATTTTATGAAACTACTACAATATCAGTTATTCATATTCAAAATAAATTCGATATAATATTTGCATATTCTGGTGGGAGTTATGTTATCGACTATCTCATTGGACGTCAAACAATTTTGAATGCACTATCGGGATTTGTTTTAATCCTGGAATTCATAGATAATATTTTTGAAAATTTGGCTGTTTATAATGACTCCCTAAGACAGACATTAATAATGAAGGATGAATTGTTAAGTAGTGTGCTGTTAGATAATATGACATTATATATCCAAACAAGAGAATCATGGCCTTTAAAAGTAGTCGATTATAATACAGAAATAACATTGAACATACCAACTAACGATGAGTATGATTTATTAGATGAATTGCCAATATTGTCACGTACAGGATATAATTTCTTAGGTTATTCATTAGCAGAGGATGGAAATATTCTTTCATATGAATGGATTGAAGTTATTTTAGCAAACATAAACATTGAAACAACAATATATGCTGTTTATAAAAAAAGAGAAGATTATAATCCGCCTCCAGTTGTTGATTATTCTAATGAGACTTTTGTTGGACGTTGGAATGCAACTCTATACGATGATGCTGGGATAATTGATAGTAAAATAACGTTAAGTGCTGATGGCACATATCAATATGAAACACTATTTAATGGAGAATTATCTGTAAAACTGACTGGAAATTATCTTTATAATTTGGGCGAACTTGAAATCTTATCACTTTTAATGGATGGTGAGTATCAACTTATAAACATATCATTGCTTACATTAAACATCAAGTGGACTGATGATAATATTTTAATAGCACCCTGTTTTATTAAAAACGACATGTCAATAACTAGCTACTTGCATTATCTTACTCGAAATGAAATAAGGCCTGCAAACTACAACGGATTAAGTATATTAGGCGAACATGTTATGGAATTAAAATACGAAGTTAATGGATCAGTTACAATTCAAAATACGACATTAACATTTTATCCTAATGGTGTTTTGCTTTTAACAATGTTTACAATATTTGATGATGACGAGATATATTCCACAAGCGAAACCGCACTATTTCGCATAACTACAAATAATGAAATATGGATCATATCAAACACATATTTAGGAACAATGAATTTTACCGAAGTTATTTATAATTTATTTGTAAAGAGTGGGCAAGACTATTCACAGATCGTAGCAGGTGTATTTATTCCAATTAATGATGATAGTATTTCATACGCTTCTCTTGTCGAGATTCATACAGATGGTAGTATTTCGTTAACGGATATTAATGGTACAATATGGACTAGTAAATTGAATATTGTAAATGCAAGTGAATACTCTTGTTATTTGCAAATGGAGATGGAATATATAATTAAAATAGAAGTAACAAATGACAATTATATGCTAGTTATTACTTTAAATGGCGATAAAACGCTTTACTATAATAAAGTTAATTAGTTTTTAAAAGCAAAGGAACAAATATGCCAAACATTAAATTATTACATATCAATATTAAAAGGTTCATCTCTATAGCCACATTTGTAATGGTAGTCTTTTTAATTGTGATATTTTTTTCAACTAAACAAGCCACCCACAACGCCTTTGCAGATCAAACAACATCTCAAAATTCACATTTAGTTAAAACAACGTCTTATGAGTTAGCAGACAACACTAATTACCAAATTAACAACAATTCAAAACGCACAAATCCATTAGATAGCAATCTCCTTAGTGTTTATGTAGATGTTAATACTACAACTGGCACCATAGAAGATATGGGGACAAAGACAATAAATGGTAAGCAAGCAAACCAATACGGTTTTGAAGTGGGTTATGGCGATATAACAGATAATGCAATAGTAGACATTAAACTAAACTTTAATAAAACATTTTCTACTATAACAAGTGGTGATTTGTATGGTCAAACAAGAATTAATAATACGCCCTACAAAGGAGATACTGGATGGTATTTATCAAATGATTCTGCACAGAGTGTAGCTGAATTCACTAACATTGGTGTTATTAGTAGTGGGGCGTTAGTTTTATCCAAATCATATGATGGTATTAATTGGACATGGCAGAGGGATGGATATACAAATGAATACAAAACCAATTTTCATACTACTGATTTTACAACTGGCGGATCAACTAGTGGCATAGGATATGCTACAACATATAGTACTAACAAATTCGCAATTTACACACCATCTGGTAAAGACATATCGCGTGGTATATACATTAAGATACTTTTTGCGTATGAGATTAAATATGCCACTTATACCTATCGCAATAGTGGGTTTTTAGGGCTCAAGAGGACCACAGAAACGACATGGCATTATGTTAATATTTTAGAAGAATCCATATTTTATTTAGCAAGCAATTCTGCTACTGTTGTGTTTAATAATATTAGTGATGATAATCCACCTGATGCTGATACAAGTGAATTAGTAAGTAAATCAGGGACAATATTAGATGGACATGGG
>JAIRKT010000111.1 GCA_031259965.1 Christensenellaceae bacterium | reverse complement strand
ACATTATGAGATACATTTATTTAAGGACACATGATGATTCATCTAACAAGAAAACAGGATAATTATGCCTAAAAATAGCAAAATTAACAAAAAAACATATAAAACCAAATAAAATGTATGCAAAAATAGGATAAAATTGTAATTTCACAAGAAACAAAAACAAAAAAAATGGCAAATTGAAATTTTTAACATGAAAAAATGGCAAAAAAACAAATGTAAAAAATATTAGAGATTTTCAACTCCTAAAAACGGGGTTTTTGGTTGTCACTTATAATTAAAACGTGTTTTCAAATTTTTTGTAATCAAAAAACTTTTTCAAATATAAAAATTTTAATTCACACAATTTTTTATTTTCGTCTCGCAGATTATAGTTGTTATATATTATTTCTTCACAGTTTTTATTAAATTCGGTTACAGCGGTTGAATTGAATTCGGGGATAATTAAAACTTTTAAAAGGGAATTACTCAATCCCTCCATTGTTACACCATTACAAACCTTTCCTTGAAGTTTGTAGAATTCATCGCTAGTAAAATAATAATAGTAAATGTTTGTTAACTCTGGTTTTGCCTTGATTCCCATAAAACCTGTAGACAAAACGAGATTTTCTAAATAGTCTATCATGTAATCTTTTATAAGTAGATATTTTGGGCTATTTTTAATTTTTGCAAACCATATAGAATTTGTGATTGGCTTCATCCGCGCCCTAGATGGTGCAATGTCCGATGAAATAGACTTGCAATTTTCCCACAACACATTTTGTCCATTTATTGAGGATGTGTCCAAATACAATTTATTTGTAAAGCTCTTGTATGTTTCGTTACTTATAGACAATCCCGAAATCTCACAAAATTTCTTTTCTTTGGATAGCAACAAGGCCTTTTTAAATTCCAAGCGGCAAAATTTATCTGCAATTTCAATAATTTGCTGATTAAGTTCAATTTTTTTGTCTAAACTTCCTATAATGTCAACTATGTGTTGTTGCTCGATGAGATTTGGCAAACAAAAGTCATATGAAAGCAATACTTGTTTGTCGCCACGAGGCATCTTTGTGCCCTTGGATGACCCCACAAAAGTATTAATAAATCTGTTAGCATTTAGTTGGTAAAACAGATACTTAGACAAACAATTCGCATTTGTAACACGCAAGCAAATAACATCGGTTGAACAACCACCATCAAAACGAGCATACCAAAGTTTCTTAAAGTAAGGACGAATATTTGAAATCAAAATGTCATCTTGCTCAAATGAAGTAACCGCAGTTGATGGCATAGCAATTGCATTAACCACTCCCCCAAAGTTTGGTTGCATATTTTCGGTAGAAACATAAGTTGAGACAGAAAGTCTGTCACAAGATATTCTATTGGTAATAATTTGTGCAACATCTACAATTCGGACATGTTTCATGCGGCGTTCCTCCTAAGGTCAACAATATGTCGCTGAAAGTCGAATGAATAAATTGGTGTTTTAAAACTTATTAATTTGCATGCTGCATCCCACAAAACTGATTCGAGTTTAGTTTCTTTTTTCTGTGGTTTCTCTGTAGCCATTTATTTTGCTTCTAATCCTTTCAGTATTAGTTTAGTTTTTGTCATTATTCAAGGGGTTTTTAATTAAAATCACTTGTGTTGCTGACTATAGTTTGTGCCTTAACATATTTTCTGATGATTAGATACCATATGATTTGTGCAAAACTCTGTAGATCAATGGCTTCGTTCGTTTTTACTGCCTTCGATAATTATGTAATTTTCAATTTTACACTATCCTTGTGTGAAAATTCAGGCTTATTAAAAGCAGTGTGAAAATTTTCATACGTGTGGTGATTATTTCAGTCGCCTCAATGTTAAACTTGTACGGAGAGTATGATAAACTTTTCCACACTTTAGCCTTGTGTTTTATGACATATCTGCGAATAGCTCTCATAACTATTTTAGACCACACTTGAGTTCATTAAAAAACAGCCCTCATATAATAGTATATATTGAAACAAAAAACAAATATATAAGTATTAATTTTGCTAAATATTTAGAAACAATTTAGAAAAGCTGCTGCATTTTCATGCTTGTTAATACGACACAATTCAAAGTTATTGTTAAAACAATGTAATTACCAAATTGTTCATTATATCAATCGAATTAACATATAGTTTTGAAAAGAAAACTATAATGGGTTAGTATATTGTTCTATAGTCTCGACATATAGGATTCAAAACTAGAAAATATCAACAATCATCATAGGTGGGTTTATTTGTTATTTTATGCAAAATGCAGCATATAATGGCACAGATTTTATATCATTTTCAAACCCGAAATTCTTTGATGATATTCGAATTGACATAGGTGATTGGTATTTGCTCAAAAAAACTGAAAGACTTTTAGATCTAGTATTAGTAGAGGATTTTGTTTCTATAGGGAGTACATTTACCCCTAATTGCAATACAAAATCAAGTTCAGCCTTTCCTAGTGATTCCCAATAAAATGGTTCAAGATCGTTTGATATAAGTTGTTGACAGACATAATTTTCAGTAATAGCGCCTTTTGCCTCACCTCCAAAAATGCCAGACAAAATAACAAAAGGTGGGGTGTTGGAATGACAATTAAATAGTCCAACATCGTTGAAATAAATTTTGTATGACAATAAATCTACATAATACCTGAGAGGGATTTTGCCTTCAAAAACTTTGCCGCATTTATAAACAAGACCTGCGTCAAACAACCATTGAAGTGCTACCTCGTAGTTAGCAGCGCGAGCATTGCTACCAATTAAGTTGTATTTAAATTTGCGATTCTCTTTAGCAAGTTGTACTGAGAGACTCGCATAAACGGCGTGGATTTTAACACTTTCAGAAGGTGACGAATATTTAATCATATCTGAATAATAATCTGTAAGAATCTTGCGCTGAATGATTCTAACAAATTCAAAATCTTTTTTTTCAATATATTCCAAAACTGCTTCGGGCATCCCACCAACAATCAAGTAAATTGAATACAAATCTAGTGCTTTTTTGTGTAAATATTGTGGCAGTGCTATATTATTTACATAAGAGTCTGCTATATATTCAGCTAATTTTGTTTCGGAGAGGGCATACAAAAATTCCTGAAAATTCATTGGGTATAGTGTGAGCCTATCAACTTTTCCGACTGGAAATGAATATTCCCCTCTGTCTACTGTAACGCCCAAAAGACTACCTGCCGATATAATGTTGTATTCTGGCGTTTTTTCAGCAAAATATTTTAACGTAGTCAATGCCTTAGGACAAGCTTGAATTTCATCAAAAAAGATTAAAACCTCAGGAGTAATTTTTTTAAACGAATATTTTTCAAGATCGAAAATAATTCTCGATGGGTCAGAATCCTGTTCAAAGATTTCCTTCAGAGGAGCATTGTTTTCAAAATTCAAAACAACAACATCCTTATAGCGAGATCTTCCAAAATTATAAATTGTATGAGTTTTTCCTACCTGTCTGGCTCCTAACAAAAGGAGTGGTTTTTTTTGGGGATTATCTGACCACTTGTCAAGGTTGTTTTCGATTAATCTTTTCATTTTAAAATTATACCAAAAAAGTAATAAAAAAACAACTAATTTAAATTTTCATTGTAAATTTTCAAAATTAGTTAATTCTGATAACGAGTTTTAAATATAAGTTTCAAGGTTGCTTAATTTGAATTTAAATTTTGCAACCAGAAATATCATATTTGCAAGTGATTAAATCCTAAATTCTGCTTTTTTTGCATTCAAAAATTCTCTAACATATAACGGTACTAATAGTAAGAACAAAGCTGATGAAAAATCTACAAACGTGTGTAAAAAGCACATCATCATCTCAGAAAAATGCAATATAGAATTATCAAACATAAAAATACCAACTGATGATGCTAAAAATCGTGATTAATCAAAACACTAACGCGCAAAAAATGATATTATCAACATTTAGTGCTGTCGAAGAAGTCCTAAATAAAGGTAAATAAAAATCTATGCTAGAATCTTAGAGAATTAAGGAACTAATGTCCTGGAATTTTTGTTTATACCAAAATCAAAGGAGTTATTTAGTTTTTTAACAAGGACAAATCTGTTAGTAGTAAATTATCAGACATATTTAATGACAGTTAATATTGATATTTTTTTAATTGTCATATCTGTGTCTGCATATCCGTATTATTTTATCTAGAAATTTGTACTTTTTAAGCGTAGCAAGCGATCACATTTATATTTTTTCAAAATGATACGATAAACGACATCTATCTATGTTAGTTTGGTTTATATAGCTTAAAAACACTTCATAAAATGATTGAGTTTTTAATAAATTCTTGACAAAATACATTTGATTTGATATACTAAATTTTGCAACAAACTACACTCCTTGCTAATTTATTTTAATTTTGCAAAGTTAAATAGTTGGTTTTTTTTCTTGATATATGTGATATAATTTCGAGCAATTGAATAATATGAATATTTCACATATTAAGGTAGGAATATGGATAATCCAAGCGCGATGAAAGCGTTGTTTATAATAGCCAATGCAGGATTTGGTGATTCTGTAGTTGACATAGCAAGAACATGCGGAGCACGAGGTGCAACTATTATTAACGCACGGGGGACTGCTAATGCTTCAATGAAAAAATCATTGCTAGGCATCGGTTATGATCCAGAAAAGGAAATTATAATAACACTTGTTACTGATGATGTGGCGAGTAAGATAATGGAAGCTCTACCAGAGCAAGCAGGTGTTAATACGCCTGCAAACGGACTTTGTTTTAGCATGCCTGTGAATCATACTACAACAATTAATAAACTTTATTTGAACACTGAAATTTAAAATTCACAAAACAGTAGAAAAGTATTTGTATAACTAACATATAATACTTTTCAGAACAATGTGAGTTTATGTAAAACATTTGGTTTAAAATGTAACTAATAAGATACTATCTGAAATGCCTTGTGGTTTTACAAGAATTGATATTTAGTATTTAGTTGCTTTTATTGTGTTTTTTACATAATTAATAATTGATAAAGACTATTTATGTATAATTGGGATAATTGAGTAATATTTATATCTAATCACTTGAGTTGTAAACAATTTAGCTCAGGATTTAAAATCCCATTCATAGGTGATCTCATGAAAAAAACCATTTTAATTATACTCATTTTAACACTAACCACACTAGGATTATTACTTATTGTTTCGTGTGAAAAAGAACAGCCACGGTTTAGAGTGGGTGTATTATTAATAGGAGATGCAGATGAGAGATCTGGTTATACCTATGAACATTTAAGAGGAATAAAAGAGGCCGTTGGATATTTGAATTTAGCTAGTGATTGTTTGATTATTGAGGAATCGGTTCCAGATAATGACGATGCATACATAAGATCTGTAATAGATTCTTTCATATCCAAGGGTTGTCAAATAATCATAGGCACGAGTTATGGTTATATGACGAGTATGAAGGCTGCCGCGATTGACAATCCGCATGTGATTTTCACACATGCGACGGGGAGTTTGGATACACTACCTGAAGACGAACCAGGGAATATGAATAACTATTTTGGCAGGATATATCAAGCATGGTATTTAGCGGGGATTGTTGCTGGACTGAACATAGAAGAAGAAGATAACGTAGGGTTTATATCCTCATTCGGTATAGAAAATGGTGAGTGTACAAGCGCGATAAACGCATTCACACTAGGATTGCAATCTGTAAATGGTAATTCAAAGGTGTATGTTAGAGTATTGGGCGCATGGTATGCACCAGAAAAAGAGATTGAATATGCAACTAAGTTAATAGTTGATGATCAATGCGAAATAATAGTAACAGACACTGACACGATAGGACCGGCTCAGGTTGCAAAAGAACATGGTAAGTTAAGTATTGGATACAACTCAGACATGGCGCTAGTTTTAGATCCTGAGAGATCTGATGCTGTGCTAACATCTGTATTATGGAATTGGAGCGCTTATTATAAGGAAGCAATCAAAGTGGCACTCGCCTGTTTTGACTCTGATTATGTTTTTGTTAGTAGTGAAAAATGGCGTGAATTTGGAAACTACTATGGTAATTATAGTACAGGACTATATAAAATAGCTGAAGTATCTACAAATGATGTGTCTAATGTTGAACAAATAATCAGTTTAGTAGAAGAAACATTCTTACAGAATCCACCTGAGTGGCAGATTTTTTCGGACGTACAACTACATTTTGAAATAGTAAGTGGTAAATATGTACTGAAACTTATAGAGCGCACCCTAGTTGACATAAACGGAAATATAATAGAGGAAATCAACGAAAACGACTTAAGAGAAGGAATGAATTATTGGCTCAGAGGCATAGTTAACAGGGATGATAGCGAGTAGTTTCGCAAGATAGGTAGTTGATGCTAGTTGATGTCTATACTATCAATCAACTTTCCACTCTCTAATTCTTTTAAAACCAGCGAGTCATCAGTTAGAACCAAATATGCGCGTTTTGAATTATTCTTGGGGAGTGCGACCGAACCAGGATTGGCCGCTATAACACCATTTGGTGTAATTTCAATAGATGGAATATGATAATGTCCATATAGCAAGATGTCACCTATATTTAGAGGTGGAAACTCTATGTTATAATTATGCCCATGTGTTAGCACAACTTTTGCTTTACCTGCGTTAAAAACATATGAATCAAAGAATGTGAAATCTGATATCATTTGGTCAACTTCACTATCACAATTGCCTTTGATAACAATAAGGTAATCTTTAATTTTATTGAGTTCTTCGGCCAGCAAATTTGGTGTATATTTGTCTGGCAGCGGATTTCTCGGACCATGGTAATAGATATCGCCTAAAAGAATCAATTTACAGGCCTTTTCAGCTTTAAATCTATTTATCAACAAAGATCCATAATGCAATGATCCATGTAGATCGGATCCAATAACGTATTTCATTATACCCTCGCCATTTAGCGTGCATGCTTCTATTTTCTATTGAATATCGAATTAATAGTGGGTTAATCACTAAAAGTTTCACATAGCAAATTAAATGTTATCTAGTTAAAAGTCCAGCATCTAAGACAAACTGAGATCCAGTTATGTAGCGTGCTTTACTACTTGCCAAAAACAATACAGAATCTGCTACATCTTCTGGTTCAATCCAGGGGACTGGCAAAAGATTGCCAGCAGAGCGTTCTGCAATTTCAAGTGGTGTACTGCCTTCCATTTCAGCTAGTCCATCGTTCATAGGCGAATTAACGCCTGTTGGATGAATACTAACAACCCTGATGCCATATGGTGCATTTTCGATAGCAAGTGATTTTGTGAGACCTACTAACCCCCATTTTGAAGCAGAATAATGTGATAATCTATTCATTCCACGCATGCCACCTGTTGAACTGTTGTTAATGATAACTCCAGACCCAGCTAGACGCATATATGGAATACAGTGTTTTGAAGCAAGCCATGCCCCTTTAAGGTTTATATCGAGCATAGCATCCCATTCATCCTCTTTGAGTTCATGTGCATAACCATAAGCACAAATTCCAGCGTTGTTAAACAAAATATCTATAGTTGAAAAAGCGGATATGGCTTTAGCGGTGGCCTTTGCAACATCCTTTTCGGATCTTATATCCCCTGCATAAATTTCACATTTTCCACCCAGATTTTCAATTTCCTTTTTTAGTATAGTTAAGTCGGATGATGATGAATTGTTGTATGAAGGATATGTTATTTTGTTAGCTAAGTCAAACGCTAAAATATTTGCGCCAGACTTAGCAAACGCCAGCGAAACAGCACGGCCTTGGCCTTTTGCTGCGCCAGTTATAAAAACTGTTTTATTTTTAAATTCCATAATTCTCCTTATTTTGCTTTTGCATAATCGTTTAAATATCCGTCAAGTGGGACTTCGAGAACATTGTTTATGAGATTCGTAGCAATCATCATTCCACCGAAGGCGGTGAGTTCTACAATTTGACTCTCAGAATATTGTTTTATGAGTTCATCGAACAATTGGTCTGGAATGTTGTGTGGACTCCCGACTAGGGCTCTACCAAAATCCCAAAGCAGTTTATTAGTCTTATCTAGTACAAGATTGTCTGGATCAAAACCAGAGCTGATTAACAAACGTCTGAAGAATGTTGAGCAAATGAGGCAATCGTTTTCACTAGAGATTGCATAACAAAAGGCGTTGACTCCCAGTCCGTCTACAAATTCACAAACAGCATCACGTAGTGGATACCATTCCATTAGCACTTTAAAAGCTAGTGGTGAATTTAGTAGTGTTTTTTTCATGTTCGTTATACGCCCATGTGTCTGAATTTGGTCATCATATAAGGCCTTTTGTTCGTCATTACACATTTCGTATTCGAGTATCTTTATTTTTTGCATATTAATAACCCCTGATGTCTTTATGATTTATATGATTTTACATAGCCCAAGTATTATACCAGACAAAGAGGAATATTTCATTAAAAAATCATAAAATCTATTAAAACTGTATAAATAATATTTTAGTAAACAGGTGTAATCAAACCATAATCCGCATCATGACGCTTATAAAGCAATGTAACCTTACCATCTGCTGAATTAATAAAAAGATAAAAACTATGATCTAATAATTCCATATCAGCAATTGCATCGTCTACACTTATTCTTGATATTTCAAAGTTCTTTTGTCTGACAACTGTGCCGTATTTTGAGTTTTGTATTTCTTCACTAGATGATACGGGTTTTCCACCCACGTCAAATGTCTTGTTAGAAACCGTTCCATGCTTTTTTATTTCTTCTCTTGTTCTGAATTTACGTACTTGTTTTTCAATTTTTGAGATAAGCAAGTCAATATTGTTATACATATCGTGTGTGGTAATTTCAGCTCTAAGTGGTGTTTTGGAGGCGGCACCATGGATCGTAATTTCGGTGGTGTAGGCACCGCCTACTGCCGTTAGTTTCACTTTCGCATAAACATCGTCACCAAAGAACTTATCTAATTTGGCTATCTTTTTTCCCATAACAGATTCAAAATTCGAATCTTTGTAATTCTTTGAAATTAATTCAAATCTCATATTTAACCTCAATATTTCTTATTTTGTAATTGTATTAATTACAATTTCGTTATTACTATCAACTGATACAATTATAGGCTCATCCTTTTTGAGTTTGCCTGCAATGATTAGTTCACTTAATTTATCTTCAACTATTTTACTAATGTTGTTTCGAATAGGCCTCGCGCCGAATTCGGGTGAATTATTTATTTTCAAAAGATATTTGGGGAGAGAATCATCAAATTCGATCGAGTAATTCATATCTTTGAGTCGCATACTTAGTTGGCTTAACAAGAGTTTTGCGATCTTTAAAAGTGAATCGTTATCTAATTTTCTAAATATAATGATATCGTCGATTCTGTTTATAAACTCTGGACGCATTGTTTTCTTTAAAGCCTCAAGCATCTTTTCCTTCATGTTCTCATAACTATCATCACTCGAGCTGTTTGAAAAACCCATCTTACGCATTTTAAATATATCAAGAGCCCCTATATTTGATGTCATTATGATAATAGTATTTTTAAATGAAACAACCCTTCCATGTGAATCGGTTAATCTGCCATCCTCTAGAATTTGGAGGAGTAAGTTAAAGACGTCTGGATGCGCTTTTTCTATCTCATCAAACAAAATAACAGAGTAAGGTTTTTTTCTCACCGCATCGGTTAACTGCCCAGCTTCTTCATAACCCACATAACCAGGCGCCGATCCAATTAGCCTGCTGATGTTGATTTTGTCCATGTACTCACTCATATCAATGCGGATAAGCAAATGTTCGTTACCAAACATAGTTGACGCAAGCGTGTTTGTTAGTTCAGTTTTACCAACACCACTAGGTCCTAAAAATATAAATGAGTTAATTGGTCTGCGTGGGTTATTTAATCCAGCTCTAGACCTTCTTACCGCTTTGGCTACTGCGTCTACTGCCTCATCCTGGCCTATAATTCTTTGTTTTAGTATGTCACTGAGTTTTAGTAGTTTGTCGCTCTCAGTTTCTGTAATGCTAGTTATTGGTATGTTTGTAGAATCAGCAACGATTTGCGCTATGCATTCCTCATCAACTATCAACTGGGTGTTTTTTACGTTGTGTCCCCATTCTTTAGACAACTCATCTAACTTTTTAATTATATCAAGGCGTTCACATTTAAGTTTTGAGGCCTTTTCATAGTCACCATACTCAGCTGCTTGTTTTTCAGAACTAGTTACAATTTCTAACTGCTCTTCAAGGGTTTTGATATCTGGTGGCATCATAAGTTGAGAGACCCTTATTTTACTAGCGGCTTCATCTATAAGGTCGATCGCCTTATCTGGAAGGAATCTATCATTAATATACCGATCAGAGAATTTGGCGGCGGCTTCTAGCGCTCCATCTGTGATTGTAACTTTGTGATGTGCTTCATACTTTTCTCTCAGTCCTTTTAGGATGGATATAGTATCTTCAACATTAGGTGGGTCAATATATACACTCTGGAATCTACGCTCAAGTGCTGAATCCTTTTCTATATATTTCCTAAATTCATCGTACGTGGTAGCACCTATCGTACTAATATCACCTCTAGCTAACATAGGCTTAATTAGATTGCCAACGTTTAGTCCACCTTCTGAATCGCCAGCTGTGACTATTGTGTGAATTTCGTCTATAAACAAAATAGTAGCCCCGTCATCAAATGCCTTAAGGGCGCGTTTTAACTTTGCTTCAAAGTCGCCTCGATATTTTGTGCCAGCAACTAAAGATCCAATGTCTAAGCTAAAGAGTTTTTTGCCTCGTATGGTTTCAGGCACATTACCATTAACAATAGCTGTAGCTAAGCCCTCGACAATGGCGGTTTTACCAACACCAGGTTCGCCTATAAGAATTGGATTGTTTTTGGTCCGTCTTGTTAATATTTGGATTATTCTTTTAATTTCTTTATCACGACCAATTACAGGATCAAACTGGTTTTTGCGAGCAAGTTCGGTTAAATCCGTGCCAATTTGTTTTAGTTCATCACTCTCGTTATTGTTTTCATTTTGGAATTGCATATCCCTACTATTAGTGTTTTGCGAGGTGTCATCAAGATTTATCCTGTGAAACCTAATCTCTGTTGTCGCATCTGGCATAATGCTTTTTATTTTTTTATATACAAAATTTTTAAACATCTCCAGATCCTCAGAATCTAAGTCAGAGATATCCTCTCTAGTATCTTTATCATTATTTTCTGCAACATTCTCTTCAGGAGTGTTGTCTGAACTTGAATTGCGTGAGATATCGATGTTGTAGAGTGAATCAACATGCGACATGTGCAATGCGATAGAAATTACAATAGGCTCAATGTTTCTGAATCTGATACCAGATCTTGCTAGTATGTGGGCAGCTGTGTTGGGACAATCGGTCATTGCAAGTAGCACGTGTTGAGTGTCTACCATATCATACCTTAAAAAGCTAGCGATCTTAGTGGCTTTTTCAAATATGCGTCGTACGTCTGATCTAAATGTGAGTTCTCTCACATTAATTTTATTGTCTTCTGTGGTTTTTAGGTTGTGATCGATGTCAGCTATAGTAAATCCCAGTTTATTAAGAATAGTGCAGGCGTAGCAATCACTAACTTGCAACATGCCAACTAGCAGAAACTCTGGAATTATAACGCCATTTTTTGATAAAGCTAGGCGTTTTGCTATATCCATTACTTTTTGTACATCCCTTGTTAAACCTGTCATTTGGTACCTCTATAATTAATGCCTGTCAATCAACCTTGAAATTGTGAGTAGCAAGTTGTTTTAAATAGTCAGATAATTGACGAGACAGTATAGGATTTCTAAGAGCATATTCAATGTTGGCTGTTAGAAAACCCAGTTTGTCACCTATGTCGTAGCGTATACCTTCAAATTCATATGCGTAAACATCTTTTTCTTTTGATAGGTGTTCAATAGAAACTGGTAAATAGACCTCACCATTTGGGGCAGGACTAGTGCGCTTTATGCATTCGAATATTTCATGTGTTAAGATGAATCTCCCCAAACTTGCAAAGCATGAATATTTAGGGAGATCGCTAATGGAAGGTTTTTCTTTAAAAGCTTTTAGTTTTAAGAATCTGCCTTGTTTGCTTTCAAAAACCACTACGCCACATTTGGTAGCTAAATGCTCAGGTAACTTCTGAACGCCTACAATTGTTGATTTGGTTTGTTCATAAGCGTTAATTAATTGGCGTGTGACAGGTTCTTTTGGATTGTATATGACATCATCACCGAACAAAACAGCAAATGGTTCGTGCCCTACAAAAGTTTGGCATAACTCAATGGCTTTTGCAGTACCTAGCATTTGGGGTTGTCTTATATAAACAAACTCAACTACCCCAGAATACTTGTTCATTGACTGCAATAATTGTGATTTTTCCGGTGACGAATTTTTTTGCAGAGCTATTTCAATCTCAATATTTCTATCGAAATAATCTGGGATTGAGTCCTTGTTGCGCCCTAGCAAAAAACAAATTTGTGTAATTCCAGAATTCACACATTCATCAACTATCAACTCAAGGGATGGTACATCGACAATTGGCAACATCTCTTTTGGTATAGTTTTAGTAACAGGTAAAAACCTTGTGCCAAACCCAGCAGCAGGGATAACCGCTTTTTTTACAATCGACATTTATGATCCTTAATACATTATATTATATTTTAGTTACAACACATCTCTTAGTATATTCAAACCCGGTTGAGATATTTATTAAGTAGAATATACGAGTTATAGGTTGCAATAATATTTATATTATAAAGCGGATAGAATATGCGAGGTTGATAACAAGCATTTAAAATCCGATAAATATATTATATCTTAAATTGTACAATAATACAATATATGATTAAATATTTATTGATAATATTTAAAACTATCAAGATTTGGGTTTAGTAATTAGGTTGATTATTCTATTTTTGACATAAACAGTTTTGAGTATATCCTTATCTTTAAATAATCCAAGTTCAGAGATTGCGTTTAACACAAATGACTCCTCTGAATCAACAGGGACGATAACGCGACCTCTTAATTTGCCCGCTTCTTGTACTGGTATTTCAACTGTATTAAACAAAAGTTTGCTCTCGTCAAATTTGGGAAAAGTAGCTTTTTCAATATACTCATTAAATATGTTGAGATAAAGTTCAGATGTTATATGAGGAGCTACTGGATTTAAGAGTAGTAATATTGTTTTAAATTCTAGTTTAGAAATTTTTCCACGAGCATATATTGTATTTAAAGCGCTCATAAGCGCTGCTATCGCTGTGTTAAATTTAATGTTTTCATAATCTTCATCAACCTTTTTAATCAAAGCATCTAAATTAAGGTCACTTGTGTTACAATCGTCGCACAAAATGTCCACTAAATTCCAAACCTTTGATAAGAATCGAACACACCCCTTTATTCCATCAGCCTGCCAAGGTGCTGGTTTTTCGTAATCGCCTATGAACAAAATGAATGTTCTTAAAACATCAGCGCCATAAGTGTTAATAACATCTAGAGTATTAACAGTATTACCTCTAGATTTACTCATTTTTTCGCCATCAGCGCCTAAAATTAAACCTTGTGCGCTTCGTCTTAAATAAGGTTCTCTAAATTTGACAACTCCTATGTCATACAAGAAATGATTCCAAAACCTTGAATAGATCAAATGCCTCGTGACATGTTCCATTCCACCATTATACCAGTCAACCTGACCCCAGTAATTGTACGCATCTGGATTAACAGCATAATTTTCATCGAATGGACTCATGTATCTTAAAAAATACCAAGAACTACCAGCCCATTGTGGCATAGTGTCAGTTTCGCGTGTTGCGTCGGATGAGCATATAGGGCATTTTGTTTTAAGCCATTTTTTGCATTTAGATAGGGGTGACTCGGCTGTTTTAGATGGGGCGATGTTTTTAAGGTCAGGCAACTTTAATGGCAATTGATCGTATGGAACAGGCACCTGTCCACAATGTGGGCAGTTGATAATAGGTATGGGTTCACCCCAGTAACGCTGTCTGTTAAAAGCCCAATCTTTCATTTTAAAATCAGTTTTAGCAAACCCTAGTCCTTTCTCTTCTAAAAATTTGATAATTTTTTCAATTGCCTGCTTAACAGTTAGCCCATCTAAAAATCCAGAATTGACCATTGTTCCACCAATTTTAGCGGCATAAGCTTCTTTTTCGATATCACCACCCTTGATTACTTCTATGATAGGGAGGTTATACTTTTTTGCAAAGTCCCAGTCGCGTTGATCGTGTGCTGGAACTGCCATGATGGCGCCTGTGCCATAACCCAACATTACATAATCAGCTGTAAATATTGGGATAGCTTTTCCTGTTGCAGGATTTATAGCATGTAATCCTTTTACTTCGACACCTGTCTTGTCTTTGTTAACATTAACACGGTCAAATTCTTTTTTGTTTTTTGCAATATCACGATAGGATAGAATCTCTTTAGCGTTAATAATTTTGTCCGCAAATTTTTCTAATATGGGATGCTCTGGTGAGACAACTAAAAATGTAGCGCCAAATATTGTGTCAGGTCTTGTGGTATATACAGGAATATCATAAGATTCATTGTCACATTTAACTTTAAAAGTGATCTCAGCTCCTGTAGATTTACCTATCCAGTTTTGCTGTTCAATTTTGATTCGCTCAGGGAAGTTGACATCATTTAATCCATCGAGTAATTTATCAGCGTATTCGCGAATTTTCAAGAACCATACATCTTTTTCTTTTTGTACAATTTCACTACCACATCTATCGCATATGCCATCTTGACTCTCTTCATTTGCAAGGACTACTTTGCATGAGGGACAAAAATTCACATTTGTATGCGATTTGTAGGCTAGCCCTTTTTCAAAAAGTTTAAGGAAAATCCATTGAGTCCATTTATAAAAATGCGGATCGGTTGTGTCAACTGTTCGATTCCAACAAAAACTATATCCAACGCTTTGCAATTGTTCTTTGAATTGTTTTATATTTTCGTCTGTTACAACACGAGGATGTTTTTTTACATGCATTGCATAATTTTCAGTTGGTAATCCAAAGGCGTCATAACCTATAGGAAACAATACGTTATATCCCTCTAATCGCTTTTTGCGTGCAATTATTTCCATTGAGGTAAAAGCCTTGATGTGCCCCAAATGAAGTCCCGCGCCACTAGGGTATGGAAATTCGATTAGCGCATAAAATTTTTGCATTTCAGGGTCTTCTGTGCATTCAAAAATATTGTTATTATACCAATATTTTTGCCACTTTTTCTCTATGTGTTTAAAATTGTATTCAGAGGGCATAACTACTCCACGCATTGATGATAACTTATTGTCAAAAGTATAATCTTTAGAGTGTAATTAAACAATATAATTGCTTGGATAAACTATTAACAAATAAGCATATGGTTATATAGAATATCAAATTATATCAAATTATGCAAATTTTTAACTTGCATAAACGAAACCTTCGAAGCCTAAATTAAACAAGCTGATTCTCATAGTAACGTCTTAGTATAGATTAGTGTGAATAGGTAAATTCGAGTTTGAAAACTAATAGGAAAATGTAGAATATCAAACTATAGTTTAGTGAAATTTTAAAAGGTGAGGAGACTAAAATGGTTTTTGAGGAAAATTAGCATTTTTAACCAGTCCAATAAATAAATCAAAAGGCTACAAGAGTCCTTTTGAATAATTGCGAATTTTTTGGATTCTCGATGCCAGATTAGTAGTACCATTTAAAAAAGTAAGATTGTTCTGTACCTTTTGAGAGTAATATTCAAAAAGAATTTGTGCATCTTTGTCAGTTGACATGGGCTGATTAGTCAAGTCACCATACTCACTAATGTAATTTGAGAGCTCAATGAGTTTTGTAATTTTTGTGTGAGGTAATTCTGAAGGCATAAGTTCTAGTTCGTATGCTTCTATGCTATCCTCTCCGTCTATGCCCACAATCATATCACATTTTGAAAACCTAGATGAATAATTACCACCGTGTTCGAATACTGAAGCGATAATATCGCGACATATGTTAAAATTTTTGAGCATAAGTTTAGAACTAATTCCAACAATCTTGTTTTTAAGTTTTAGATTATCACTTTTAATTGTTAGATTTGGTATATAGTTTCGTGTAAATTCACCTAGCAAAATTAGTTTCATTTTTTTGGTATATTGAAAGCCATAGTTTAAATCAAAATATTTTCTGCATGCAAAGAGTCTAGAATATTCAATTAAGTTAACACCCATTCGTATTTCATCATTATTCGCAAATTCGAATAGATTCAAATTAGCTTGCTTGCAAAAATTCTTAGCTAGCATTAATGTCATTCTTGCATCTTCATCAGATTTATGTAATTTAGCAGTTGGATTAACTGAGAAATCACGAATTGCGTTTTCAAGAGATACATCGGTTCTGGTTTTTTTATAAACCTTTATTAGCAATTGAATATCCAGATATTCAAATTCAATTCGTGGCAGTGAATATACGTCGCATGCGTTATTCAAATATTTAATATCATTTTCTATAGCAAATCCAATAACTAAAGTTTTTGGTTTAAAAAGATTTGCTATTTTGTCGTAAACAGCAGGGAATGAAGGCGATGATCTAAACATTGACTCTGGATATGCGAGTTTTACTGAAGGCGTCCTGCCGAATCGGCCCAAATAAAATCCTTTAGGATAGGGATTTATTAGAATGTCTTCTTGTTTTAAAATGTTATAGTTCTCATCTGACATGCAATATCCAAAACTGCACATACTTGCATCATTATGATCACCAGAACAACTTTCAATATCAAAACTAAGTATATTCATTAAAACTCCCATTTGGTTATATGTTTAGTTAGAAACCTCTGCATCTTGCGAGTTGGAATGTGTGCCTGTTTTACTATTTTTCTTTAGAATTTCTTTTAATGCCACTTCATTGACTGATTCGACTTTGAATATAGACATTATCATCATTGAAAGAAATACTGCGATAATACAATGCAAACCGCTTATGAAACTGCCAGTGGCTTCTATTATGAAAATCGTAGCAGTTATAGGCGCATATATTGCACCTCCAAAGAAACCACATATTGTTAATAGTACTATAACAGGGTAAAACCCAATATCCAAACCGCCTATTAAAAATAATTCGCCTATTAGACCACCTACAGTAGCACCTATAGACAGCATAGGCAAAAACATCCCACCCACAGCACCGGATGCCGAAGTTCCAGCAATTAAAAGCAGTTTAACTCCAAAAATTGCTAAAAGTATGTACCAAAGATAGAGGCGTTCAATAACACCGAAGATAAGTGAGTGTCCACTTCCAATGGCTTGTGGTAATAGTAGTCCAACCATGCCAGTTAACAAGAAAATAGATAGTAAGTAGATTAAAGGTACAAATTTTTTATTGATGTGTTTTGATGCAAATAGTGAAACCTTCTCGGTTAATGTGTTATAGATAACTGCCGCAATTCCCGCGATAATTCCGATCACTGCTGGAATCCATATTAAACTTATAGTTAAATCTGTGAAAGAACCCACATTTAAAATACGCATATCAACCGAAAAGATGTTTGCTAAAAAACTGACAGTAACTGTTGCGAATATAACACCAATGCCAGCTGCTAATACTAAATAGGGTTCATATCTAGAATTTGCTTCCTCAATTGCAAAGACAATACCAGATATTGGCGCACCAGTTACCACCGCAAACCCAGCCGCAGCGCCTGCTGTTAAAACAGGTCGCTTCCACGTATGTCCTCTAGAGTGATAAATTTTGTTAAAGCCGTCACCTATAGCTGTGCCAATTTGCACACCAGGGCCTTCTGATCCGACAGACAGTCCTGCAATAAAAGCAAATATGCTTCCAACGATTGCACCTATTATTGAATGCAACCATCTAAAGGTTAATAATCCTCTAACTATGCCCTCAGATCTTGGAATTCCACCACCTGAGGCTTCAGGGATTTTCTTAATTACAAGAAATACAACAAAAGCAGATAAGACTAATCCTATTATCAAAACTGGGATATACACAAGGTGATGTGATATAAATGAATAAATATCCGCACTAAGCGTGCCCAGAAATTCTGCTAGCATCTTAAAGAAAAAGACTACTATACCTATAACAACACCAGCTGATGCACTGTATAAGGCGCATGGAAAAATTACGCGCATTAGATGCTTTTTAAAGGTTTTCTCGGTCATAATTTGTTTTTATAATTAAGCGAAGCCTTGATAAACTGATAAAATAAAGGATGAGCCCTGTTTGGTCTGCTTTTAAATTCTGGATGAAACTGAACACCAACAAAGAATTCATGATCTGGCAGTTCAATAGTCTCTACTATAAATTTATCAGGGGAAGTACCACTAACAACTAGTCCTTTATGCTCCATCAATTCGCGATAATCATTATTAAATTCATACCTGTGTCTATGTCGTTCACTTATTTCATTTTTTCCATAAGCGCGAGACAAAAGTGTGTTTTCTTTTATCATACATGGATATTTACCTAAACGCATTGTGCCGCCCTTGGGTAGATTTTTTTGGTCAGGCATTAAATCGATAACAAGATTTTTGCTTTTCTGGCTGAACTCGCCGGAATTGGCGTCACGCAATTTACAGATGTTCCGCGCAAACTCGATAACAGCTACTTGCATGCCCAGACAAATTCCAAAATATGGTATCTTTTGTTCCCTCGCGTATTTGCATGCTACAATCTTTCCATCAATCCCACGATTTCCAAATCCACCTGGGACTAAAACGCCGGAGCAGCCTTTTAAAAATTTACCAACATTATTATTAGTTAATTTCTCGCTATCAATCCATTCAATTTCTATAGTTGATCCCAATTCGTATCCCGCATGTTGTAATGACTCCGCAACCGACAAATATGCATCATGTAATTGAACATATTTGCCGACTAAAGCAATTTTAACGTTTTTATCACGATCTTTGATGCGTTGTATCATCTCTTCCCATGATGTTAAATCAGGTTCTTGTTTTGATCTAATTTTTAATTCTCTACAGACTACTTTGTCAAGTCCGTTCTTGTGAAGCATTAGCGGTGCTTCATAGAGACAATCAAGTGTGATATTATCAATGACACAATCAGGTTTAACATTGCAAAAAGAGGAAATTTTCTTTTTAATTGAAGGTTCTAGAAAATCTTCAGATCCATATCCAGTGGTTCTTGTTACAATTATATCTGGATTTATGCCCATGCTTTGTAATTGTTTTACAGAATGCTGTGTAGGTTTTGTTTTATATTCATTGGAACCAGGGATGAATGGCACTAATGTGACATGAATAAACAAGCAATTATTTTTGCCTATTTCAAAAACAATTTGGCGAGCGGATTCAATGAATGGCTGACTCTCAATATCGCCTATTGTACCACCAATTTCACTAATTAACACATCAGCATTAGTGGATTTAGCGTTTGCAAATATAAATTTTTTGATCTCGTTTGTTATATGAGGTATAACTTGGACTGTTTCGCCTAGAAATTCTCCATTACGTTCTTTTGACAAAACAGACCAGTATATTTTGCCTGATGTAAGACTTGAATATTTGTTTAAATCTTCATCTATGAATCTTTCATAGTGTCCTAGATCCAAATCAGTTTCAGCTCCATCATCTGTTACGAAGACTTCCCCATGTTGAAATGGACTCATTGTCCCGGGATCACAATTCATATATGGGTCTAGCTTTTGTGCAGCTACTGTCAACCCCCGTGCTTTGAGTAAACGTCCCAATGATGCTGCCGTAATACCTTTGCCTAAGCCCGAGACAACACCACCAGTTACAAAAATAAATTTTGTCATTAAATTTCTCCTAATGTATAATAAAAAGAGATGAAAGAGATTTCAATGTGTAATTCAAATGAAAGAATACCATATTATAATACATTCTTTACTGTGTTTTTGCAAGCAAATTAGCAATCTAAATTTGACCAATACTTATTGTAATTTGTGCATTCCAATGCAGCCTGCTAATTAAAGAAACGCTGTGAGAGACAAGTTGAGATTATAATTCAAGTTCTAATAATTTAAAGTTAAGCAAATCACAAGAGGTTAGATAATATTTTATGCCTGATTTGCTGTATATCATGTTAGTGCGCGACTTTGTCCCATGCAAATGTCCATAAATGACAGATGAAACAGAAAATTTTTCAAATAATTGTGTAAAATTGGAATCACTATATCTTGAATTGAATGGAGGATAGTGAATTATTCCGATGAGCCTATCATTTCCCGTTTTAATTTTCTGAGCTTCAATCAAAGAAAGTTCGAGTCTGATAGTTTCTCTCTTATACATTGTCGTATTGTCAACGTTTTCAGCATTCATTGCATAACTAGGTGGAAAATTTCCATCCACTTCAGGTGAAGGCCAACCCCTTGTCCCAGCAAATATATAATTACCTATTTTAATAGCATTGTTTTGTAAAAAAAACATTGAAGGTGGATATGTGGCACGAATTTTACTAATTCCATGCCACCAATAATCATGATTGCCTCGGACAAATATTTTAGAACCTTTCAGTTCGGCGATTGCATTTAAATCTGTTTTAGCGTTTTCAAAGGTCATAGTCCACGAGATGTCGCCGGCTACAATTATTAGATCATCATTAGAAACACGCATGTTCCAGTCCTCTGAGATCTTTTGCCAATGGTCTGTCCATTGGGAACCGAACACATCCATAGGTTTATCAATGCCTATACCTAGATGAAGATCACTAATTGCAAAAATTTTCATACATTTATATTTTATCATAAAATAAAAATATATCAACAAAATTTTACTGAAAATTTTCTAGATAGATGAGAAATAAGTCAGATCAAGAATCATTAACTATTTAGCATTTAATTGCTCAAATTTTGCTTAATTTGAAAAACAGCAACTATTTGCATGTAAATTCAAGCAAAATTTTAATTTAGAGTTTACATTTGTGTTAATTTGTGGTATAATAGTCTAGCACAGTTTTGTAAAATTTCGTTTCTTAAAGAGGACATAATTATGAAATTTCAAACTAAAACAAATTTTAGAGTGTTTGCCCTAGTTGTCATATTAACATTCTTTATAGTTATGTCTTATATTTTATGCAAACAAACTCTTGATGAAAATTCTATTAATGCGGATATTACGGAGTCTAAATGGGAATATTATTGTAGTGCACCATCTGATTCTAGAAGCTTAACTACAACAATGAGCTTTGATTATAAGGTTTCTGGTGAAAGCTCTCTTGATCTTATACAGGAAAGTGATTCGCGTAGCTTTCTCTTACCTGTAGCAAATATTTCTACAGTAGAGGAGGCTCATGAATATTCATATTCTTTTAATGGTAAGTATGATAATACTAAATATACTGGGAGGTATGATACTTCTGAGAATAACGATACCGGGTCACAACGTGACTTATGTATTGGCAATTCTGTTACAACATTATCCTCAACGGATATTAAACTAACGCAAATAGTAACATATGAGTTTAGTTTAGAGTTTTCTGATGAAATGAAGGCAGCTGTTCAAAACAAGCGTGTTGAGTTTGCAGTAAATTCTCTATTAATAAATGATATATATATGGGTGCAACAGAGTATAATCTTCGTGGTGATTTGAAAACTGGCAATTTTACATCACAAGTTAAATCGAGCACTTTTAATGTTGACCTATATTATAATTCATCGGTCAAAATGTATTCATCACCTGCCGATCCTTGGAAATCTCCTGACAGAGGAAAAACAGGAGACAAAGAAAAAATCGAATATGCCCCTTCTATTTCCTCAAAAATCTGGTTTACTCCGAGTGCTAATTCAAAATTAGATTTAACATTAACATTAACATTAGCTGGGGAACAATCAGCATGGGTTCAATGGGGGAATTATTTTGTTATAAACAGCGCACCCAAGATTGAAATTGGTGTAAGATATAAAACATCGGATATTGCATTTAAAACCGAAACTAACGATGCAACTGCCGGGTATATAGACACCTTTTTGGGTGGTAGTTCCGATCATGATCAAACAGGTGCAAATATAACTTATAAAGTTGGCATTGATAGTGCATATGGCGAAAGTTTTATTAAAGCAAAGGCTGTAGCTAATCCTGGATATTGTTTTCTTTTCTGGCAACCAGCAAAAGGAACAACATTCACAAACCATGACGCCTATAAACCAGAAGTTGTACCAATAGCGCTTTATAATCATCCATATTCTGAGGTTGTTGATGGCAAACTTACGTATGTGGCTGTTTTTGAAGAAATTAAATATACAGATTTATCTGCTGATCATAATCTATCTTATTCATATAATGGTGTTGGACAGGGGCCGAGAGCCTACTTAACATACAACTTTCCCTTCACTCATCAAGCGCAACATATGTATAGTTCTATTTCTGGGAATTATTGGGACAACGCAACAAACCAAACTTCTAGTGCAACTCTTATTCTAAATAAACCTGTAGTTGTTGATGAATACAATTATACTATTACTTTTGCTAGGACAATTGATGATACTTATTTTTTAGTTGGTAAAAAAGAAGATGTTCAATACGAAATTAATAAATATAAACCCTCTGGTTCTATTACTGAAAATGGTGTAAGTTTAAAAACATATTATTTTGGTCAAACAATCTCAAGCGACTATATACAAAGCCAATTAGAGGATGGACAATCGTACTTAAGTGATAATTATGTTTTAGGTAGCAACAATGTGCCATTGGGAAAACTTCTAGGTAGCTATAAATTTGAAAACTCTGAGTATAATAATTTTATGAGTGAAAATATACGACTAGTATCTAATGCTGCAGCTCAGAAAATAATATTTACACCAAATGATTCAAACAACATAGATCCGATCACTTTAACTGGTTCTGTTACAATAACTGTAACAAAAACCACTTTAAGAATTGGCTATTTTTATAATGGAACTTTTAGTGAGGGTTTGAATTCAGTAGAGTTAAATACACTTACATACGGACAGAATAGAATACAACTCGGAGTAGAAACCAAATTGGTTTTATATAATCCTTACATCGCTGAAGATGAGTTGCAATCAGAGTTGCAATCAATGAATGATTCGAAATTTGCTTATGCTCCATTTTCTGTAACTGATTGGGGCATAATTACACAAAGGCCTGCAGCCACAGAAAAACCAACCGAGGCGACACTTCAATTGAGTTTATCTGGTAACATACCAAATACCAGCACTAGTTTTAGTTCAGTTTATAATTTACCAAACGAGCAGATTATAATTAAATATAACGTCGTTAAGGCAAGCTTAGTTTTTGGTGGAGAAGAAAATAAAAAGTTAACTTTTAAATACAACAATTACTTGGGTGCTCTTAGTACGGTTTATTCAAATATAATACTAATGTATGGGCAGGGGTTGAAAAGTGTTGATATAACATCAACTGGCACTATTGGTAGTAATGTTGAGGGTTACATCGATTCTGGTGAAATTAGATTTTCATGGTATAAACAAAATGAGGGTGGTGCTTTTTTGGATGAAAATTTAGCTGATTACTATGAGCAAAATTTCTTAACTGTCCTTGATAGTACCAACCCAAATGGCACAACCAAAAATTATTACTGCATAAAAGCAGATTGGATGAAGGTTGGCGGAGATGCGGAAAACCCTAACTATGAATCATTAATTTTTTATAACCAATCTATTACGATAGAAAAAGCTAAATTGAATAGTGGGGTTCAATTCCAACAATCGACTGAAGTAGATAGTGAAAACCCAGTTGTTAAATCCATAATTTATGGACAAAATGTTGCTAATGCACTTTCTACTAATATTAATGTTGGCACTACATTGAATGTAGTAAACCAAGATTTGGAAGTATATTATAAAATAGAATGGATAATTGACAATGGAGGTAATAGCATAGCAACGCTCTCTAATTATCCATATGCATTAGTTGAAAATAGTGGACAATATGCGGTAAAGGTTACAATATTGAAATGGAATGGATTATCGTATGTAACAGACTCAGATAATTATGAGCAGAATGGTGTATTTACTAGGAACGAAACAGGTGGGGCATTTGCCTTTGCTTTACTTTCAGTAACTAGAGCCACACAAAATTTTTATCTCAAAATTGACAATAATTTAGTAGAATTAAATAATATGAATTTGGTAAGCTCAATGATTGCAATAAACGATAATGTTTATGAGGAAAAAACTGAAAATCTCGTTATAAATGGTGATACCGATATAGATCTTGAGACATTATATATAAAAGACAACAACACTATTAAAATTGTGCTTTATACTTCCGCAGTAATGTACAAACAAAGTGAAACATTAAACATTAGTGCGAAAGCAGTTGCCACAGTCAGCGCACATTATCCAAATATATATAGTGTTACATCTGAACCTGTTTCTAATTATTCTATCGAATACATAAGTGGGAGTCCTTACACTAGGATTGAGTTTACAATTTTGTTAGCCCAAAAAGCTGCAACAACATTTGGTGTTTTGAGTTTGAAACTAGGTCAATATGATTCTGGATATGAACTGAACAATCCATCTGGAGGCAATTATTTTTCGAAAGAATGGAATCCAGCACAAAATAATGATCCATTTACGATATTCATAAAGGCCAACAAAAATCCAGAAGGCATTAAAGCCGAAAATATTTATAACCCTGATGATAGTACTGATGTTCAACTATATTCATATAAAGAATTCTATGGCGATCCAATAAAAATAGAACCACTATCAACTGTACCAGGCGTTCTTAGTTATCCTGCAAATGACGACTATATTACAATAAAAGAGGACATGAATACAGATAACGAAACATATCTTATTACATCAATTACAACAGGTAGCTACAAATTACTTTACACAGCACCAGGATATGTTGACATTAACAATCCGATAGCAGTGACGCCTTATATGCCTATAAACCAAGAAATTTGGATCTATTTTGCAAAAAAACAAAGCACAGTTAATATTTTAATTAATAGTAAAATAAATACAAAATATACATATGGTGAGTTGTCACCAGAAGTTAATTATACTACTAATGGTTTTGTGGATGGTGATTTTGATGAAATAAAACCACTAGTTAAATTATATTTCTTGTCAGATAATTCAGATTACAAAAGCAATGTTATTTTGAATGTTAATGAATATTACATAGGTGCATTTATTGATTCGTTTAGCAGCGTAATTGAAGGCTTTTCTTTAGAAGACATAGCAAAGGCTAAAGACATTGCGAAACGATACAATATAACCTTTAATCCTGTTAAAATAGAAGTAGACCCCAAAACAGTAATTATTACTTTTACAGATAGTTCGCAATTCACTATAGATAATGAAATTAAAGTATTCGAAATAGATTATTTTGATGATAAATTATTAAATGCAAACAATTATCCATATACATATACTTTCGTTGGTATTTTAGAAGGAGAAGATCTTAATGAAGTAATTGGAGATGAACTCACTAGACCTAGCGTGCGAGCTATGAACACCTCTAATCCCTCTGAACATTATCCAATATCAGCAAGGCCAGATGCTGGAACATATGAAATTAAGTTATATGTGCCTGTCAATTGCCCAGCAGTTAATTATGAATTTGATATAGAGCGTGCGATTTTAAGGGTTAAGACCAGAGATGCAACCTTAAACTTTGATGAAGTAGAGCAAGATTACACTTCTACTTCCTATACATTTGTAAATAATGCTAAAGTTAGTGGAATAAAAGGCGCTACGTCGCCTACTGGAAGTTTAATAATTAAGTTCCTAAAAACAGGGACTGTAGTTTCAGAGAATACTGAATTTTTAACTAGTCTGCAACATGCTGGAGTGTATGATGTATACGTTTCATATCTTAGTGGAAATCTAGACAATTATAATGATACTGATAAAGTATTTAGTGAGTACATAACTATTAATAGAATAGATCCTATAGTGACCCTACCATCACATAATTCAACCTACGATGGAATTCAAATTACTTAACCATTTAACATACGTGGCATAGCCGCAGATTACACATTGCCAGGTGAAACGCTAGTATGCTATTCAACAAATGGAAGTGACTATTCTGAAAGTATTCCAATAAATGCTGGTGAATATTATGTTAAGTTAAGTTATACATCAGCTGCAACAGATAATTACAATACTATAGTGGTGACATCTGATGATGCTGTAATTACAATAGAAAAAGCTAGTCTTAGTATAACATCCTCTAAATTAGCTAGTAAACTAATGAAGACATATGACGCAAAATATATAAGAGACTTAAATGATATAATTGTAGCTG
>JAIRKT010000100.1 GCA_031259965.1 Christensenellaceae bacterium | reverse complement strand
AACAATAATTACAAATTTGACATATAATCCTTTGCGTTCGATTTGAGAATTAAATTTAAACAAATAGAAATATGAGAAGATTAAAAACTCTAAGAAACAAACATAAATATAATTTTTGTGTTTATTTTGGAGTTCTATAGCGTAGAAATTAAAAAATTAAACAAACATAAGAATTAATTTTCGTTTGAAATATTTATTATTATTATTATTATTATTATTATTATTATTATTTATTTAATTTAAATTTATTTGAAATTCATAAATCATTTACATTTCAAACTTTTTATGGTATAATATGATTGTGAAAAAAGTATTGAATTTCACGAGGCTTTTTATGCAATTTAAAATTTCAAAATCCGTTTATAGACTATTAATAATAACTATTTTATCCTTCTTTATAGTTATTAGTTTTGCAATTTGTAAGGAAACATATAATCTTAATAATGAGAATGTGGCGCTTGCAGCAGACGGTAGTGTATGGGATTATAATCTCTATTTAGGCACAGCTAAAAGTCGAATTTTTCAAGTCGAAATGAACAATACTACTACTAAAACATTAGGTGCTACAAATGGTATTTTACCACAGGATGGTAATATAACATATTCACTTGAAACAGTTTTAAATAGCAACTCTGGTGCTAATTCAATAGGAGTAGCGCATAAAACAGTATATGACAATTATGTTACCACAAAAATGTCAAGTTGGGATTTAAAAAATGATACATTCTCAGGAGTTGACGAACAACAAGGAGAAAGAAAAGATATAGGGTAACAGTACCATCTGGAACTCTTCCACAAACTGTAGTTGGAAGATATCTTAAGTTATATAATGTTATTAAATATAGTTTAATAATCAATTTAGATGATACAATGTGGGCCGCTGTTCAAAACCAGCGTGTTGATTTTTCAATTGCTAATGTTACTATGAACAATGTTATAGTAGAAACTGCAAGAACACAATTCCGACCATATTCTACAAGTGGTACCACATACAATTGTAACACTGGTATCAGTTCACCTAGCAGCCACTGGGGCACGCAAGTTATACGTAGTGTTGCATTAAATGGAAATCCAGATATGGCTTATTCTATAGCCAATCCTTCCGAATTAAATACTTCAAATTCAGCTATGTCATTAAAAGCAGCTGGCACTCCAACAACTGCTCCAAATTTTGCTTATAGTGGTTTTTCAGGAAAAAGGTTTACACCGACTTCAAATAAAATTCAAATTGATTTAGAAGTTAAACTAGCGGAGCATTTCCAGTCATGGTGGACAATGGGTACTTTTATGTATATAACTTCTAGTCCAACCATAGTGTTAAATATGAAGTATAAAACTTCAAATATTGAATTTAAAACAAACAATGCAGTCTATGGTAATGTAATAATTCCTAATTACGATAATTCTCCAAAATCTTCAATAACTTTTACTCCTTCAGATCTAAATAGTATGAATGGTGATTATTTACTAGCAGGTCAAGCTGTTCCAAACAATGGATATGTTTTTCTCTATTGGAAAAAAGCAGTAGGCGATACTGAAGAAAAGAATATATATAATCTTAGCTTTAATACTACTAGGTTATATAACCATAACTATAATGATGCAACTGATGGTAAAATTGTATATGAAGCAATTTTTGACGAGCTTAAAATAACTGACTTAATTAATAATACTACTAATTATGTGTATAATGGGGTAGGACAGGGGCCGCGAATTTTTGTCGACTATCCTTTTACGGATATTAACCATCAGGTAGTCCACAGTTACAAGGCGCAAAGCGGTACAACATTTACTAGTGTTAATGTGCAAATTAATTCAACCACTCAAAGTTTAGAAAAAGCAGATACAGATTTGCTTATCGCTAAAATTCCGCGTAATTCTGGAAGTTATGTGTATACAGCTGAAGTTAAAAGGTTAATTAATGGCACATACACAACTGTAGGGCTATTAAACAACAATAGGGAAATAAATTTTTCGATTAGTAGATATACACCAACTGCATCTGTTGTCGAGAATGACGTAACCCTAGCGCCCTATTACTATGGTCAGAAAATTTCATCTAGTTATTTAATTAGTCCAATTTCAACTACTTTTAATAGTGTATTTTTGAAAGATTCATATATTCGAGGTGAAAATAACCAAATAATCGGTGAAATTACTGGTAGTTATAGTTTTGAAAACAACACATATAACACTGGCACAACACGTTTAATATCAACTGTCTTTGGTGCAACTATAAAGTTTGTGCCTATTGATCCTAATATAGAAACTATTATTTTAAGTGGCAGTATAAACATAGGAATCACCAAAACAACTTTAAAATTAGGTTATGTCGATCCATCATTTAATCTAGGTATTAGTAATTTACAGTTAAATGTTTTAACATATGGACAAACAAGGGATAATCTTGGCGTCCAAAACAAAATTGTCTTGTATAATCCATATACGTATGATGACCCTATTGCTATCCAGGACCCACAATTTACATATGTTCCTTATCAAATTTCGAGCTGGGGAATTATTGATGAAAGGCCTGCAACTACTGAACAATTATCAAATGCTACTTTACAATTTACATTATCAGGAAATATGCCAGAAAGTGTAAACTCGTGGAATACAGTCTACAATTTACCAACTGAACAAATTGAAGTTAAGTATCAAGTTAACAAAGCTTCACTTGTTTTTAGTGGCCAAGAAGATCAGAAGTTGACTTTTAAATATAATGATTATAAAAATGCTACTAATACTGTGTATTCGAATATTGTATTAATGTATGGACAGGGATTAAAGGCTGTTACGATAACACCATCTGGCACTATAGCGAGTAATGTTCAAGGTTATATTGATAGCGGTATAATTAAATTTGCGTGGTATAAACAAAATGAGTATGGTGGACAAGGTGAGAGTATGTCTGACTATTATGAACAGAAATTACTCACTGTTCTAGATAGTACAAATCCATATGGAGCAACTAAAAACTATTATTGCATAAAAGCCGATTGGATGATTGTTGATGGTAGTACTGAAAATAGCAATTATGAGCCAATATATTTTTACAATCAATCGATAACTATAACTAAAGCCAAGCTCAATGATAAAAGCAAGTTTGAACAATCAACTGAGAGCGGTGACGAGACAAAACCAGTTATAAAATGGATAACATACGGAGAACATGTTAACAATGCACTTTCTACAAATGTTAATGTCGGCACTACATTAAACATAGTTAACCAGGATTTAGAGGTCTATTATAAAATTGAATGGATTACGGACTCGCAAGGTGGCAGCATAGCAATGCTCACCAATTATCCATATGCATTAGTTGAAAATAGTAGTCAATATGCGGTTAAGATTACAATATTGAAGTGGAATGGATCATCGTATGTAACAGACTCAGATAATTATGAGCAGAATGGTGTATTTGCTAGAAACGAAACAGGTGGGGCATTTGCATATGCGTCGCTTGTTGTAACAAGAGCGACACAACAATTTTATTTAGAAGTTGATAATAGTTTAGTTAATGTTACAAATTCAAATTTAATAAAGTCAATGATAAATGTTAATGATAACATTTTTGAGGAGAAAACTGAAAATTTAGTTATAGAGAGTGATAAAAATATTGATCTTGAGACAATATACATTGCAACGAATAACCAATTCAAGATAGTTATTTATACAAGTGCAGTTATATATAAAGGAGAAGAGATACTTAGTATAACAGGGAAAGCTGCGGCAACACTCACAGCATTCTATCCTGCAATTTACAATGTAACATCTGAACCTGTTGTTAACTATAGTATAGAATGTTTTAGTGGAATTCCATATTCAAAAATCGAATTTACAATTACTTTATCCCCAAGAGCCGCTGATCCTGGTGTTTTAAGTTTAAGGATAGGACAATATGATTCTGGGTTTGAATTAAGCAATCCGACAGATGGCAATTACTTCTCAAAAGAGTGGAATCCAGCAATATCTGAATCAGATCCTTTTACAATTTTCATTAAAATAAATAAGAACCCTAAAGGTATTAAGCCTCAAAATATTTATAATCCAGATGATAATAGTGTTGAACAGCTATATTCTTATAAAGAATATTATGGAAGTTCCATTTTAATAGAGCCATTAGCAGCTGTGCCTGGCACTCTTAGTTATCCCAAAAATGATGGTTACATAACAATAACTCAGGATTTAAATGCAACTAACGAGACATACTTAATTACATCAACTACAATAGGCAGTTATAAATTACTCTATACGGCACCAGGGCACGTTAACTTAATAACCCCCCTCAATGATCCATATATGCCTATAAACCAAGAAATTTGGATTTATTTTGCAAAAAAACAGAGCACAGTTAATATTTTAATTGATAGCAAAACAGCTACAAAATATACATATGGTGAATTGTCACCAACTGTTAACTACGGGACTGTTGGTTTTTTGAATGATGATTTTGATGCAATAAAAGCACTAATAAAATTGTATTTTATGTCAGATAATTCAGATTACAAAAGCAATGTTATTTTAAACGCAAAAGAGTATTTTATAAATGCTTCAATCGATTTTGATAGCACTAACATTTCTGGTATTGATAATGAAACACTTAAAAATGCTAGAGAAATTGCGAAACGATACAATATAACCTTTAATCCTGTTAAAATAGAAGTAGAACCCAAAACAATAATTATTACTTTTACAGATAGTTCGCAATTCACTATAGATAATGAAATTAAAATATTTGAAATAGATTATTTTGATGATAATTTATATGATGCAAACAATTATCCATATACATATACTTTCGTTGGTATTTTAGAAGGAGAAGATCTTAATGAAGTAATTGGAGATGAACTCACTAGACCTAGCGTGCGAGCTATGAACACCACTAATTCCGTTGAATACTATCCAATATCAGCAAGACCTTCAGCTGGTTCATATGAAATCCAGAAATATGAGCCTGACAATTGCCCAGCAGTTAATTATACATTTAATATAGAGCGTGCGATTTTAAGGGTTAAAACTAGAGATGTAACCTTAGACTTTGATGAAGCAGCACAAAATTACACTTCTAGTTCCTATACATTTGAGAGCAATGCTAGATTTAGTGGAATAGAAGGCGCTACGTCGCCTACTGGAAATTTAATAATTAAGTTCCTAAAAACAGGGACTGTAGTTTCAGAGAATACTGAATTCTTAACTAGTCTGCAACATGCTGGAGTATATGATGTATACGTTTCATATCTTAGTGGAAATCTAGACAATTATAATAATACTGATAAAGTATTTAGTGAGTACATAATTATTAATAGAATAGATCCTATAGTGACCCTACCATCACATAATTCAACTTACGATGGAATTCAAATTACATACCCATATAACATACGTGGCATAGCCGCAGATTACACATTGCCAGGTGAAACGCTAGTATACTATTCAACAAATGGAAGTGACTATTCTGAAAGTAT
>JAIRKT010000088.1 GCA_031259965.1 Christensenellaceae bacterium | reverse complement strand
TTGTTTAATTGAAATGTATCAGTAAAACATATGCCCTCAAATGGTGTGTAATCGACAGCGTTCATTATATCATGATAAGTGTTCTCTATGTTTATAGTTGCAATATAATATGCTAATAAGACTATCTCATAAGCAAATAGCTCTTTTCTAAACTTGCGCTCCATATCAATTGGTCTTATTAATCCGCTTTGCAAAAGTCTTGTTATGAAAGTCCCTGTCCCTGTAAAAGGGTCTAATATTGTTACACTCTCATCAGTTAAAGCGCGACCAAATTCATTGTTTAATATATCACTGACAGAATGGATTATGAAATCTACTATCTCAATTGGTGTATATACAATCCCTAACTCTTTTGTCATATCAGGGAATGCTGTTTTAAAGAATGTATTGTATAATTCTATGATAACGTTTTGTTTCCCCTCTAAATTATCAATGCCTGAGGCACGTCTTTTAATGCTATCATAAAAATCATTTAAATCTCTCAACTCATCAAATGTAACTAGTTTATCTATTTTATCTAAAAAACTATTTAATTCTATTGATATAGGATTGTGTCTCGCAAATTCGTAATCATTGAAAAGCGCATTAAATATAGGTTGTGTCACTTTATGTTGAGATAACATCTCTATCACAGCACGAATCGTTAAATTAGGATTATTAGTACTATTTCTGAGCTTTTCAATAAAGATATCAAATAACTTTTTACATCCTGCATTCTGTGAAATCTCTGTTAATAGTTTTATATGCTTGTCTACAATATTTGCCACATCAACTGCCCATCGTGTCCAATGTAACTTTAAATTTAATGATGCAACAAGTCGCCCATATATAACATTGCTTAAATCTTTTATAGTACATTGATTTAAAAGATCGTCTAGATTTAATAGTTGAGTATCTTTATCAGGGGATGTGCCTACAATTATTATCCTTTTTGGTTTCTTTTTATTTGATGCAATTTGAATTATTGTAGAATCCATATTTTCATCATGTGCTCTAAGTGCACTGACTACACTTGCAACCACTTGATATTCTTCACTCTTCTCTAACGCCTTTTCAGCAGACATGCCTAATGGTACTATAATTGGTATTATTATATACCCAAATGCCTTGCCCTTTGATTGTCTCATTACACGGCCTACTGACTGAACTACTTCAATTTGTGAATTCTTGCCTGCTAAAAAGATAATCGCATCTAAAGCTGGAACATCAATGCCCTCACTTAAGCATCTCACGTTTGTCAATATTCTGCATACAGGTTTATCTGTTATTTCCTCTGCATCGTTTTTAAGCCAGTTTAATTTCTTCTCTCTCAAGTTAGATGACATCATACCATCTATTCTCTCGCATTCTATGTCCATTAGATCTTCATTTTCATCTATATTATCAATGCCAGTTTTATATTGATCTACTATTTGTCTTGTGGTTTTTAACGTGTCACAATAAGCTACAGCACTAAGCATGGCTTTAGGATCTTCTCTTATCACACTATCATCACCATGTATCTTTTTTGACAAGGCTTTCCTGCTACCTATTATTTTTACAATACTAGTAAATTCCTTTTTTACATCTCTTGCAATCTCAATATTGTCTTGTACTAATTTATCTACATTGTAATATCTTTTTAAACTAATATAATCAGGATCATCTTCTTTTATAGTTAAGACTAGCACTTTATAATCACATAACAACCCTTCCTCAACAGCTTTTCTAAACGACAATTTGTAAAATTGTGTGCCAAATATACTAGGATCATCCATTGAACATAATATTGTGTCTTTATATTCAGCCCGCTCTTTTGTAGAAGTGTTATATAAACGCGGGGTTGCGGTCATATATAGTCTCAAAGAACCTTTAATAAATGCATTGTCATGGACTTTTACAAATGAGGACGTCTTAGAGTGTGATCTAATAACTCCTGCTGTTCTATGAGCCTCATCACATATTATAATATCAAACTCAGGTAATCCTATTTCCTGCGCCTCCATTATAACATCTATCGATTGATAGGTGGTAAAGACTACAGTTAATTTTGACTTATCTAACTCAAGATATGTTTTATACAAAGTAGTTGCATCAGTTGTTGCTGGATATGGTAAATCATTGATTTGATTGATTATATGATCTGATTGATTATCAATAACTGTCACGCTCTCATCTGAGCAAACACATATCTTGTTTAGATAGCCATTAGCTTGATTGACCCATTGTCTAAGAGACTGTGCTATTAAAGAAATGGATGGTACACAAAATAAAATTAGCTTGTTAGTTGTTGCTAGCTTCTCTGCGATTCTAAGTGATGTAATAGTCTTGCCAGTGCCACAAGCCATAATCATTTTACCGCGATCATTCGTTTTAAAATGTTCAGATGCACTTTGTATAGCCTCAAGCTGAAATTTATTCAATTTGTGTTTTACAGGCATTGCATCAACAACAGGTCCATCTTTTAATAAGACTTCCCAATCAACACCAGAGTTTTCAAGTATGGCACGATTAATTCTAAACACAGGCGGAGTTTGATTGGTTAAGCACTCATCAGCTTTTTTTGTTAGTGCGTCTGAGGTTGAAACCCAAATGCGTTTATCAAATTTATTAAGAGTGGGTAAAACTCCGAAGGCCCGTCCAGAAGTTGATAAAAATGTGTCGACATCTTCTTTGTATATAGTGGTCTCATTTGCATAAAATTTAACCTGGATTGCCCAATATTTATCATTATGAGTTAACACTACTATATCAATGCCAATGTCATTTAAGTCTCTTGATAATGATTGTTTGTATGGGAAATCCCTCCATTGCCATATCTGTTTAATTTCGCTATTAAACATCGGATCAGCTTTAAAAAATTTGACCATGACACGCTCAAAAATTCTGCCACGTGTGCTAGGGTCAGGATACATAGAATATAGGTAGTTTGAGAATTCAAGAAATGTCACTATAACACCTAACTTTGATTTGGATATATTATTTAACAGGAATTATATGGATTATTATACCATAAAACTTGATGAAAATAAATACCAAATCTTGATAGGCGTAAGGGATCAATTCATTCTAAAAACGAAAATGAATTTGGTATGTTCTATGTTTTGAAATTTATTGATCTAATTTAGGCAATGCTTCGACAATTTCAATTGTTTTAACGCTAACAGATATTACAGACAAAATTAAATTTAATAAATATTTAGGATTTTTGACATAATCACACCAATCGTTCGGATTATTAGTTAAGCAATTTATTTTATCTGTCTTAATTTGATATTGATCCATAACATGCTCGATAGCACTTTTGCCGTTTAACATATATTTATAAGCGATGATTGGTACATTTTCTATTCGAATATCATTATTATAGAGTATAACATCTTTCTTGTTCTTATCTAAAAATGTCATTTTCGAAACTTCGAGGTTTTCTAAATTTCCGACTACATCGATATAATTAAGATGAGGTATGTTTTCGTAATTCAAATGCAAATATGCGAGATCGCGCCCAGCCTTAACAAAAGCAGAAAAATCATTCATTGAATTAACTAAGGGTATTTTAGGGAGTGATAATTTGAGATCATCAACAAACGTTTTTCTATAATCCTTGCTATGTAAAAGTGCATAAATATAATAAAAAAGATCTTCTTTATCAAATTTATTGCCATACTTAAATTCAACTTGTCTTAAAAATGAATCACTTATACCATCTCTTCTATTTTGTGAATAACTTTGATTATCTGACAATAAATCAGGTGAAATTTTGTATCCGCCTCGGATCATAGTATCATCATAAAAATAAAGAGGAAAACACCTAGTGTTTGATAAATTCTGAAAATCTATGATATTGTCAAACATAAGTACAGAAAAATCGTTTTTAGAGGCGTGCCCAGATATTGCAATGATAAGATTCTTATCATAGTTGTTACATGGAAATATATTGTTAAAACAGCGAGGGCATTCAATTAGTTGCCTTGAGTAATATAATAATACTTTATTAAAAGGTCTATAATAAGCTCTCTGAATTAGATTATTATCAAAAGTCATTTTCTTATTGCCTTTATGCAATCTGACTAATTCTCTAGTCCATGTAATTTTTGTAGGATTTGGTAGCAACGATCCTAATGCACGTTGCTCATTATAGTAATCTATTGTGGTATTCAATTTTGATTCGAGTATAAAATTTGAATAACCATATACCCACATGTCTCTAGACGTAGATACACCTAAAGTAAATATTGTAAATACACTCTTCGTCAATGGATCATATGTACTAGTTTTGCTGTGGGCTAGTGGGACAAAATCCTTAAACGAATCACTTTCACTTATTAGCCAATTTCCAGGTTTCCTGATTTTAAGGAGATTTAAAGCTGGCATACTATCTGCTAAAAATGATTGTGCATTCTTTATTTTTTCCAGTTTTTCCCTTGTTTTGAGATAATCACCTATGTCAGAATAGAAAATTTTAGCTCTTCCATTATAATTTTTTTGTTTCACAAAAATCGTGATTGAGATCGGGGTGCGTGAACCATCATCAAACACATTTCGTCCTTCTTTTTGAAATTTAATGCCCGTTGTCCTAAGATCGCCTCTCAAATCAAAAATATATATTTTTGAGAACTCTTCTTCTAAACATTTTCTTAAAGAGCTGTTACTAATAGACTTTATCCATGCCCCGTTACTTACAAAACCTATAATTCCGTTGTTTTCTCCTATTTTATCTGTAGCCCATCTGAATGCTCTAATGTAGCTATCATACATAGATTTAATGTTAGATGTTGAGCTATCTTTAATGTAGTATTTGCGGATATTAGAATCTAAATCTTCATATTTAATATCTTTTGATTGAGAAGTGTTTGCAGCATGTATTGAGTATGGAGGATTGCCAATAATAACAGTAATTGGGGTTTTTGCATGTTGGCGTAGACGATCTCTATTTATACTATCTATCATTGTGTCACTTGTTGATTTGTTTAATTGAAATGTATCAGTAAAACATATGCCCTCAAATGGTGTGTAATCGACAGCGTTCATTATATCATGATAAGTGTTCTCTATGTTTATAGTTGCAATATAATATGCTAATAA
>JAIRKT010000069.1 GCA_031259965.1 Christensenellaceae bacterium | reverse complement strand
TTATCATTAAAACAACTTTATTACTAATCGCTTTATTTTTATTAACCCAAATTAGTTTTTTGTTGTTAAGATTGATTGTAGCATACTAATGACTTCATTGTCAAGCAACAATTGTTTTTGCATTTTGCAAAACTTTTTAATAAATTGTTTATTGAATACTAATCGCCCATTAATTGGTGTTTTTAACTTAGTCACTATTTCTTATATCCTCAGCAAACATAATTATTTCAGCTTGTGAATCAATTGCGTCAGCTTTTTTCTTTATATTATTCAAGTAATGTTTCGGGATTTTTAATTCAACTTCCTTTATAACTTTATCCATATTCGATGAAATATTTTTCAAATTTACTATGTATTTGATTTCAGCATCACTCAAATCATCATATGTGTTAATAATTTCCATAATAGCATCAACATAGTCCTTAGCCGCTGGACATAAGTCCTTTATTCTTCCTAATTTAGACAAGGCCTCACCCTTCATTCTATCACCTTTTGGTAGTGGATTTATTTTTTCAAGCTCATCGCGCAAAAATTCAAACTTTTTCTCAAATTCAATATCAGAATTATAACTTTCTTCTTCTTTGTCTGCTTTGAAATACTTCAAACATTTTTCAGGAGAAACTATTGATGCTTTTTTTGCATGTGGTGAGGCTGACGCAAATAAGTAGTTATTTCCCTTTTTAGCAAATGAAACAGTGATTTGATGTTTATTTTTTTTGCGAACTATTTTTGTTCGCTCTGGAATGTCTTTTTGAATTTTTTGCAATAGTTCTTTATTGTTTTTAATTGAATAATATATGTTTCTAAACTCATTATCCCAACTTCTTCCCTCTTCATGAGATTTGGCTTCTTCAAATTGTTTTTTAAAATAGCTATTTAGTTGCTCATTTTGTGTTAACGCCTTTGTATCATTTCCAACAATGTTTGTTATTAACAACATTTTTAATGTCGATATGCCCTTGGTTAATGTAATTTCTTCACCTATTTCTGTAGGAAACAAATTGTATATGAAGATCTCATTAAACATCTTTTTATTAATTCGATTTAACCTGCCTATTCGCTGAATAACGCGCGTTGGATTATAAGGTATATCATAATTGATAATCACACCAGCCCTATTAAGATTAAAACCTTCACTTAAAGCATCCGTTGCAACTATTATGTCGTAATCATTCCTGATGGTTGTACATGACGCATCAAAATTCTCAACAACTATGCGTCTGTCCTTTCCGCTAGATGCACCCGTATATAAAAATGATTTCATTTTATTTTTAACTAACAAAGTTTGCACATATTCTGCAGTATCTGCAAAAGAAGAGAAAATAACTATTTTTCGATGTTTGTTTTCGTTTATTAGTTTTTTAATTAATTCAAACACTGTTGCAAATTTTGCATCATCACCAATATTGTTATTATCAAACCAATTAGTTTTTATATCCGTCAGTAAATTTATATCTTTAACCAAGGCATCATAATATTCATTTTCAAAAAGATTATTTGGTATTTTTAGACCATTTTTTCTGATTTCATCTAGATTTAAAATCTCACTTTCGCTGTCTATTTCTTCTTGAATTTCCTCAATATCATCACTATTTGGATCAGGCAGCCCTCCTTGCCTCATTATAACTATATATCCCTTTTTATACCATTCAAGCATGTTTTTAGAGGCACGAAGTAGCGTTTCAAGAGTCTTTTTGAATGCCATTTTTGAACTTTCAAATCTCATTACTAACAATCGCCTGACCAATTTAGCCATGTTCCCTTGAAATAATTGTATGTCTGTATCGACAAAATATTTTCCGTATTCTTTATTAAACTTTTGAGGATCTATTAAATATTTTGCAGGATTATATCGTGCTCCATTGAAATCATCGCTTAATTTCGTCAGTGTATCAATATACAAGCTTTTCATTTCACCAAGTTCATATTGCATCAGTTCAGGACCTACTATTGTTGGGAATTTAATTCCTTGTTCATTTAAGTCCTCAGCATATTCTTTTATCTCACTTAAATCTATGCGTGTTCTGCGAATTGTGACAGGCTCAATTATCATTCTTAACTGTTTGCTTATATTCTCAAATTCACATCTAGTAATATCTGTCAATTCTTTTTTTGCCAATTTATAATGCCTATTATATTTTGCAATTAACTCACGAAAAGATTTATTTAAGTTATCTACACTATTTATAGTTGACCTGTTTGGTGACTGAAACAGTTTAATTAAAGCATACAAATCCTGTGGCTTATTGTTGTATGGTGTTGCAGTGAGTAATATAATTTTGTTTTCAGGATGTGAACGAGTTAATTGATGTAAAAGCATATACGACAATGTGCTTTCATTTCTATATCTATGTGCCTCATCAATTATATAGAGAACGGGCTTTTCACTGTAAGATTCATCTTTATATAAATCTTCGATTTTACCACTACTTACAACCCTGGTGTTTCTCAAACCAAAATCCAAGCTGTATTCATTCCATTGTTCAAGCAAATGAGGTGGCGTTACAATTATTGTTTTTGTTGGATTTAAATTGTATGCAATTGCTGATGCTATAATTGATTTTCCTAATCCTACTACGTCAGCTATTATCACTCCGCTGTTTTTGTTTATACAATCGATTCCAAACTTGATTGCATCTATCTGATATTTAAAATCTGCATATTTATTTCTTGTTATTTTAGTGGGATTTTGTATATCACATTTATCCAGAGAACCATACAACTCATGCAAGATGCGAATGAAAATATCATATGGCGATGGTTTTGAAAAAATACAAAGTCTCTTTTCTATCTCTTCAATAAATTCTTTTTTCACATTTTCTGTACATATTTCAATATTACTTGCATCATCCCATTTTTTTTGAAACCAATCCATATGCTCATCATATATATCATTATCGAATTTGGAATTATTTAATTCACCTTGTCCTACTAAGCCACTATATGTAAAATTGGATGAACCCACAAAAACAACACCCTTTAACTCACCAAACATGGATTGTTCATATTGGTTTGTCACTATATATAATTTTGAGTGCTCTGGGGTTTTTGATAGCTTAATTTCTAAAGTTCCATCTTTAATTTTTTTTAAGAACATCTTAAATGTTTCTTGTGATTTGCTATCATCAAATTCACGTGAAAGCACAGACCCGTTAAACAGATTAACAAAACCATTGATATACTCTTCTTTTTTTTGAAGATTATTATACCTACTATACTGACGAGAGCAAAAAGCAGGAAGATTATCAACTAATCCCGTTCTAGCTAAATTAGTTAATTCTGTAACAGCATTGGGATCTATGGCCATTCCTACTAAAATTCTGATTTTAATATTTTTCAGATGTTCAGCTAAAATATTAAAACCCGAAAAATAAAAAAAACCAGTTGCAACATCGAAGCTTGTTGCTCTGTTAAGCGTATTTTTCAAAGATTCGGACATGATTCTTTGACTATTATCAATAATCGAAGGCATTTATACTCCAAGTAAGGTTTATTAATTATATATTTATGCAAAAACAAACGCAAAAACAATAAAAATATTTCTCATTGCACATAATTACAATATTTTGTGTATTTTGTTTTCTTGCAAAATTTGACTTTAAACATTATACATTACTTTGCAAATAAATTCAATATTTATTTGGAATAAATTTTTAAAAAAATTAAAGAGTTAATGCTGGGTAATGATATGAAAATATTCTCCAAAATTTATTTTAACTCATTTTATTAATTTCCTTATTACAATAATAATAGATGCTGCACTAATAAATATTAAATCTGCTTTTGTTATAAAGAAGAAAATTTTTATTGCTTATTAACCTTTTTCAATTGAAGTGTGTTCTGTATTCTATGTCATTTACTCTCAGTAGGGACTCGTTTACTATGATTTAAGTTTTTCATACATATTGTAGCATTTTTTCTATCTCTAGCATTATCATATAGTGCAAAATTTCTGATGTCACATTTATTAACAAACAGCATATATTATATAGTGCAATGAAGCGGAGTCAATACAAAAAGAAATTCAAAAGGGCAAGATTTATATTCGTACTGATTTTGCTAGCATTTATATTCTTTATATATTTTCAGAATGTTGTGTTATCCTTGGTTGTGGAAATTGCACAATCTCAGGCAAAAGCAATGGCACTTGATGCAATTAATAGTGCAGGATCTATTATACGCTCGCTAGAGCGTTTTTTTGGTGATTATTATGATTACAAAGTAAACAACGAAGGTGAAGTTATTCTAATTACATCAAACCCAGCAAATATAAACAAGATGCATATAACAGCTAAATCAACAATTCAGCGAGCATTAAGCGAATTAAATTCAACTAATATTCCTGTGCCTCTCGGTGCTTTTTCAGGGAGCTCTATTTTGGCTGACGCAGGGCCCAGCATTAATCTTAAATTGTCGCTTGTCGCGACATCAGAGACAGTCTGGAACTCTTGTTTTTATAATGAAGGAATTAACCAAACAATTCATCGACTGATATTGCGAATTACTACAAAACTCAATATTCTAATCCCCACAAAGGCTACAGATGTCCTTATTGAAACAGATTTCATAATTGCAGAAGATATAATAATAGGGCGTGTACCAGATAGTTATATAGATGGCTTAGATCGTGATAATGTTTTTGATCTAATACCATAAATTATACACAGACTTAAAATATTCAACATACTGATTTCATAAGCAAATTACTATAAAATTCTCGATCTAATGTATAATCATTGATAATTTGGATATAATTATTTCGTTTTCTATTGAGGAATTCTATTATGTCTATGACTATCAGGAAATAAATGAGCAAGTTTATCCAAAAAGAAAGAGAAATAACAAAAAAAATAATTGTAGGTCTTTTAATTTTAGCATTAGTGATACTTTCACTATTCTTGCTAACACAACTAACCAAAAGCCAAGCTGCTGATGCTCTTGTCGCAAAACAAGGTACAACTGGTAACACCGTTAAATCTATTCAAAACAAACTCAAAGAAGCAGGTTTTTACAATGGCGCGATCGATGGCATATATGGTAGTGCTACCACTAGTGCTGTAAAAAAATTTCAAAAATCTAAAGGGCTAAAGGTCGACGGAATCGTTGGTAAAAATACTGCAAAATTACTAGGTGTAGTACTTAATACAACTACAAATAATGCAAAAATTTCAGATGGCGATTTAAATCTTATTGCGCGTTGCATTTATGGCGAGGCACGTGGCGAACCATACGTAGGACAGGTAGCTGTTGCTGCTGTTATTCTAAACCGTGTTAAAAGCCCACAATTCCCTAATACTATATCTGGAGTTATTTACCAACCATACGCTTTTACCTGTGTTAAAGATGGACAGATTAACCTAAAACCCAATGCTAACGCATTTAGGGCGGCGACAGATGCATTGAACGGATGGGATCCCACCTTGGGATGTCTTTTTTATTACAATCCCAAAACCGCAACTAGCGCCTGGATCAGGAAAAAACAAACTCATATTACAATAGGTCGCCACGCCTTTTGTCTTTAAGAATTAGTTTAAGGAGGAGTATGAAAAAAATTCTTGCAATTGTTTTGGTTCTATTAATAGTCTGTACAATAACCATGGGTATTTTGCTAGGCGTCACTTTTTTTCGCAAAAAAGCATATCAATTACGATTGGATAATATATACACCAAAACATATTATGAAATAATTGACCTCATTAATGACGTTGAAGTACAATTATCAAAACTTAATGTTTCATCCTCCTCTAAACTACAAAGATCTCTATTACTTGAAATGTGGAACAAATGTTGCATTATACAATTAAATCTATCTCAATTATCAATACATGAGGAAAAAATTATTCCTCTTATAAAATTTTTTAATCAGCTAGGGGACTATTCAAAGCACCTAGCAAACAATAACGAATATCACGCCGTCTCATCTAAAGACAATGAGCAGTTGCGCAATTTGCATGTAATTTTAATTTCTCTACAATCTGCATTATCAGAAACATCGGATTTAATCATGGCTGGTAATCACTTTGTTAATGGTTTAGAGGAAGAAATGCGAATATTCGATAGTTGTTTTGACAAAATAACAAACAAAAACCAAATAGAATACCCACCCGTGACATATGATGGCCATTTTAGTGATCAGCTAGCAAATAAAAATCCAGTTTTCTTAGAAAATCTATCACTAATTAATATCGAAATTGCATCTAATATTGTTTATGATAAGTTTGAACAGGCTAGCGCTGTTAATATTTTGACACACCGTTATGGCAGTATTGAAGCATATGTTTTTGAAGTAAAATGGGCAGGTGGGATCGGTACAGTTTGCATTTCAAAACAGGGTGGTTATGTTGTCGATTATATACAAGACATTGATGTTACGAATCCACGTTTAAATGAGGAAGAATGCACACAAAAAGCATTAGCTATATTGAATAGTCTAGGTTATTACAACATGCAGGCAGTCTGGATCGCAAACATAAATTCTGTAGTATATATTAATTTTGCAAGTTGTATTAATGATATAATATACTATTCTGATAATATACTGGTAAAGATCAATAGTGAAACAGGCTATTTAATGGGGTTTGATGCATGTAATTATATCTATAATCACTCAAATCAACGAGAGACAATTTATGAACCTATTGATATTGAAAAAGCAAGAAAGGAACTCTCTCCTAACCTTTATGTCAAATCCGAAAAGTTATGTGTAATACCCATAGATTCTGGATGCGAAAAGATTGCATACGAATTTTATGGGAGTTATCTTGAATCTGATTATTTAGTTTATATTGATGCTTTGACACTTGAAGAATTGAAAATACTGAAAATAATAGAAGGTGAATGGGGGAAGATGGTAATTTAATATCTTAGCAACCTAATTGGCTTTCAGGAAAAATTCTTCTACAGCCTTAATATGAGATTCAGGTGTGTATGCATTAAAATTAAATACAAGGTGTGCTACATTACCAGGCACAAATTTGACCATGCCCCTTGATTCTATTATATTATTAAATAGTTTTTTGTCTCTTTTAGTTGAATTGAATTCAAAATAAGCTTTTGATTCTCTGTCTGTAATTACTACTTTTCTTATATCTAATTTTGCCGCGATGTTCTTTATAGTACAAACACTGATTATATTCTGTACGCTAACAGGAGGTGGACCATATAGATCTTTTAGTCTATCGAGTAAATTGTTTTTTTCGTCTATGGTTGATATTGTAGCAGCATTTTTATAAAATTTAATTCTTTGTACGTCATCATAAATATAATCTGTTGGAACTGCTATATTACCATCGACGATCATCTCCACATTAATGTCATTCTTAACCATACCGCCAGTTGCCTCGGTAATGCATTCTTTTAACAATTGACAATACATATCATAACCAACATTTTCCATATTGCCATGCTGTTCTCTGCCCAGCACATTTCCGACGCCTCTGATCTCCATGTCTTCTACAGCAATTTTAAACCCACTACCTAATTCCGTGTGATTTATAATAGCATTAAGTCTTTTTTCTGCGTCATGTGTTAAAACTTTACCAGGTCTTACCGTAAAGTATGCATATGCAAGATTACAACTACGACCCACTCTGCCGCGAATTTGATACATATCAGACAAACCCAAAGTGTCCGCATCTACAATAATCAAGGTATTTGCATCCGGCACATCAATACCGTTCTCAATTATAGTGGTAGCGACCAAAACATCCGCCTTTTTGTTGTAGAAATCATCTATCGTTTTTTCCAATTGATGTACATTCATTTGTCCATGTGCACATATTACAGAGATTTCATCGCCTAATAATTTTTGGATATGATTTGTATACCTTTGAATACTTTGCACTCTGTTATATAATATAAATGCCTGGCCACCTCTTGCCTTTTCTTTCTTGATTGCATATTGAACTAACTGATCAGAATATTGAACTGAATAAGTTTCAATTGGCAATCGATTTTTGGGTGCAGTTTCTAAAGTGGATATATCTCTAATACCAGATAATGACATATGAAGCGTGCGTGGGATTGGAGTAGCTGTCATCGTTAAAACGTTTATATCCCGCCTTAATTCCTTAATCCTTTCTTTTGCAGCAACACCAAATCGCTGTTCTTCATCTATTACTAATAGTCCCAAATCATTAAATTTCACATCTTTACTTAAAATTCTGTGAGTTCCAACAATTATGTCGGCTTTTCCAGACTCAATGTCTTCTAACGCTTGCTTTGTGCCAGCCTCACTTTCAAATCTTGATAATGAAACGACGACAGACCCGAATGGTTCAAGTCTAGCTTTTATTGTTTTGAAATGCTGTGCACACAAAACAGTAGTTGGTGCCAAAATAACTGCTTGTTTCATATCCATTGTTGTTTTAAACATGGCGCGAATCGCAACCTCGGTTTTGCCAAAACCAACGTCACCACAAAGCAATCTGTCCATTATTCGGCCTGATTCCATGTCAAACTTGATCTCGGCAATTGCTGTTAATTGATCCTCAGTTTCTTGGAACTCAAAAGCATTTTCCATTTCACTTTGAAGAGGTGTGTCTGATGAATATTTAAATCCCCTCTTTGAGCCTCGCTCATCATATAATGCCACAAGATCTAGAGCAAAAGGTTTAATAGCTTTTTTGACACGCTCTTTAGCTCGCGCAAATTGTGTGCTTCCTAATCTGTTTAATACGGGTGTTCCCATCCCAGTATATTTCTCAACAGAATCCATCTGGTCAGTTGGCAAATATAATTTATCGCCCGCCGCATATTCTATAACAAAATAATCCCTTTTGAGGTTGTTTGTTTCAACCACAGTTATCCCTGCTGCAAGACCAATTCCGTGTTGTTCATGCACAACATAATCACCCTTAGTCGGAATAACAAATGCACGTCTTTTTTCAGCGTCGGACTTCTTTTTCGAGATTTGATGACGCACAATATCGTTAGTGCCTATAATAGCTATTTTCTTGTTAGGATATATAAAACCGCTATTAATGCGCATTGGCAAAATGTGAATTTCAGCGATATCATTGGGATTAGATGTTACCAGTGAAGCCAGGTCAGCATCCGCAAAATATCTTGCAACAAGATTTGCAGAATCCTGTGATCCTGTATAAATGTATACATTGAAACCATTAATTATCATCGATTTTACTTCATTGATGAGCACTATATAGTTTCGATCAAATTTAGAAACAGATGGAGCTTTAATGTCTAATACTAGCTCAGGTTCAAAAACCGGGTTGTTAGGCTCTCCATATGCGAACGCTAATGTCCTAAACTTGCTTAACTCCCTAAATATTATATCTTTATCAATTATGCTCTCATAATGTTCTGGGAAGGCTTCAAACATCTCAACTAAACTATCAACTCTAAGTTTATGAGCTATCGCGTGCATATTTATTTTATCGTCAGCAGCTTTTGGATCTTCAAAAACTATTACAGTTGATTCAGGCAGATAATCTGCAATTGTAGAGAAATATTCTTTTAAAAAAGGTAATAACCATACTAAAGCACTGTTAGTATAATCCTCTGTTTCAATTGTTTTAATAATATTTTCTATTATTTCTGCTAAATGCGCACCTGCATTTAGTTTCATTTCTTTCAGTAATTTTTTTATATTGGATTTAGCAGTGCTGTCGAGTATAAAATCGGTCTTTGGAGAGACACAAAACTGATCTATTCTTTCTCCAGATGTCTCAAGAGTTGTATCAAGTATTCTTATTGTTTCGAGGAAATCGCCAAAAAATGACATTCTAATTGGATTAATATATCCAACAGGCCATATATCTATAATATCACCACGGATGACAAATGATCCTTCCTGTGGGGATTTGTCCTCAAGCAAATATCCCGCATCAATTAATTTAATAGTTAAAGTGTCTCTATCAAATTCTTCTCCAATTTTAAACAATGTCGAAGCTTCTTTGAATTTATCAATATGTGGTAAATATTGTACTAATCCATCGACAGTGATTACTGCGCCTTTAATATCCTTCTTGTAAATGATATCTGATACTGCTAGCATGCGCTCGTTAATCGAACCAGAAAGGTAGGACTTGACCCTAGACAAAACGTCATCACGCTCAGGAATTAAAACTATTTCAGATTCGGAAAAATAATTTCTAAAATTATCGCATGCATCATTTGCAGCAACGCGATCTGTTGTTATATATAGAAAAAATCGATCAAGGGATGATACTAAATGATATCTTGAATTTTGCATAGCAGAAGTGACAATAGTTGATTTTTTATCATCTATTGCTTGCTTTAGTTGAAAAAATTCTCCCCCCATATTTTGCAATTTTAAAATGTCAGGTAATAGCATATCCCTCACTATCAACTAATTGATTTAGTAATCAGTTAGCACGCCTCTATATTATACCACTTATTACTATTCTATATAAATTAAATGAGAGTACAATTAGGAATTCCTTAACTCAAAAACCTATAATTCGCAAATCATATAGCAATTTAAAAGATCCTTTTTGTGTTACAAACTTGCTTTTTTTTAGATTCCATAAAATAGCTTAGTTTCTAGAGGTGGCTGTAAAACGCAAAGCAATAAGGTTTTAAAATAATATAATTTTATCTGGAAAAATGAAATAAAATTGCATAGGGTTAGCCATTTCTTGAGACAGACAAAATATTATTCATTAATTGGAACTTTTTGATTATATAGTCAACATCTGTTGAGTTTTTTATTTCAACACCCAAAGAAATATATGCACGGCCGCTGGCTTCTCGTGGTGAATTTTTAACATGTAGATCCATAGAAGTAATCGAGTATCCATGTTGAGACAACATCGATACTATTTCATTTAAAACTCCTACCTTATTAAGGCACTCAAGTTTAAACTGTGCAACAAAGAGTGATGAGTCGCTAGCACTCCAACTAGCTTTCATCATTCTTTCTGTTTCCATACTCTTAATGTTACTACAATCTGAGCGATGGATAGAAACACCAGTACCACGTGATGCATAACCTACAATAGTATCTCCAGGGACAGGATTGCAACACTTAGCAAATTTTATCAAAAAATCATCATGGCCTTCTATTATAACTCCACTTGGTCTTTTGTTTTTAATCTTCTTTATATCTTTTTGGTTATATTGAGCCAGCAGTGCGTCTGGATTATTTAGTATATATTCTTTTTTGTGTGCGTCAACCAATTTAAAAATGATTTGTCTTGTAGTCAAAGCGCCATTTCCAACTGAAGCAAACAAATCTTCATTAGACGCTAGACTATGTCTTGAAAATATGCTCTCAGTAGCACTTTTAACTTCCAATAATTCACTCAGAGAATATCCATTTTTCTTTGCTTCCCTCTCAAGCATATCTTTGCCTGTTTTGATATTTTCCGATAACAATTCTTTTTTTAAATATGCCCTGATTTTAGATTTAGCTTGTCCTGTCGTTACGAATTTAAGCCAATCCCTGCTAGGGCCTTTACCTGATGATGAAGTTAATATTTCGACGACGTCTCCATTCTCAAGTGTTGTGCTGAGCGGAACCATTTTGCTGTTTACTTTAGCACCTATACATTTATTCCCAACTGCACTATGCACTTTGTATGCAAAATCAACACAGGTTGATTTTGCAGGCAGATTTAAAACCTGTCCCTTAGGGGTAAACACATAGATATCATCGTTTACTATGTTAAGTTTTATATTGCTGATATACTCTCTACTATCAGTAACACCCTCTTCCATTTCAATAACTTCTCTAAGCCATGCAAGCTTTGTATCAAAATCGCTACTTTGTTGTGTGCTGCCCTTTTCTTTATATATCCAATGTGCCGCAATTCCATACTCAGCTGTTTTGTTCATTTCATAGGTTCTAATTTGGATCTCAAATATTTGTCCAAATTGTGTAACTACTGTTGTGTGTAGAGATTGATATTTATTGGGTTTGGGCATTGCTATATAATCTTTGAATCTGCCTGGAATTGGTTTCCATTTTGAATGTATTATTCCCAAAATAATATAGCAGTCAGCTATAGTGTCAACTATAACCCTGACTGCAATTAAATCATAAATTTGCTCAAGACTTTTCCCCTGTTTTGTCATCTTCTTGAAAATACTGTATAAATGTTTAGGTCTGCCTTTCACCTCACCATTAATCTTTTGTTCTATTAATGCTACTTCAATCTCGGATGCAATTCTCATAACGAACCCCATCCGTTCCCCTCTCGTTTTTTCTATGATAGCAGACAAATTTTCATATTCTACTGGATATAAATACTTCATAGACAAATCTTCGAGCTCAGATTTTATGCTGGCAAGACCTAGTCTGCTAGCCATAGGAGCATAAATTTCCAGAGTCTCTTTTGCAATGCGCTCCTGTTTGTCTTTAGGCATATGATTTAGTGTACGCATATTATGAAGACGATCAGCTAGCTTAATAAAAATTACTCGCATGTCGTTTACAGCAGCAAAGAAGAGACGCCTATAATTTTCCATTTGTGTATCTTCTGCTGCCATGTATTTAAAACCAGATAATTTTGTAACGCCTGATACTAACGCATAGACACTATTGCCAAACTTCTTTTTAAACTCACCCTCTTCACAATTTGTATCTTCTAAAACATCATGCAAAAGTGCTGCTGTTATACAAACTGCATCCATTCTAAGATCTACTAGTATGTCTGCTACCGCAAAAGGGTGAATAACATATGGCTCACCGGATTTTCTTAGTTGTCCGTTGTGTTTTTCAACTGCATAATCTACTGCGTATTTTATAAGTTGACAATCATTCTCGTCATAAATAGACGAACATTTAACTAAAAGTGCATGTGCCTCATCCATTAGTCTGTCCCTCTACATGCCTTATATATTGTAGATGCATCTACTGAAGTTTTTGTGTTAGTTAAACTAATACAATTGTTTTCATCAATTTTAAACAAGTCCATTTCGAGTAGAATATAGTACATTATCTTAACTAGACTGGGCGAATATTGATGGTATATATCCATAAACTTCTCTAAGGCTATTTGTATTCTATCTAATGAATTGTTCACATCTATACACATGCGCAGATACTTATATAAACAAATAATGTCGTTTCTTGATAATAAATCTTTAACATCAAAATCAAGTTTGGTATCAATTTTCGTTATTTTAGCGGATTGTGAATTTTTCAAAGCATTAACATAATTTTCTGTCGCATCATAAACATCTATTTTTACATAATATGTAAAAAAATCTTCATTGAAGGGTGATAACAATATTGTGTTTATAGGATTAACAGAATCCAACATTCCATAACACCTCAAATAATTTGGATATTTGATAGTTAATTCTACATAGGTTTTCTTTGTAAAGACAATGATTAAATGACCAAAAACATCTCCAGATTTGTAATTTGTAATTTGAGGTGAATAGGTTTGCGTTGTTAATGGTTTTAATATAGCACATCTAGCAAAATTTACTAACAACTCCTCGCTTGTAGGACTAAACCGCACTGTTTCAATCCTTTCTGTTGTGCATGTTATCTTTCTAACGCCTCTAAATTCATCAATTGAAGGAGTATAGAGGATTTTTTTTGTTGCACTTGATTTTAACAACCCAGCATAATTAAGAAAATTAAATGCTATGCATTGAATGCTATCTGTAATTTGTTTTTTTATATGCTGATGATCACCTATCCTCTGGAAATCAAACACCCCACATTCGTCAGCAAAAACAGGACGAATGTTCTCCTGCCCGAATGGTTCAAACAATGCTATTTCATTAACTGCTTTTAAAGTAAGGTCTTGCATTCTAACTTCTAAATCAAAGTGTGATTTATGTATGAATGTCTCAACCATTGTAGTATTATCAACATACGCGTTCACTGCGTCAATAAACTTTGCTAAATTTGATTCTTTTAATTTTAAACCAGCTGCTGCACTATGACCTCCAAATGCTACTAGATACTCTGAACAATTTAAAAGAACTGTGTTTATGTTAACTTCTGGTATGCTACGACAGGATCCTTTTAAATATTCACCTTTTTCCCTTGTTAACAAAATTACAGGCCTATTAAACTTTTTTAGTATTCTAGCAGCAACTATGCCTATAACCCCTGCTTCCCACTTTTCATCAGATAATACAATTACAGATCGATTGCATAAATCATAATCTGCCATTTTTTCGTATACATCTTTTTCAACCGCATCACATAATGACTGACGCTCTTGATTCTCTTCTTCTATTACATTAACAATTTCAGCTAGCTCTATTTGATCAGTTGTTATTAATAATCTTAATGATTTGTGCGCTGTGCTTAGTCTGCCAGTGGCATTTAAGCGTGGCGCAATTTTAAAGGCAACATCATATGAATTAATTTGCTTGTCTGGCTTTTTGCCAATTTTTTCTATGAGCAATTTCAAACCTGGATTTGTTGTTTTGCTAAGCTGATTAATGCCTAGTCTTGCTATTGTCCGGTTTTCGCCAACAAGCGGCACTACATCGGCTACAGTAGAGATTGCGCATATATCAATATATTTTATAGCAGTTTGTAAACTAGTTAAAGCCCATGATAATTTAAAAGCAACTCCTGCCCCACATAATGGATCTAAGTGTTTATCTTGTTGTGGATTTATTATCACACACTCAGGCGGATCACCATGCATTTCATGGTGATCAGTAATTACTACTTCAATGCCGCGACTTTTTAATAAATCAACTTCCGCTTTTGAATTTGTTCCACAATCAACAGTTATCAACAGGTCAGGTGTGTTTTGCGTGAGAATTTTTTCTACTGAATCACGATTTAAACCATATCCATCCTCTGCCCTAACTGGCAGAAATGTGCTAACATTTGCACCCATCCCCTTTAATGTTTGATATAAAATAGCTAAAGCTCCGATTCCATCACAATCATAATCACCAAAAATAATTATCTCTTTTCTCTCTTGAATGTAGTATTTTATTATATCGACTGCTTCCCGCATTCCTGTTAAACAAGATGGCTGTTTTAAATTTTCAACTGTTGGATACAAATAAGAAATAGCAGCACTAGCATTCTTGATTCCTCTAGCATATAACAATTTGCATGTTATATGATCTAGCTTAGTATCGCGTGCTATGGTATCTATTTCTTTGTCCGCTGATAGTTGGTTTTGCATTAAAACTCCTTGTTAATATGAAAAAGCCCGAGCGCCTATTAAGCGAATCGGACTTGTATCGGTCTGTTCGCCGGGTTATAACCTGAGGCTATTCAATCCCGACATCTACTTTTCCAGTTGTATCTTATACTCTAAGCGTTTTTCTTTTTAAAAAATTGCGCTGGCGTCTTATCACCCTTGTTTTTTCTTAAATGCTTTTGCTGTGCTTTCATCATATATCCCCATATAGATGGAGCTATCAAAATAGATGAATAAGCACCTGCTAATAAACCAAATATGATTGGCAAGGCAAATTCACTAAGAGCCTGGATTCCTACAGAAGCAAGTGCCGTTATTGTGATTAACGTTGTGATAGTCGTAAATATTGATCTGTTTAAGGTTTCTTTTACAGATGAGTTAACAGCTGTATTAATGTCAATCTTATATTTCTTGTTTTTGTATGGTTTGGTAAAATCACGAACACGATCAAAAACTATAATGGTATTATTTATCGAATATGCAACCACTGTTATTATAGCCGCTATGAATGAAGAGTTTATCGGAATTCTAAATATTATAACACCTGCAAAAACAATAAGCACGTCGTGCAGCAAGGCGGCGATTGCGGCAATACCACTAAACAAATCGAATCTTACTACAATGTAGATTAGTATGACTAATAGTGCCAGAACAACCGACAATATCGCCTTATTAATTAAATCCTGACTTGCTGTCGCATTTATCAATTCAGCTGACACACTAACATCAGCACTATCACCATATTTTGTAATAAAGGCGCTTCGTACTTCGTTTTTTATAGTTTCATTGATCGATATCATCTCACGAGTTTTGTCTTTCGCATTGTAACTGACACCATCAATTGAGTTTGGATATCTTATAATTATTGCGTTTGTGCCTCTCGTTTGCCCTTGTGTGGGTGATGCGCCATTTGCCATTACTACGTCGCGTATTATATCTTCATTAGTGGAATAATTGTCTCCAATCATATCAAAACCACTATTAACTTCAACAGTTAAAACAGTCCCACCTTTGAAATCAACACCAACATTCGCAAATCCATCATATTCATTGCCAGATGAAGCATATACCGTTCCACATATTAAACCAATAAAAATGACAATTAGTGGAGCTAAGAACCAATAAAAAGCATTTTGAAAAATTCTAAATTCTTTAACACTTAATTTAATTTTTGAAGTATTAAATTTCGAAAACATTTTACTAAATTTATTCATCTTTCAACCCACCTTTTATTCTCAAAGCATAATAAACATCACTCGTATCATTATAGGCCAGTGAAATGTTGATGAACAATCTGGATATCAAAATTGCTGTTATCATTGAGAGCAAAACACCAATCAAGAGTGTAATAGCAAAACCCTGAATAGCAGAAGAACCAAATATTAACATGATTATAGCGCCCAAAATTGTGGTTATGTTAGCATCCACAATAGCAGTTAAACCCTTCTTAAATCCTGTTCTTACAGAGGATTGAATAGCCTTAGCGCTTCGCCTTTCATCCTTGATTCTCTCAAATATAACGATATTAGCATCAACCGCCATACCAACACTTAATATAATACCCGCTATACCAGGAAGTGTTAACTGAACCCATGGTACTATTGCTAATAGATATATAAGGATCGTTGAATAACATAACAAGGCAGCAGACGCAACTACGCCCATTCCTCTGTATATTATAACCATTAGCACCATAACAATAAATAAACCAATAACACCAGCAATTATACCATATTTCAAAGCGTCCTGGCCTAGCGTTGGTGAAATTGTCGTTACCTGCGTTGGAGTTAATGTAACTTCAAAAGTGCCCGCCTTAATTTGAAGCGCGAGCTCATTAGCTTGGTCATAAGTATAGTCACCTGTTATTACAGCTTTGCCATCAGTTATAGCCTGCTGAACAGTAGGTTCTAATACTTTCGATCCATTTATCCAGATACTTATAGCAGATCCCACATTAGCAGTAGTAGCATCAGCAAAAGCCTTAGTGCCCTCTGAATTGAATGTAAGTCCTATCGCATAAGATCCGCTATATGCTGTAGCATAAGCATCAGTTATATGCTTACTACCATCTATAACTTTCTTGCCGTTCGGATCCTGAAATTCCAAAGTGGCGGGTTCGCCTAAAAGTTTCATTAATTGCTCTGCATTGTTAACTGCAGGAATCTCGACACGAATACTCGAATCACTTTGTTTAGTTACAACAGCTTCAGTGTAGCCTTTTGAAAACAGGATATTCGTTAAATTAGTTATTGTTCCGTCTAGCGCATTAACAGCTTCATTAGATTCTGTAGAAGAAAACTCAGTAAGGTCAGCATCATAAATTGCTAACATCCCTCCCTCTAGATCCAATCCGAGCTTAATGCTTTTGGATACCCAATAAAAATCGACATCGCTGCCTCCTATGGGAATAGAGTCTTTCCCATTAAGTGGAAATATAAAAACTATCGCTCCGATAAGAATCACTGCAACTATCGAAAGTATAATAGTGGCTTTTGTTCTGCTCACAAGAATGCCTCCGGTAAAAATAATACTGTTTAACAAATATAATAGTTGTTTTACAGTATTTTGGTTTCAACAATATATTATATAACTTGACTTAATGTAAGTCAATTATAATTAATGCTAATAGTTTGCATTGTTGATAAAAATTCCTTATTTTACATAGTTTGATAAAATACAGAATTATTAAAACACAAAAATTAGTATCATGCTACAAAAACAATTTGGTTAGATTTGTTGCATTTTTGCATAGATTAGTTGGCGCACCTATCAGGATTCGAACCCGAAATACTGGTTCCGAAGACCAGTGTGATATCCATTTCACCATAGATGCAAAAACGCTCGATCAAATATTCATAAAACTTTAATTCCTTATTTGCTTTTTAATAATTAAAATTCGAATTTTTCAACCATAAAATAGCAACCTGTTTATAACAATCTGAAATTTGATTGTTATTTTAACTTTTTATGTACTTTTGATTGTGTTTTTATAATATTGAACTTATCTTATTAAAAGAATGCCTCATATAGTTAATTCATCATATTAGCATTGCAAAATATTTTACTACTAAATACAAACAATGTCAAATTTATAACAAGAATAAAACCTTTATTATCAGCAAAAGTCATTTGATTTTCGAGGAATTTATCTGCTCAACATTTGTTTAAAATATATCTGTATGATAGCACACCAATATTTTACTTTTTGCACAGATTGATAAATGATTATGTTGCCAAAAGTATTTTCTGTTTTTTGTGTAAATTTTGTATATCAGGAAATAGTATAATTCCCGACAAATTGAGTCAAACAAGCGGCACTTTAAGTCTAAAAACAAAAAGATACAAAATTTTCTTGATTTGGCCTAACAAAATTGCAACCATACAATAAGAGCTATGTTTTTAATTTTAGTTGAACTTTTGGCGACATAGTCATAAATGAATAACTTAAAAGCTAATATTTGCAAATTTGCCATTGAATTATTTGCTATAACCAATTATTTATGTTAATATATACTAAATGGTCTCATAGTCTAGCGGTTAGGACGTTGGCCTCTCACGCCATTAACAGGGGTTCGATTCCCCTTGGGACTACCATTTTAACTACCATCTATTGGCACGAGGAAACGTGGCAGTCGATGGTTTTTTTATCTCAGCTTAATTATATCAACTTGTAAGTAGAATGAATAACTGCTACTGTTCTTTAATGCTGTCTCGGATAATTCTTTAGTGGTAAACTGGAATTTCTTACCATGGCAATTATAGACAACCCATATGTACTCTGTATTGCAATCCACAAAAACGACCTTGTCCATACATGCTGTCATACTCTTTGCATGCCCTGTGGATATACTGCAAGCATGGTTTGTGTCTGCTTTAATACCAAAATGCACTTTTTACAACTATCTGTGCTCGGCCATGGGAATGCCCATCTTATCAAGCTCCATTAGCTCGATTTGGTCGCGTCTCGCTTCGGTACACAGAATGAGACCAATGTTTTACCCATCATATGGGGAGCGGCGCACCACACTCGCCATCAGTGCGTCAATGCAAGGCAACAGCTTGACAAACACCATATCGTGCAGACAAGCAGTATTGGTTTGTTGGCCACATAGACTATGTAATCGGCAAACATCTTCTTGTAGCGAACAGCGCTGCAATCCCTACACCTACTCGGCCACGTACTTGATGTTGCAATAGAGTCCCTCATTTCTCCATTCTGCAACCTTTGTAACCAGACTCACTCATCGTCATCTCCACTCGACTCCAAGTAATAATCTATCTGCTTTTTGCAATTATTGGATGGCAGAGTCCTTCGGCGCAAAAGCCTCTCTTGCGCCTCTGAATAAATCTCGCCGATTTTACGCTCAAACTCTGTTTTCGACGGCAACACAGTCCAATACTCGGCCACGGCAATGCCCATCTTATCAAGCTCCATTAGTTCGATTTGGTCGCGACTCGCTTCGGTACACAGAATGAGACCGATTGGCGCGTTCTCCCCCAGTTTGCGCTCAAATTTATCCAGCCAGCGCAGATAAAACTCCATCTGGCCTTTGTAGCTTGGCTTGAACTTTCCGAGCTTTAATTCCACGGCGACGAGCCGCCGCAATTCGCGATTGTAAAAAAGAAGGTCCAGCTTGAAGTCGTCGCCATCCATGACCATTCTGACTTGCTCGTCTACAAACGCAAATCCGTGACCAAACTCCAAGATGAAGCGTTTTACGTCAGTTACGATTGCCTTCTCCAAATCAGCCTCGAGATAGTTTTCTTTTAATCCAAAAATATCAAGCAAGTATGGATCACGGAACACATTGAACGGAACGTCACCCTCCTCCGTTATATGTGAGTTGGCAATCTCTCGACGCTCAAAAGCTTTTCGAGAGATTTGTTTGCGTAATGCGCGAACACCGTGATGGCATTCGTATGCGTTATTGGCATAAAATAGCCGCGCTTCTTCTGATTTTATTGGCAATAAATCTTGAAAATGGGACCAACTCAATTGTTGCGACAGTGTCGCAACAATCGCGGTGTCAGGAAATAATTTGGCAAATTTTATCATTCGAGTAATTTTTGTGCGCTCAAACATATTCCCATATCGCTCCATCAATTGTTGCGACAGTGTCGCAACAATTTGTCTCCCATATGCAGCGCGCTCTCCTTCGAGTAAAACGGAGTCAATATGCTGGCCGACTTCCCAAAACATCAATGTGACCTCGCTATTTGCATATGACGCTGCACGGAATTTTCGCCTTTCAATAATATTAACGACATGCTCAAATAGCGCACCTTCGTCGATAGCAGGGGTTTTGTCCGACACAAGTTCCGTACCACCATTGGTTTGTTTATCCATTTGGATTATCCTCCTTTATTTCGGCACTCTCGCCGCTGTACATTCACCCCCTCTAATCCCATGCATTGATCTCTAATATTTTGAAATTGTAGCATTTGTCCACTTCATAAAAGGCCTTTTTGGAATTTTTTTCTAGTGTTGACGATGTCATCACTTGTGCTGAAATGCACCTATATATATATCATCAATAGTCACCCATTTCCTCAGCATGGTGTAGTTTTTTATTCATCACAAAATCCTCCGTTGTGATGCGCGTTTCTCTCATACTATCTGACATATCATCGGCCAGCAGGAATCCCGCCTACGTTAACTCGTCCATCAGGTCTGCATTCTTAATCGTCTAGTGCGTATTATTAAGCTCGGTTATACTGCTGTCGCCAAAGATATCAGGCTAGTGCCCCACCTCGTTTATTTTTTGCAGAGAAATCTCTGTCAAGCAGCTGAACATTGTTTTCACGAAGCCAGTCTGCAACTCGCTGTCGTTCGTTATAAGCCCAAAGTACGCCATTTGTTCAGATGCTTTCTTCTCCATATATTCGGTGTCCTCGTTTATTGTCAGCGACAGTATGTTTTTATCCGTACATCCATCGTTTCGTTCAAGTTTGCAAACTACGATACAAGTCGTCGTCGCCTTTAAAAATTCTGCACTCATTATTGTAGAGGGCTTTTTTTGTTCTCGTCAGTCGTTACGATTAAGTTGTGGCAACTCCTGTCAAAGTCGGAGATAGCGATTACACTTCTGCCATCCTTTGTTGTGCCAAGGCTGATGAAAACAATTTTTTTGTCGCAAGCGATGCTCCAATCATCAAGCACCCTATAGAAGTTGAATGTGAAAATCAATTTATCAAATTTTGCCAATCTTTCCACAAAATCCTCCATGGCAAAGGCATTCTTTATGCAGTTATTCAGTTTTAATGTTCTGTTTATTTCCTTTAACATTCTGGTCGTGTAGTGCACACGAGAGGGGAAGTGTTCCCAAAAGTCTACGCTGTCAGGATAGTCATGAAAGAATCCTAAGTCGTTAAAAAAAGTCACCAGTTTTTTGCTGGAACGATACCCCCACCAGTTTTATTTCTATTTTTGCGTTTACTTTTTAATAACTCTATGAAATATATCTATAACTTACCGCAGAAACTTTGATTTTAAATTTATGGCGCACCCTGAGGAGCTCGAATCCCCAACCTTCGGTTCCGTAGACCGACGCTCTATCCAATTGAGCTAAGGGTGCATATTTCATTATTATTTAAAATCAAATTTTTTTTAATTATCTATATAGTATAATTTATTGATTATAAATTGTCAAATGAATTTTACATTATTATTAACTATTTGAATTGATTGTTAATCTTTGTAAACTTCCTTTTTATTGTTCAGCAGGTTGTTTTTTTCTTCGATTTTCAAGTGTTTAAACTCGCAAGTAGATATGGTTTAAAATTTCTTGAAACATCATAGGGATTCTAGGTTTATTTTGCTGTACTCATGTTCCCACTATATTTTCATCACCTCTATTATTTTGATTGCCTTCGTCCTTCACCATTGAAAAAAGAAAATCCAAAACCATTATGGCTCATCTCTTATCTCTATCTTAAATCAGATCAATTAGAATTTTGGGTATTTAATGTTTTTTCTAGATCAATAAAATCGAGTGGCATCTGCGATTACATCCGTTCTTACCAGAAATCAATTACTACGCTATCGTATGCGGATTGGCTCTCTCAACTTTTAAATTACCAAACCCACTTGGGTGATACTAGAAACTTCAATAAAATTAGTTCTTAAGAAATTTTATATAAGCATGATTTATCCATCATTATGTTACCATTTATCTCATAACGGCCCAAAAACTATTTTTCTTAAGAAATTTGCTAAATTTGATTGGAATTCACCTACCATTATTGATCTAAAGGTTATTAAGGGGACAACCAGAAACCTAAATTTACATCCCAGAAAAAATTAATCAATAGAGATTAATTTTTTTTTAGTATTTTAAAATTTAAATCATATTTAATATTAGTTATTTTGCCAGTATAT
>JAIRKT010000035.1 GCA_031259965.1 Christensenellaceae bacterium | reverse complement strand
TTTTGATGAAATAAAAAATGAATTAGATATGCGCATCTTAAATGTGCAAAATTCAAATCGAATGAATGCTAGGCTTTTCATACAATTTATAGCTGAGATTTATATGAGAGAAATAAGGAGGTGTTTGAAAGATTCTCCCTATGAAAAACTAACAAGAAAACAAATATTTAATCACATAAAAGCAATTATCAAAATAAAGTTTAAAGGAAAATACAAAGAGATATTTCACACACTAACAAAAACACAAGAGGAAATAGTAGAACTAATTAAAAATGGGTGTCAATCAATAAAATAAAATGCAATCTTAATTTTTTGGGAATTTGGATTGCAAAACAAAGATAGTAAAAAGTTAATACAACTTAGACAGTTATTGCACTATTTTTTACAACGTAAATTCCTCAGAAATTTACGAGGATGTGTTAAAAATCACTATATAAAAGCAAATTTAACTATAATTAGTTACTAAATTTTCAAAAAGCACCAAAAAGCGGGTGTTTTTTTTTTGACAATAACCTAGTCGTACTGTAAAATTTACGTGGTACAAATTGAAATTTGCTAACTTGTTTGAGTTAATTGTTATGTTTCAAAAAAGTTTGTATAATTTGGAGGCGCTTTGCATACATTTGAAAATAAAACCATACATAGTAATGCAAATTATTGCTATATCTGTGAATCAAAATGGGATAGTTCGTTGAAAAAGTCAATAAAATCCAGTTTTATTGTTGGCAAAATAACAGATGGCATCTTTAAACCTAATAATTATATGCTTGATTTGCTGAACAAGCACCTACATAATCCAGTTGCGTTGAATGATCATCAGAAAATAACAATAAACACACTTTTAGAAAAGTATGGCGATGGAATTTTAAACAATTTAGATGTTCCACCCAAACCAAAAGGTATCAAAACAGCTAAAGTAATATTTTTTGGACCAGAGTTGGTTTACGGAGAAATAACGCGCAAATACAATATTGTAGAAAAATTAACACAATCATTTGGTTTAGAACTCGGACAGCACATACTCGCTGTTTCCTGGTATTTAGTATGTGAGGGAGACGCATTATCAAATAGTGATGTCTGGTTTGAAATATTTGAAACCCCATCAAAACTGCCTTTGAGTAGTCAACAAATTTCAAAGATGCTAGAACTAATGACATATGACAAAATCATGACCTTCTACAAATTATGGCTACAGGAATTCTCTAAATCTAACGAGTCTATTCTCTATGATTTGACATCAATATCGTCATATAGTAACAATCTTACTTTAGTTGAACCTGGATATAACAGAAGCCACCAATCGCTTCCACAGGTTAATTTTGCACTATTATGTATTCGCAAGACAGGAATGCCCTTGTATGCAAATCCATTACAAGGCAGCATCAGTGATGTATCTACTCTAGAAACATTATTAAAGATATTAGACAAATTAGGTTATCACCCAAATTGTCTAATGATGGATAGAGGATTTGGATCAAGTAACAATATTTCATATATGCTACAAAAAAAACAAAAGTTTCTTCAGTCACTTAAAATTAATAACAATTGGATTAAAACTATAATTGATAATAACTATTCTAACATTAGAAATCATCCTAAGCATATCATAATTAAAAAATATGGTCAGAAGAAACGAGTTTATCGTGCATTTACTGTTAAATGTCAATGGGTTCATCAAATTGAAACAATAAAAAATGACCGCATTAAGGAATCTATGTTCGCAGTAGAATCAAATAGTAAATATTTAGCACCATCGTCAAATATTACAATCAAAGCACAATATCCTTGTTTTTTGCATATATTATTCTCTCATGACCTGTCATGTGATCATGCGGATAAATTTATAATTGAATTAAATCAAGAAGCAGAGCGATTAGAAGCAGATGAATCCGCTACTATATCTGATGAATATAAGAAATTTCTTAAAATTTCAAAACCAAAATGTGCTAGAAAACGTGAAATAAATTATGATTTTGATGCAATTGAAAAAGCACAAGAAACATATAAAGGCCATGTATGCTTTTTAACAAATGATCCATCCATATCAACAGCAAAAGAAGCACTTGAAGAATATTCTACAAGAGATTATATTGAAAAAGATTTTGACGAAATGAAAAATGAATTAGATATGAAAAATCTAATAGTTCATACAGACGAAAACCTAAGGGCGAGGTTGTTTGTTCAGTTTCTATCGGAAATTATATTAAGAGAACTAAAAGTTACTTTTAAGAACAATGACCTTATCGAAAATCTTACTAGAAAACAAATATCTGGCGCATTGAAAGGAATGCATAAAATAACATTTGCTAATAAGTATAAAGATATATATCCCAAGGCAACTAAAAAACAAAGATTAATACTAAATGCACTTAATATTAAATGCAAATCTCTGGATTAGGCCACCTCGTACTTTTTTGGGAATTTACGTTTACAACTGTATCTATTATGAGGCAGTGACATTTTTTTTAAAGCTGTAAAAATTAGCATTATGTAGCAGATAACATCTCTCAATCTATGCATCTGAAACTGCGGTTAAGCTAACATATGTCTAATCTAAGAGTTACCATACAAAGTTTTCACAAAAAAGGTGTGCATATCATAATTTAATCAGATTTTACTGTTCATCTTGCTTTAACTGCAGGATTTCCTCAGAATATTATTACTCTGATAAATAATCCTTACCAAAATTGCAGAAATTGTCATTGCATGAAATTCAAACTGCAACTAAAAAACCGCACAATAATGTGTGCGGTTTAAGATTTCTAATTCTTTATATGATAACTTTTTGATTTATATAATATATAATAAATTATAGTTGCTATTGGTATATTTAGACTTAAAATATATGGGACAAACGCTTCACCGGATGAAAATTTGTCTAATAGTAAAGTTGTGATAGTTATAACCGCAATTGTTAAAACCAAGATAATTAGACTATATATCATATTATTAGTAAAATTTAATCTTGCTTTCGTTCGTTTAGCAGGATTTCGTTGCCAATGTACAAAAGCAGATAATGGTATTAGAAACAAAACAGCAGCTATTATCACTAGCGTTATTGCAGAATAATTAAAATACTCGAATGCTATATATATTGAAAGCAATTCGGCTATTATAAACATGTATAAAAAGGCCGCTGTGTCGCGTAAAATCTTGTTGCCCAAAATATAATTCAAATTGTAATAATTAATCGCATCGGGCTTAGAATAAAATCTTACCTTATATCCATCTTCAATTAATGTATTTTTTAATTCTTTTAAACTTCTTGAATCTGCATCAATATAGTCTTGTTTTTCAATATCAAAATCAAAGTCACCCACTACAGGATTGTGTAATTGATCTTCGAAATTCTCCTTTGTCTTTTGCGCTTCGATATTTAAATTATTGTTTCTAACATTAGCGGTAGCAACATTTTGTGCAGCTTGCTTTGTGTTATTAACTAGATAAGAGGAATAATCTATCTCTTCCTTAATTTCAATTTTTGGGCTATCTGCTTTTGGAGATTCCGCTTTTGGAATTAAATTTAAGTTTGAATTCCGCTGCAAGACCGCATTCCCATTCTCAATTAGTCCCAACTTATCAGCAGCATTTAGTTTTCGCGCCTCGACGTAAGGATCTACTTCGTTTTTCTGCACTGTCTGTTGTTTAACGCTTTTAACAGGGTCTTTTCTAAACAATGGATGATTGCTAAAATCTTTTATTATAACCTGAGGAGGAGTGCTTTTTTGCTCTTTTTGGTTCTTAGTAGCAATTTCCGCAATTGTCACTTTCATTGATTCTAACAATTCATTATTTGCTTGCTGATTTGCTACTACCGCTTCAAGCGTTTCCTTTGCTATTATTACTCCATTAGGAAAATCAATACTTCTTATGTCAGTTAAATTTGTTTGTTCCGCATAAGGAGTGTTGATAATTCCGTCTTCATTACTACTTTGCAATTTTAGAGAGTTGTTCGCGTCATCAACAATTTTAAAATCCATTATAGGAGGCTCATTTTTTTGATATTCTGATTCATGGGATTTGCTTATTGAAATCTCTTCATTTTGATTTATTGATGAGGGTTCTTGAATATCAATTGTTGTTAGTATCTCTTTTTGTATAATATCTTGATCAGCACTTAAAGGGAGAGAATTCACACTAGCATTTTCATTTTGTGTATTTTCAGAACATTTTTCATCTTTAATTTCTTGGGAGTTTTGATTAGTGTTAATTATATCTGACGCTTCAATTGTGTCTAATGTGTTGTTTGATTGGATTCCCTCTGTAGCAAAAACCTCAGCGGGTGGTACTTGTGCATTTTCATTAGAATTTTCATTAGAAGTAATGCTTTGAGTTTCGATTATGCTTGTAAAAGGTGAAATTGGAGTTTCTTCTATTTTTTCGGCTTCATTGACAATCACAGCAGGCGATATGGGTATGATGTTAATGCTATCGGTAATTTGCAGTGTTATATTTTCAGTATTGATAATATCATTATTAGACAGAAGTTGGGTGTTTGAATTTTCAACATTAGACTGAGATTGATTGCTTGAATTTTCAACGCTTGTCTCTTTTTCTTCTATATTTTCAACGCTCTCGTCTTTTTCATCCTCATCAGCTTCACGCTCTGATGTAGGTATTCTGCTAGTGAAATTACGCGACCTTATGCGCTTAGTTGCAGGACGCAAGGCATTGGGATCATATGGTGCTTCAACAGTCGCCAAATCAACGTCCTTATCACTCAATAAAGTATCTAAAATTGTTCTAGAAAATTCCCATTGCTTTTGGCCAGTGGTTAAAGTAGTAGTCCCTTTTTCGGTTAAACAATAATATCGTCTGCGCCCTCCGTTGCTTTCTTCTCCATAGTATGATTCGACAAACCCCAACTTTTCCAATCTTTTAAGTGCATTATATAGAGTTGGTTGCTTAATACTATATCTTCCATGGGACCTTGTGCTAATGATTTCTATGATTTCGTAGCCATATCTATCACGCTCCATGAGAATATTCATAATTATGGTGTCGGCGTGTCCACGCACCAATTCAATGCTAGGCGATTCCATATTTATTCCTCATACTAATTAACAAATTCATTCCCTATTGGATTTTAGTGCGAACAAGTCCCACTACTAATCCTAGAATACTAACTTTTTCTGGATATATATCTTTCATATCCTCATTTTCAGGATGCAACCGAATTATCCCATTTTCTGATTTAAAAAACCTCTTTATTGTAGCTATTTCATCATCTATCATGGCGGCTACAATCTGACCATTATTAGCAGTTTGCTGTTGCTTAATAATAATATGATCACCATCCAAAATTCCTACTTTTCTCATACTAGAACCGCTTACTTTAAACATGAATAGCTCACCTGACAAATTAAATAGGGATTTTGGAATAAAATGTGAATCGATTATATTATCTGACTCAAACATTTCGGAATGAACAGAAATAGCACCAACCTCTTTAACTTCCAAAAAGGCATCATCGCCGGGTGTGGTGTTTACTATTTCAATTCCTCTGTGCTGCTTCTTGTGCAATTTTATTAAACCATCTTTCTCTAGCATGTTCAGAAGTGCCGAAACCGACTGAGTTGATTTATATTGCATTTTTTTGCAAATCCACCGAATCGAAGGAATTATTCCGTTTTCGAAACGCTCATTTTTTATGCAATCATACAACTGTTTTTTTCGTTCTATTACGCTTTTTCTTTCGCCCATGTCCTGTCCATTATGGTTTATAATGTAGCACAACTCTAGATTTATGCAGCTTTGTTTATCATATATTATATATTAACTTCAATGAAACGTCAATATATTCGTCAATAAATAGCAAATTTTTTAAATATATTGAATTTGATATTAGTTTCTAACTAACTGCCTTTTATAACAATAAGCTAAAATTCAATAATTGTTATTTAATATTAACATATTCTAAAAATTAATTCAAATATATAATCAATGTTTTTTTTAAAATAAGAAATTTGGTTCATTATCACAGTAACGTCCATTTTGCCTCATAAGTGGATTTTTAAAAACAATACACGCTATTTATTTTCTCGTCTTATTTAGGCTAGCACATTTATTCGATTCGATTTCATAACCATTTATAGCAATTTATTGTTAGGTTTTCTTTTTTTCACAACAGGTAATGATTAAAGTTTTCAGAATTTCTATATGTTTTGGAAATAAACATATTATCATATAATAAATTCTTACCTATTGTAGTTAACAAAGCGTGTAAAACTATATCAGTCCATTCATGATGCGCTTCTTTTAGTGCTGTTTGCTGGTGGCGGCATGTTTGGTAAACAAGAAACCGCGAGAGCTAGGAATCCTCTCAGATGTGAAAGTTATGTCTATAAAACTTTTAGGGTTTAATAGGAAATTTTTTACGTCATTTTTTTATTCTTTTATAGAATTTAATGTAAAAAATGATATTTGGGAATGGGCAATAATCCATCCCCTTTTAAATGGTCCGTGTATTTCTTTTGGATGGGTAGCTGCGCTACCCATCCAAAACATCATTATGTTTGCGATACTTAAGAGATTATCAAATAACCTTCTATATAAAACACATGAGACTCTGAATATTTAAGAGTAAATGTTATTTTATATTTCCCAACTTCGCCTATTATTTTACCATCTTCATCAAACATATCACTTGTTTTAACAAGATTGTTATTTTCGTCATATAACTTTATTTCGCTATATGGTATTTTAATGATGAATTTGCTTGAGCTGGCTTCAAATACATATCCGTCTTCTTTAAAATAAATCTTTCCAGACGTTTGCATTGTATGTGCATCTGGATCAGCATAGTGTAAAGATTTCGTTTCGGAAATTTGTTCGCCTATTTTGGCTTTAAATTCGTTAGCGGCATTTACTGTGATAGTATGAGTAGATTTTATTACTATACCATCTATAGTAACAGTTAAGTCGGCTGTATAAACACCCACATCTAAAGCAATTCTACCATCATTCGTTAAAGCATTCTCGATAACATTGGTTGTATCTTTTTCATAGAACGTTGTTGTGATTGTGTATATTTCACTCCCTATTTTTACATAATATCCAATGCTAGGATCATGTTTAATTTGAGATGAAGAATCAACACTATTTGTGATATTATTTAGAGCATAAATTGAAAATGCAGAATATGGTAATGGATTATATTGCTTTATATTTAATTTATTAGTAGCGGTAGTTCTGTATTTAGGATACAAAGTTAGTTTTGTTGTAGCGGTAGCTGACAGATTATCATACTCAAACGTTATTTCAATAGTTAATCCTTCCTTTGACGCATTCCCGTAATAAATTGGATTTCCACTTTCGTCACGTTTTATTTTGAATCTTCCTGTTTCTGCGTTGTAATATGTCTCAGTTACTATCTCCTGTGAGGTTGTTTCCTTAATAACAATCTTTACTTTTTTTGCTATTATATTCCCAAGGGCATCACTTACTACATATTCACCATTAACCCATCTTAAGCCGTTCTTATTACTAGTATCAACATGATAACTATCTATGCCATCACTTCTTAAGATGCTACCAACATTTGAAAGGCGCAGGTCCTCATACGTAATAAGCGAAGTGGTTATAGCAACAACATTTAAAACGGGCGTATTAAATTTTACACGTAGACCTGATAGTGAAGTCTCTCTTGTTTCATTTTTGTTTTGCGTTGCTATAGTATATGTCCACTTAATTGATGAGGATGAGTCACCACCAATATTTGGTTTTAAACCATTACCTTTGATGGTTTCACCATTAATATCAATAAATGAAGTTATTTTTGTATTTTGTACAGCCTTTATATATTCTGATTTTATGGTATCTGTTTCTTCATCATAATATCTTGCAATCGCATTAAGGTTTGTGACAGGATCTCCATAAATTAGCTTTTCAGATATGTTTGGCAGTATTAATTCACTTATATAGAATGGCTGCATAATAATATCATTTGTGGTTGTGGTAATTTTAATCCAGAATTTTCCCACATTTGTTAGTGTTCCACTATCGTTAATAGCAGAACTTTCAAATGTTAAATTTTTGTCCTCGAACAATTTAAAACTTTCAACCTTTATCGTCGTTGAAACTCCGCCGTCACGTGCTATTATTCGCGCATCATATATATTGTCGCCTACTAGCCCATAGTCATTTGCTAAAGCATAGCTAACGTTTTTTGCTGATTCATTTACGACAATTTTATAGGTGTATTTTATAAGTCCATATGGTAAATTAGCGGATGCAAATTCATTGTAAATAGCTAAATTCGCATTCATAATGCTAGATGTTTTTGGTGGAATTATAAGATAAAGTTCTACAGTTTGTTCCCCAACTTTTAATGGATCAAACCCACGCATTTTTATTACATTTAATGATTTTCGGGTAGGTGTTGAATCTATAACACCTTTTACACTATATAAAACTTCCATATCAATTGTAGAATATCCGTCTTGAAAACTTTGGCCATATTCATAAACTGTCATTACACTCTCGTGTGGCGTAATACTGACAGGATAACTAGTAGTGTTCTTAAAATTTTCAAACGCATTAAAATCACTTTTAACACTACCATACTTAATTGAATCAAAACCTACAAATAGTCGCTCACCAGAATATCCCAATAACAAATCCACATATTGAGCTAATTCTTTTATGCGTCTAAGCTCTATTGAATATCCAAAATTCGCAAATTGGCTTTTCGAATGCACTTTAAAACCGTATGAATTTAAAATGCTACTTATCATGCCAAACTTGAAACCACTAGAACTAGTTGTTTCCTCTGCGTTTTGGGGGAGATTTTCAGTATAACTTGGACTATCAAACAAGTACTCAATTAGATCTGAGATGTCAAACTTGACTGTTTGAGCGCCAGCGAGTGCCCCGATACCTTGCAGTGTTACATTTAAATACAATCCATCATCACCGCTATTTGCGGGATCGAATGCTATTTCTGCTATTATGTTTGTTGCGGTATCAGTTTCTTCTGTAACTAAAACATTAAATTTTCCGAGCCTTCTAATACTTTCTTCTAAATTTATTGAATCAATACCATTTAAAAGCGCGAATGGGTCTAAGTCAGATTTAATCGTAAATTTATAGTTTTTAGCGGCGTTCCATATTTCCTCACCATCATTAATTTCATTTAGATATTCGAGCCTTGCAACACCAGTCAATTCAAAATTAATCAAGTTATGTGGTGTGTAATTAATTAAATCCACTCCGTCTGGAAGTATAGTTAAAGATGGCGCGCCTACGTTGACATCCAAATTAGATAACTCAAAACTAACGGTTGAATTTGATGGAATATCAATATCAATTATTTCATTCCCGTTAAGACTATTTACCCCAAACTCAAATCCATCTTTAAGATAAGTGTTTACTTTAATTTGCTTTAAGACCCATGAATTATCAAATGAAACATCAATCTTTATTTCATAATCAGGCAGATTAGTAATTACATCCACAATTTCTTGGAATGTTAAATCTATTCCCAATGTTTTTAATATGATGTTTGCGTCATTTCCTAGTTCGCTTGTGAGGATGGGCATTGCTAATTCCAGCAACCCATTCAATCCTTCTGCACTAACAACGAAACCTGCTTCCCATTTTTTTGTATTTATATAGCCTTTTTGAAATAAACCATTAACAAATGGTTTTATCAGTTCTATTGAAATATCGCTAGATACCTGAATTCCCTCTAATATACTTTGTACAATTCCTTCAAAATTCCAAGGAGATTCATTATCGTTATTAGCCGTCGGTGTGTAAGGATCTAAAAGGCCTGGGACGCCATTCAACAAAATCTTTTTTAGGGATACGGCTTTTATCGCATGCTTTGATCCCGCAAAATTTGCATAAATATAAGGTGTTTTTGTTAAATCATCTTTGTAGTATAAATTGATTATCGGTACTTTTACATCCTCTTTTAATTGTGTTAATTCTATTAGATAAGTGTTGTTTGTAGAATCTTTTTTGCTAACATCTAAGTCTAATGATAAATGAACTAACAAGTCTAAAATTAAAGGATCCTCACCTGTTTTTGGAATTACAAGTCTAGACTCAGCTTTTATATTAAAAGCATCACTATCCACTTTTGTGGTAGCATAAGCCCCAGCTAATATCTTATCAATAACTTCGATAGCAGTTGCATCAAAATTATCAGTTGGAATAATAGGTGTCCCGCCATCGTTAGGATCGTCTACAGGCTTTTTGCAAGCCGTCAAAATAATAGTAAATAAAAGAATTAGTGTAAGAAAAATTATGCTTAAAAATCGTAAAGAAAAAACTCGACTCTTCATAATATAGTCCTCCCCTATAGAATATTAATGCAACTTTAAACAAGTGCCCACTGGTGTGAGTAAATGTTAAACTAGCACCAATAACATTTTAACAGAAAATTAAGACTAATTAAAGCCCTATTTTAGTATTTTAGCAAAAATTTACAATCCTACAAAAATTTGCCAGCTTTTCTTTATAAATATTTCACATAAAACGACACAATTTTACAAATTTAGATTTTATATCTTGTTTAAAACAAACATTTGTTTGTTTAGGAGATTAAAATGAAATTTGGTAGCTTTATTTTGTATTGGTCTTTAAAAGGCTGTGATTATCGTGGTTATTCAATTTCTAATTTTAACTTTTTAATTGTTGTTCTTGGATCTACAGACTTGTAAATTGCGCTGCCAGCAACTAAAATAGTCACGCCTGCGTCAATCGCAGCTTTTGCATTAGACTCAGTTATTCCTCCGTCAATTTCGATTGGAATATTAAGTTTATTTTTTTTGATAAATTCTTTTGCTTCTGAAACTTTATCTAAGGATTCTGGGATGAATTTTTGACCACCATATCCTGCATAAACACTCATAATTAGTACTATATCACAATAATACATAAGTTCTGAGTAATCTTTAAATTTTATATTTGGGTTGAAAACAATACCAGATTTTACACCTTTTGATTGAATTTTTTTTAATGCGTCACGCGCGCATTCGATAGATTCTGACGCATCGGGATGAAATGTCAAATAGTCAGCACCAGCTTCTATAAATGCATCAATATATTTTTCTGGTCTTGTTATCATTAGATGAACATCTAAGGGCAGAGATGTTATCTTTTTAATAGCACTAACCATAGGCATTCCAAATGTTAAATTACTGACATAAACGCCATCCATAACATCGCAATGAACAAGGTCTCCACCCCAATCACTGATTGCGCTTACACTTTTTTTCATATTAACAAAATCACCAGATAGTATAGATGGTGAAATAAGTATTTTACACATGATTTGTCCTCGCGTTGCTTAATTCGTTATATATATTAATATATCGCAAATAGCGATCTTTGTCAATACTTCCTAGCTCAACTGCTCTTTTTACAGCACAATCTGGTTCTGCAATGTGTAAACAAGAAGTATATTTACACTCGTTTGAAAATTCGAAAAAATCGTCATAATAGTTTTTTAAATCCTCTGGATGAATTCCTACTAGATCTAATTTTGAAAATCCACAGGTATCAACTATCATCCCATCAAATGCTCTAAACAATTCAACATGTCTCGTCGTATGCTTTCCTCTTCGCAATTTCTCTGACAACTCGCCTGTCTTAAGATTAAGACCCAGCAACATATTTAATATGCTGCTTTTGCCAGTAGCGCTTTGTCCAGCAAAGCATACTATGTTATTTGCGATTTTCTCTTTTAAGGCTTTAGCGCCTTCAGCGGTGATGGCTGATGTTATAATACTATCTACCTCTTTATATATCTCCAATAGTTGGGCTATTTCCTGACTAGTCGCCATGTCAGACTTGTTGTAACAAATAACTGGGGTAATATCTTTAAACCTGCTGTCTACTATGATTTTATCAACTAATAGCAAATCAGGAGCAGGTTCTTTAGCTATAACAATTATAACCATATCTATGTTCGCCACAAAAGGCCTTAATAACAAATTTTTGCGTGGATGTACTTTTGATATATTTGAAAATGGTTTTTCGACTTGAATATCTACAATGTCACCTACAACTATATTCCCGCTCAGTCGTAATTTGCCACGCGCTTTAGCAAGATATTCGACACCATTAATTAAAACCGTATATCTATCAGATATTATTTTTACAACAAGCCCTTTTTTAACTTCTTGCATTACTGCCCTCTAAATATCCAAGTCTTAATTGTCCACAGGCACCAAAAATGTCACTGCCCATGCTTCTTCTAACAGTTGCAGATATACGCCCTTTTGCTAATGCGTTTAAGAAATCATTTACGGTTTTTGAATCGGCACCTTCTATTTTTTTTTCTTTTACAAAATTAAGTGGTATCAAGTTAACGTGACAGGGAATACCTCTTAAGAGGATGATTAATTCGTTTGCTGATTGAAGAGTTGAATTTTCATTTTTAGCTAATGCATATTCAAAAATTATTCGACGCCCCGTTTTTTCAAAATAATACTTTACAGCATTTATAATCTCAGCTATACAATGTTTTCTGTTTTGTGGAATTATTTTATTTCTTTTTTCATCTGTAGGGGCATGCAGAGAAATTGCCAGCGTTACTTTATGCCCAGAATCTGCTAATTCTCTAATTTTATCAGGAAGTCCTACTGTAGATAGCGATATATTTCGCTCGCTTATATTAAGACTCGCTTCAGAATTAACTAAGCTTATGAATTTTATCACATTTGTATAATTATCTAAAGGTTCACCACTTCCCATTAATACTATATTGGTTATTGCTCTTTTACCATCTGATCTTGCATTCAAACGCTCTGCTAATAAAACCTGTCCAAAAATTTCACTAGTCTCTAAATTTCTCTCGAGTCCGTTAAGTCCACTTGCACAAAAAGAGCATGCCATTCTGCATCCAGCCTGTGTGGATACACACAAGGAATCGCCATAACCATGTGGCATATATACACCCTCTATGGTAATCCCATCACGCAATCTATACAAATATTTTTTTACGTTTGATTTGCCACAAAATTCTTGCTCTAATGCTACAGATATAGCGTCATACTCATTCTCAAATTTTTGTTTTAAAGGGAGAGGCAAATTTGTAGCTTCATTATACTCCTTGCAACGTAAAACCATATCATACAGTTGCTTAGTTCTGTATGTTGGAAATTCGAATTTTTTTACAAGTTCCGCAATTTCTTCAAAACTTAAATCTTGTAAGGATGGTCTCATGCTCTACGTATTATTTTTGCTATATAAAAGCCATCTGTGCCGTCACTGGATGGGAGGAATTGCTCTTCATACGCTAAGCTATATGCTTTATGTTTTTTTAGGAAATTTTCGATAATATCATTGTTTTCCATTTTTAAAATCGTACAAGTGGAATATAATAGAATGCCACCACGTTTTACATACAAGGCCGCAACATCTAGCATTCGAGTCTGAATTTCAGTTAATTCTTTTATTTCTTTTATTGATTTTTTAAAAATTATATCTCGCCTTTTTGATATTACACCCAACCCAGAGCATGGAGCATCAACTAAAACAACATCAAATGATTTACCCCAATCTGGTCTAAACTCCATTGCGTCGTTTTGAAAACATTTTAAATTTACATTCATACGCTCCGCATAAGCTTTTACTAACGCCAACCTATGTGGATGTATGTCACAGGCAGTTACTATTCCACCTTTTTGTGCTATATATACACTCTTTCCCCCAGGGGCAGCACACACGTCTAATACTTCTTTGTTCTTAACAGGGCCAATTGCATCTACGGCTAGAGTTGAAGTATAACTTTGATAAGTTAATTTGCCCGTTTCAAAAAGTTTTTTAACATATCGCGACACAGTAACATAGTAACCTGTTCTTGTCTTTTCGAAGTCTCCAACCTTTTGCTCAAAAGTAGTCGGTCTTATGGATGGCGAGAGCCTTACATGCACCTCACGCCTTTTTTCAACCGAGAGTATTTCATCATAATTATCAGGATAACTCTCTTTTACTACATTTATGAGCCATAATGGCATTTTGTACTTAATTTCTTCAAACCTAGGTTCATCAAAATCTGGTAACTCGTAATTTTCATCACACACACGTTTAAGAAGTGCATTCACATAACCCTTAAGCGCCTCCTTTCCTAATTCCTCGGCTAAATTTACGTTCTCATTAACTACTGCGTAAGCTGGTACATTCATATAACGTATCGCATATATTGCCTGCATTAACAAAACTTTTATCGAAGCCTGAGGCGCACGAGAACTAGTAGCCTTAATAATACTATCTATTTCAAAATAGTTTTCAAGCGTACCATTTACAACCTGTGTGACAAATGCTCTATCTTTGTCATCTAGTTTATTTAGCGTTAGATTGACATATGCACCTTTCCTCATTATATCAGATAATGCATCATAACTAGCTTTCCAATTAGACATATGAAATCTCCAGTTTACCTATTTTAATTTCTCTAAATTCTCCCGAATTTATCCCCTACGCTTACGCGTCTGCCTCTAAAATAATCAATAGCTGTCATTACCTTCCCAGATTCCCCTTGTACAATTAAAGGTACGATAGCCCCATCGCAACACTTGACTACAACCTTTTCTTTGTTAACAACCACCACACTACCTGTTTCGCCATCATGCTCTCTATCATCAAGTTTTGCTTTTAAAATTTTAAGGCGTCCATATTGTGTGTATGTATATGCCCCTGGATTAGGCGCATAGGCGCGTATAAAATTGATGACCTCTATAGCTTTCGAATTATATTCAATGCAGGCTTCATCTTTTTTTAATGGTGTTGTGTGCGTCGCTAATTCGTGATTTTGGGGTGCATAACTAGCTTTTCCAGTAAAAATTAGATCCAAGGCCTCGATTATGGCATTACCTGCTATTGGTGACAATTTTTCTAGCACCTCTTCAGTGTTTTCATCACCACTTAACAGAATAGTTTTTTTTAGTATGACATCCCCTGCATCAACTTCTTTTACTGTGCGCATTATAGTAATCCCTACCTCGCTATCACCATTTAGTAAAGCAAACTGCACAGGCGCTGCGCCGCGGTACTTAGGCAGAAGTGATGCGTGTGCGTTGATTACTCCAAACGAGAATAGATTTATTACACTCTCAGGCAAGATTTTACCATATGCTGCAGTTATCATGATATCAGCTTTTAAACTAGCAATTGTATCGTACCCATCTAGTCCTACTTTCTCAAACTGATATAGTGGCAGAGATTCTTGCATGGCATACTCTTTTACCGCAGAGAATTTTACGCCCTTTCCTCTCAGATTAATCTTATCAGGTTTTGTTAAAACAGCAACAATTTCATGCTCTGTTTTCAATATCGCTTTTAAAACACCTACTGCAAAAGGTGGTGTGCCACAAAAAATAATTCTCATTATTGCACTTTGGTTATTTCTTCGGCTGTAGGCGTGTATTTTTTGTCAATAAACAAAATACCATTAAGATGATCTACTTCATGACAGATAATCCTTGCAAGAATACCTTCAAAATTATCTACATGTTTAACTCCATGCCGGTCCTGGTATGTGAGCGTTAGTTTTTGAGGGCGTTTAACTAAACAGTCCATCGAACTAGGTAGAGACAAACACCCTTCCATTAGAATAGATTCACCCTCCTCGTTTGAGATTTCGGGGTTTATAAACTCAAATTCCGCATCGTTAACCATAACTACCACAATTTTTTTTGAAATAGCTATTTGTGGGGCGGCTAAACCTACTCCGATACTATACAAAGTGGTTAATTTCATATCTTCTAACAAAGCCCATAATCTTTTATCAAATATTTCTACTTTTTTAGTTTTCGCCCTTAATACGCTGTTGTTTATCCCAACTACATTTCTCACTGCGGCACCAGACGCTAACAATTTCTTCATTTTTTCTTGCTCTAATGCCCTCTCCTGATTTTGCGATGGCTCATCTTTTCTTGGATTAATTTCTCTTTTTGTTTGAGATTTAATTTTTATTCCAGCTTTTTGCGTCATATACAATTCCTCATCACTGCATCTGCTTTGGATTTATTTCTACAGTAACATAAGTTTTTTTATTAGATACTTTTGCACAATCAAATATGCTTTGCAAAATATTGTCACAATCTGCTTTCAAAACAACTATAACCTGATAACGCAGTTCGTTTTTTATGCGCTTGATAGGCGCACTCATTGCTTGAACTCTGATTATAACACCATTCTCTTGTTTTTCTTTAATACTTCTTATCTGGTCTCGTATAGTTAAAGTTACAGCCTTTACATCTTCCTCTTCCTTTCCAGTAATAAGAATACGCACAATTTTAGTATAAGGAGGGAATTTAGTAACTTCCCTTATAGCCCTTTCACGATTATAAAATCCCAGATAATCATATTTCTTTGCAAACTCAAAAATCTCATGTGTCGGATTGTAAGTTTGCATTATTACCTTACCAATTTTTTCTTCTCTACCCGCACGTCCCGCTACCTGTGTAATTAGCTGGAATGTGTCTTCGTTTGCAGTGTAATGCGAAAAAAACAATGATTGATCCGCATCTAAAATACCCACCAAAGTGACATTTTTAAAATCATGTCCCTTTGTTACCATTTTAGTGCCTACTAATATATCCGCTTCACCTTCTGCAAAATCCGAAAGAATTTTCAGGCATGAATCCTTAGCAGTAACAGTATCATTATCAAGTCTTAAAATTCTGGCGTCTGTAAAGATTTGTTGTAGCTCATCCACAACCCTTTCTGTGCCAGATGAACCCTCACTAAGGGCTGGATTTTTGCATTGTGGACATACAGTAATCGCTTGATAGGTGTTTCCACAAAAATGGCATTTTAAATGTTTTTCATCTTTGTGATAGGTTAGACTAACATCACAATCTGTACACATTGCTACATACCCACATGCCTTGCAACGAACAAATGAAGCAAAACCTCGTCTGTTAATGAAAATAATCGCTTGTTGTTTAAATGCCAATACCTCACGTATTGAATTTAGCAATACCTTAGAGAATAAGGTTTTTTTGGTTTCATTAATTTCATCACGCATATCTACAATTCTAAATATAGGCAAATCCATTTTATTAATTCTGTTCTCTATCGTGATTAGTTGATATAGACCGCTCTGTGCTTTAAGATATGTCTCGACAGATGGCGTAGCACTACCCAGTACAATTTTCGCGCCATTGTATTTGGCCCTAAATTGTGCGATATCACTTGTGAAAAAACGAGGGTTGTTTTCACTAGAATAACTGCTGTCATGTTCTTCGTCTATAATAATAACTCCAACATCTTGTATTGGCGCGAATATTGCGGAACGAGCGCCCATAGCAACACGTGCTTCACCATTTCTTAAACGTCGCCATTCATCAAATCGTTCGCCTTTTGATAGCCCACTATGTAATATGCTAACTTTTTCACCAAACCTTGATCTAAAAACACCAAGCATCCTATGCGTTAGCGATATTTCAGGCACAAGCATGATAGCGGTTTTGCCAGCATTCAAAAAGTGTTCTATAACGGACATGTATATTTCGGTTTTACCACAACCAGTGACACCATGTATCAAGAAAGTTTCACTCTGCCCTGGTGAGTTAGTTATTTTATCTATTGCGGAAACCTGATCTACAGTTAATTCTATTTTTTTATTATCAGTAGAGGCGCTTTTGGGAATTCTGCGCACTTCACCACTGCTTTTTTCAAGAATACCTTTGTTTAGTAATGTATTAATAGCAGATTGTGAATAACCTTCAGATATTAATGTGCGTTCAAATGCACCACAATCAGTTGCACCACAATCAGTTAACCGCTCTATTATAGCATTCTGTGCATCATTCGCGCGAGTACCTTGTATTTCCTTAATTTCCGCTAAACTAAGTCCACTTTTTATCACTAAATACTTGCGCGTTAGTTCCTTTACTTTATTTGTTCTAAAATCACTAGGAATAAACAGCCTTAGTGCGTCAATGTAGCGAATATTACTTTGCGTCATGTATTTAGCCAGTTCTAGCATCTCTTTTAGAATAACTGGATAGGGATCTAAAACAGAAATTATGTTTTTTGTGGCAATTGTGCTATCTTCTGTTTGTTCAACAACAAATCCTTCGACAAATTGAGGACCAAATGGCACTCTCACTCGACTACCAACTTCAATTTCACCATCAAAGTTATAATGAAAACATTTATCTACTGCACTATTGCTTAAATCTACAATAACCTTATATGACAAGTTTTAGAAAGTCTCCTTAACGAAATCTAGAATCACATCCGCTAGATTGCGTTTAGTCATAGGCTCAAGTGTTGTTATAGAACCATTCTTTGTAATTATTGTAGCAATGTTAGTGTCACAATCAAATCCAGCACCCTCCGCTGTGATATCATTTGCTACTACTATATCCGCATTTTTGGATTCGAGCTTACTAATTGCGTTTGTTATTAAATCATTGGTTTCTGCCGCAAATACCACAAGCTTTTTGTCGCCTTTTATTAAACCTATTTTATGAGCTATATCAGGGTTTTTGGTTAATTCTAAAGACAACGATCCAGCCTTAATTTTAGATGGTGCATAGTTTTTAACCTTGTAATCTGAGGGGGCCGCAGCTTTAATTACAATATCCGCCTCTTTCAAATTGTCAATGACAGCGTTTAACATTTCTTCCGTGCTCTCTACAACAATATCTTTGTAAACGGCAGGCACTACAACAGTCGTTGATCCTCTCACAAGAATAACGCGGCCTCCTCGCTCTTGTATGGCATCAACCAACGCTATGCCCATCTTCCCAGAAGATCTATTAGTAATATATCTAACAGGATCGATGGGTTCGCGCGTAGCCCCTGCTGTTACAAGCACAGTTAAATCCCTAAAGTCAGGTTGAGGAGTTAACATGTTATCGACAAACTCAAAAATTTCCGCTGGTTCACTCATTTTCCCAATCCCCAAATCACCACAAGCCAAAGATCCAGTTGCTGGACCGACAAAATAAATACCACGCTCCTTTAACTTTTGAATATTTGATTGGGTAACCTCATTCAAATACATGTTTGAATTCATAGCGGGAGCTATAATAATTGGTGCTTTAGTAGCCATTATTGTAGTAGTCAACATGTCGTCAGCAATACCTGAAGCTAACTTGCCCAAAAAATTGGCCGTTGCGGGCGCTACAACAAAGGCATCCGCTAATTTCGCATAACTAATATGCTCAACATCAAACTCACGTTCTTTATCAAAAACTTCACTAACTACTCGGTTTCGACTTATTGTCTCAAATGTCAGCTGTGAAACAAATTCCAATGCATTTTTAGTTGCGATAATTCTAACATCATAGTTTGCTTTTACGAATTTTGATATAAGTTCGCAAGTTTTATATACGGCAATGCCACCAGTTATGCCTAAAATTATGGTTTTGCGTGCCATTGTTTTTTGTTATAAGACTATGCGTATCTTATCATCATAAATTTCTTTTGCTGCATAAGAAATAGCACTCATCCCTGAATTTTGTAAATCCTCTGTTTCCATAGACAAAAGTTCTTTAGTGCGCCTAGTTATCGCAGCAACTAAAGCATACCTGCAAGGTGCTTTTTTTATTAACTTGTCGATTGGTGGATCCATCATGATTGAATACCTCCTGTTTTATATTATTTTTTGTTAGTTCGAGTTGTTAATTCCTCGACTAAATTTGAATATCTATATCTTTTATTACGTTCAGCTAATATTATAGCCTTAATTGTATTAATACAATCTCTAACATCATTATTGATTGCTATATAATCGTAATCTCCAACACTACTTAGTTCAGATAAAGCTATTTTCAATCTGAGCGCTTTAGCTTCGTCTGTTTCGCTACCTCGTTTATCTAAACGTCTTTTTAATTCATCATAACTCTGCGGTGTTATGAAAATTAATACGGCCTCTGGAAACAAAGTTCGCACATTGACTGCACCCAAAGTCTCAATTTCCAAAATAACATCAGAACCTTCTTTTAAAAGTTTTTCAACTGGAGCTTTGGGCGTCCCATAAAAATTGTCAAACTTTTCAATATATTCGAGAAATTCTTTGTTGTTTATCATTTCTTGAAATTGGTTTTTTGAACAAAACCAATAATCAACTCCATCAGTTTCTCCAGTTCGTGGTTCTCTAGTCGTAGCAGAAATTGACATAGATAACCCCTCAACTTCGCCCCTCACTTTTCCTAAAACAGTACCTTTACCAGCACCTGATGGTCCCGACACAACAAACAATATGCCAAGTCTTTTCATGTGTATCCTTACATTATTCTATGTTTTGTATTTGTTCCCTTAACATTTCGATATAATTTTTAAGATGCAGTGTTAGTTTCGTAATAGTGGCATTGTTGGTTTTTGAGGCAATTGTATTAACCTCTCGATTGAGTTCTTGTGTAAGAAAATCAAGTTTTTTACCAATCTGCCCACATTCTAGGAATATATCATGAAAATGTTTAATATGACCGTTGATTCTTGTTATCTCTTCATCTATATTACATTTATCAATAATGTATGCCAGTTCTTCCTCTAATCTCGCCGGGTTAATTAGCTCCAGTTTTGATGTCATATCAGTCACCCTTTTGAATAGTTTTTGACGATATTCAAGCTCAACAAATGGTGCAATTTCAGAAATTTTATTAATACTTATAGAAATATCATGCAACTTTGCACGCATGTCTTCTTCAATTCGAGAGCCTTCCTCAGAGCGCATTTTTATTAATTCCTTTAGCGCCGCTTGAGAAGCCTCCTTTATCAACTGAGCTTGTTTCTTTTCATCGATACTATCACCAATGTTAGTAGAAACAACATCTGGAAATTTTAAAAGTTCTGCGACCCCTAGATTGTTTTTTAAACCCAGACTTTCAAGATTTTTCCCGATTTCAATATAAAGTTTTGCTATGGGTTCGTTTAACTTTATTTCTGGGTCTAGCAACTGTGAATTTTCATACACTAAACTAACATCTAAACGTCCACGCTTTAACACTAGTGAAATTTCACGTCTAAATAGATCTTCAGCAAACTGGAATCCACGCGGCAGTCTAAATGCGAAATCAAGGAATCTATGGTTTACAGCGCGTATCTCTACAGTACACTTTCCATAATCCGCTTCAGCTATCCCTTTTCCATATCCCGTCATGCTTAACATTTGAAAAACAACCTCTTTATTCGCTTATGAATGCATGCATTCATAGAATGAATAGATAAAAAAATCTTATAATGTTAGCAAAACCATTACATGCGCACGCAATCACAATTATTATATCACAAAATGTTTTTTTTAGGAAATTAAATATCATTTATACTAGGAGTTAATTATCAAAGTTAATTCTCATAGTAACGTCCACTTCAGCTCCCTATGTGGATCTTACGTGTGGAAATGAAGAATCGGCACTTAGTTGTAAAAACTTTTGCAATTTTTTTTGGATTTAGAAGCCATTTACAACTCTTGCTTTAATAAGAAATCTTTCAGGTGAATGCCCTTGACTCCATTTTCATCCGCTCGCCACATGCGGTCGAGCGTAACGACGTATTTCGGGTAATGGTTGTTTATTGCAAGCAACGGCGCAAATTCTCGCACCTTTGTTTTGGTGTAATCGCTAAACTCAAGGCATACCTGAACGTAAATGTAACTCCCGTATTTCTCTGCCGCAAAATCAATTTCGAGTGTTTTGGTTATTCGCTTGTTATTTTTGTCGTGCATTGCAACTTGAATATTTCCGACTGTTACGTTGTATTTGCGGCGCAAAAGCTCCAAATAAACGATATTCTCAATTATCTTGCCCTTGTTCGACGGTTTAGATCCAAATAAGGCGTATTGAAGCGAATGCTCACCGAGATAAAACTTGTCGTTTGTTTTAAGTAAGGTCTTGCCTTTTACATCAAACTTTTGCACGCGATGAACAATGAATGCATCCTCTAAATAACCGAGATATTCTGTAATTGTGTTCGGATCGCTGCATGTTTCCTCATCTTTTAAATATTTTGTGATTGAACTTACCGAAATCGAATTGCCGATATTGTCATATACAAACGCGACAAGTTTTTTTAGAAGTTCGGGGTTACGGAGTTTTTTTCGCTCGATTACGTCTTTTATGACCGCAGACGAGTTTATGTCCTGAATAATACTATGTGCCGCATCCGGCGTGAATTTCATTGTCGAAAGAAGCGGAAAACCTCCAATCTCTATATAATCGTCAAGCTCTTTATTTTCGTCGTCCGTGCCGATCCCGTAGGCATTACGGAATTTGATAAACTCCCGTAGCGATAACCCGTGAATATCGAATTTAACGTACCGGCCTGCGAGAAGCGTCGCAAACTCGCCCGAAAGCAATTTTGAGTTAGAGCCCGTGATGTATATATCGGTATTTTTCAGGCGGAAGCCGTTAACCGACTTTTCCCACCCGTCCACAAGTTGTGGCTCGTTTAAAAACAAATAATAGCATTTATTGTCCTTTATAAACGATAAAATGTGTTCGTTCAACTGAAGGTTTGTTTTTATCCATTGGTTTTCGACATCCTCAAAGTTAATGCGAATGATATGCTCTGCGTCCACGCATTGTGCGATCTCTTGCATAACGAGATTCAAGACGTTGGACTTACCCGAACGATGAAGTCCCGTGATGATTTTTATAAGCGGCTTGTCAATGAAGTCTTTTATTCGGTCGGTGTAAACCTCGCGCTCAACTATTTTATCCGGTTTTTCATTATTCGTCATGATAAACCTCCTGACACCGAATATTATACCATACCAAAACCGCATTATCAACTAAATTTTTGTGTAGTCACAAATGCGGTTGTCAATGAGTTAGTTCGCAAAAAGTTAGGGGACAACCAAAAACCTCGTTTTTATGAGTTAAAAATCTCTAATATTTTTTTGCATTTGTTTTTTTGTTATTTTTTCATGTTAAAAATTTCAATTTATCATTTTTTTTGCATTTG
>JAIRKT010000105.1 GCA_031259965.1 Christensenellaceae bacterium | reverse complement strand
CTTTATATTATAAATTTATTAAAACTAATGGTTTAATAGAGGTTACCGATAACACATTAAATGTAAAATTACATGAAAAAAGAGATAAAGCGCTTATGTTAGAAATGCTTAAAAGGTGCGCTCCTAATGGGTGTTATATTCATAACAAAATGCTTACATTCACTGGGAAATGCAATTTGTAATTCTGTACTTAAAAAATAGTGATAATCTATGATTAATATATTAATGTTGGACTTTCCAGTGCTCGTTTAAATATTTACTTTATTTTTGTAATACTGTTATAAATCTTGCTACTGGTGTCATAGCTACTTGTGCGTGTGGGAATTTAGCGTTAAAATAAAGGCTATCTCCTTCTTTTAAATAATAGTCCTTTGAATTAATATTCACTCTCAACATACCTTCAATAACATAATTAAATTCTTCGCCATCGTGCGAAACTAGTTCTGGTAAAACGCCTTCCTTTATAGTCACTAACATAGGTTCGAGAGCAGGATTTATAAAATTTCCATTCAGTGATGAAAAGGAATATCCCTCATATCTCATAATTTCACGGCCTTTACCTGCATATACAACTGTGCACTCATCATCATGAGGCTCTTCGCCTGTCAGAAGCACACCAGGTTCAATCATTAGTGCACTTGCTATTGCATATATAGTGCCTATAGGCAAGTTTTTTCTGCCTTCTTCATAATCTAAATAAAGGTCAACAGGTAAACCAAGTTTGTCAGCAAAAAATTGGGGTGTATAGTCTGAAAATTCTCTTAAGTCCTTAATTCTCATTCTAATTTCGTCTAAATTATCCATTTGATTCCTCCCTGCACCTTGATTTATTTTGTGTTTTATTTAACTTCTTTGTAAAATTTGAATTTTGCTTTCATTTTGAATTTTTTGGCATCTACACGTTCCTTTAAAAAATCACAAAACTCGATAAAATTACCTTCAACAAAATCAGAATGTTTGATATAAAACATCAAAGCCGCATTAAAATAAATATATACTCTGTCTTTCAGTAGTGCTACTCTATCTAATTCTTCATACAATTTTTTATCAGTGTATTTTGTAGCGCCATCCTCTTCATAAACATCTGCAGTTATACCAAGTTCATTAAAAGAGATATTCCATTTTATCGCACCACGCTTTTCAAATTCTTGTTTATACCCAGAGAGTCCTGTTATATAATATATTGCAATACAAACAATTGCAAGCAAAACAGTAACACCACACATAATTAGAACAAATAAATTTTGTGCAATAATCCCTAAAACAATTCCCGCTATAAAAAGAAACAACAATAATAGACTCTCACGTATTCCTATGTATTTCTTAAGATAATACATATTACAAGCAACCCATTCACTCTTCTTGATTTTAACTTCTGCACTAAACATTATCTAGCAAACCTTGGATACCTTTTATTTTGAAAATCAACATCTGTAAAATCCCATATTGTAGTGTCAAAACCAAGACCAGGTGCTACTGTTGCATCATATGATGATGTCAGATATGTTATGCTATCGAGCCCAATGCCATTATCACCTGCCTTATAAGGTATTACGGGTGACATCGAAGTGCTAGCTATTTCTTGTCCTGCGTTTCTAAGTAGAATTTGTGTTGAGACACCAAATATTTTGCTAATTAACCCTATGTAATAATCGGTCTCAACAATTGCTAAATCCTCATACAAAGTTTGAGAACTCTGGCCTACCACATTCCCTACAAAAGCAGGATTATATTGAACCCCAGCACCATATGGTCTACGAGATTCCCCTGTTACATTTCCAAATGCAATACAACTAATCATTCGCACTTCCGATGCATGGCCTATAAGTCCACCTGCATAAACAGAATGCGAAACGCCTGTGCTAATTACATAAAGACCTTCCGCATTCTTATATGCCACCTCGGTGGCCTTTATAACAACATCACCATATGCAAAATTATTTGCTATAAAAAATGAATTAGCTGACAACGGCTTTGCTTTTATTCCACTAACACCTGTAATAGGAATTATGGATTCAGCTCTTGCAATTAACCCCCCAGCATATTCATTGCCTGTGACTTTGCCAGATGCAAAACAATTTTTTATTATGCCGCCAGTTCCTACTCCTATTGCGACAGCTTTTTCTTGTGCAGCTAATTCGGCATCGACTTGAGTAGAATCAACTCCTGGACTATCTTTTAAAGCCTCAAATATAATATCTCCTGCAATATTTGGAGGACTCACAGAACTGTAATTAAAAATATTAACAGCAACGAGCCCACCGGCTGTTCTCGCAGAAACATTGCCTGTAGCGTATGTTTTTGTTATTACTCCACTTATGTCATTATAAGCAGTAACACCACCCGCTAAACAGGCATATGACATGCTAGCAGTTATTATTCCTGTTGCATATGAATTGTCTATCGTACTATTATTATAACCAGTCAAACCACCAGAATAACGACCATATACGTTTGCAGATGAGTAACTATTAACAATTCTCCCATCCCAATTAAATCCAGCAATACCACCTACAAAAACACCCTCTGAAACCGATGCGGATGAAATAACCCCAGATGTAAATGAGTTGTTGATTTCACCACCTGCAGAAACACCACCTGTTATCAAACCTAAAAATGTATGAATTGTAGGAGAGGCATAGCCATAAGTAGTGCCTAGAAAATCGTCTAACATAGAACCTTCATAAATAAGTTCTGGGTTGTTAATAATTCCATTAACCTGACAATTTTGAATCAAACCACCTACTAATTTACCTGTTATTCCACCTATAAAGAAACGTGAAAAGCCACCATCTAAAAAAATCCTTGCAGATACTATTTCTAAATTAGACACGGTGCCGCGTCTAGATCCATCTGCTGATTTACCTATTAACGCAAACAAACCATACGGCATATAATGATATGATTGCTCTTCTGCAATTGGCATAATACTAAGATTGTATAATTTATAGCGCTCATTAGTACTGTCGTTCCCATTAGCATCACGTTTAGCGCCATTTAGTGTGCCTGTAAATGTGGTTAAACCACCATCTGCTGGTATAACGACGGTGTTCTCTCTTCCTTTTTCATCTGGAGGCGCAAGATGCAAACCTAGTGGTATCCATTCTATGTTGTTTAGCAACAAATCATTCATTAATCTATAATCAGCATTCATTCTAAGATCAATGTTTTTTAATTCTTGAATTGTTTCAATACCAAAAACCCATTTAGCATAAAAGGTAGTATTTGCGATTAATGTGTATGGAAATGTTACTCTATTATTTAATCCAGAATCTGTATACCATCCATCCAATACATAACGAAATTGACCATCAGCTACTCGTGTTGCTTGTGGCGAAATTTGAACAGTAGACACTAATTCATTTGGTTTTGAATTTCCACCTTGCATTGAATAACTCAAAATGTATGTAGGATGATCTTCATCGTTTTTTAAACTATCTGTTATGGAGCTATAAGAAACCTTGGATTCCCCTTCTTTGGGTTTTATATCAATAGTTATGTTATTTATATCTTCATTTAATTGATTGTTATCAATAGTAGTCTTGTTTTCTACATACAAACATCCGGTTGCATAAATTGCAAATATAAGCATTGCACTAAACAAAACTAGTACAATAAATTGTTTTTTTAAGGCAACTGGCATAGTCAACTCCATTACTATTCTCACTTAATTAGCACAGCAAATATTAAGCATTATATATTATACACTATATTAATGAAAATATCAATAATTGATTTAATTTGGTGTCAGCAAATATATAGTTTTTCTACATTTTTGCATTTGCAACTGCTATAAGAAAGTTATAAATACCTTCTGAAATCTCATTTGCATTAAAAAATGATTTTTAAAATTTCAATAGCTGTTTTGTACATAACTATACAAATTTGATTTGACAGTCACCTTTTGTCTCAGATGCATATAAACTATAGCCAGGTTTGCTTTTTGTGGAAACTGCAATTTTATTGAGTTTTACATAGACTGTGATTTAGCCTTGCCTTAGACATTTTTTGGTCTGTTTCTCCATATCACTCATCACATAGGATATTTTGTATAAATTTGCCTCTGAATTCTTACGTTTTAGGTTAAAAAAATTTTAATGGTGCTTTTATGTTAAATGCATAAAGATGGGTTTAAAGTTAAACAACTAGAAGTATTATGACATAATATTTTGATAATTACAATAGTTGAGGCTAAAAATACATTTACTTTGATAATTAAGTTAATCATACATTTTTAGATTTTGAAATTTAGCGTTAAACATTGTTTACACAAAAATTTCAAAAAAAAAGGGTTTCCACCCTTTTTGGTTTTTATTTATTAAACCAGTTGCAAAACAACCATTGACGCATCGTCTCCCCTTCTGTTACCAATTCTAATTATTCGCGTATATCCTCCACCCACATTTTTCTCAATAGCACGCTCATCATATTTTGGAGCATATTCTCTGAATATTTTTTCAATTAAAGGGAACTTTACATCTTTTGTCCTTTTCTTGTATTCAGACATTTTTTCTTTAGGAACTCTTCTCTCCGGAATGTCTTGTACTATTGCTAACAGCCTGCGTCTCGCCGCTAATTTCTTAGGCCCGTCGTTTACAAATTTAACTGGCACCTTTTCATCTTTGAGGTTCAATTTCATCTTTGTAACTTCAACATTATCCTTGTATGAACGGATTGCTATTGTTATCATTTTTTCTGCAACTTTGCGTACTTCCTTGGCTCTCTCAAGTGTTGTTTGTATTGAACCATTCCACAAGAGAGCTGATGCTTGACTATACACTAATTGGACACGTTGATCTGTCCTTTTCCCTAATTTTCTATTTGCTGCCATTTTTATTTCTCCTAGTTATCCTTTCTATTCAATCCAAGTCCCATTAATTCCAGCCTTTTGACAACTTCCTCTAATGACTTCTTGCCAAGATTGCGAACTTTTAACATTTCGTCAGCATCTTTTTGCAGAAGGTCATCAACAGTACTGATTCCAGCTCTTTTTAAACAATTAAGAGGTCTAACTGAAAGATCAAGTTCTTCTATTGTCATTCCAGATGTCTTGCTTGGTTTTCCTGTTTCTGGCACTATCATAGTGTCAACATCAGACATGGTATCTACCAAATCGATAAATGGTCTGAGATGATCTTCCATAATCTTTGCCGCAAGTGAGATTGCTTCACATGGCGTCGATGAGGCATTGGTTTTCACAGTAATGCAGAGTTTGTCATAATCAATTGACTGCTCTACACGAGTACTTTCAACATTATAACTAACCGCTAAAACAGGTGAAAATAATGAGTCTATTGGAATATATCCAATGGGTGCTCTTGGATTTTTGTTTTCTTTCGCACTAACATAACCACGGCCACTGCCTATGGTGATTTCCATATTCAGAGATCCACCTTCATCCAATGTGCATATATACGCATTGGGATTCATGATACCTATGTCGCTTGTTACTTCAATGTCGCCAGCTGTAACAATACCAGGTTTTTGTTTTCGAAGTATCACTGTATGCTGTTCAAACAAATCTGCGTTATAGGTTTTTATTGCTACTTCTTTTAAATTAAGAATAATTTCACACATATCTTCTCTTACGCCTGGTAGTGTGGAAAATTCATGAGCAACATTCTCAATTTTTACGCCAATTATTGCCACGCCAGGTAATGCGGTTGACAAAATGCGACGTAGTGCGTTTCCTATTGTTATTCCATAGCCACGCTCTAACGGCTCAACCACAAATGTGGCTTCTGCTCTGTTGACAATTTCTTCAACTACGAGTTTAGGCTTTAATATTTCTAGCATTTCTATGAACCTCCTGTCAAATTGCTAATTATTTCGAGTACAACTCAACTATCATATGTTCTGAAATTGATAAATCGAGGTCCTCACGAGTTGGTAGCGCTGTGATTTGACCTGTCAGAGATGATGGATCAAAAGTAAGCCACTTAGGTAAACTACTTATTTTCATTGTCTTAAGTTCTTCAAAGATTGGTTTTGACCTTTTACTCTCTTTGACTGCAATCACGTCATCCTTCTTCACTAGGTATGATGGGATATCAACTGGTTTTCCATTTACAGTTATATGTCTGTGATTAACAATCTGTCTTGATTGAGCCCTTGATGAACCGATGCCCATTCGATAAACTACATTGTCTAAACGTCTCTCAATTAAAGAAAACATGTTGTCACCAGTAACACCACGCATTTTTTCCGCTTTAACGTAATACATATGAAATTGCTTTTCGAGAAGTCCATATGCTCTTTTTGCTTTCTGTTTTTCTCTTAATTGAACGCTGTATGGTGTAGCTTTTTTGCGTGCACCGCCATGTTGTCCTGGAGGGAGTGGATTTACTTCCATAGCACAACGCTTGCCATAACATCTGTCCCCTTTTAAGAATAATTTCGCACCTTCCCTTCTGCATAATTTACAAACAGGACCAGTATACTTTGCCATTTTCTATATCCTCCTAAATTACAGCCTTCTACGTTTTGGTGGTCTGCAACCATTATGTGGGATTGGTGATACATCTTGAATTTTTGTTATTTCAAGATCTGCTACTTGTAATTGTCTAATAGCAGATTCCCTTCCCTGACCAGGGCCTTTTACATAAACCTCAACTCTTCGCAATCCTTGCATTTTTGCAGCCTTTGCTGCATCCTCCGCAACAAGTTGAGCTGCAAAACTAGTCGATTTACGACTACCCTTTAAGCTAAGCTTACCAGCTGATGACCAGCTGATGACAGCTCCATTCATATCAGTTATTGTGACGATTGTATTATTGAATGAAGCATGAATATGAACTTGACCTTTTTCAATATGTTTCAGGTCTTTTCTTCTTTTTATAGCAGTTTTTTTGACTGTTGCCATTTTTTTTGTCTCCTACTTCTTCTTCGAGCGACCAACGGTGCGCTTTTTACCTTTGCGGGTTCTTGCATTTTGCTTAGTGCTCTGTCCACGCACTGGTAATCCCTTACGATGTCTCACACCACGATAAGAACCAATTTCCATTAATCGCTTAATATTCAACATAACATCGCGCTTAAGATCACCCTCAACGCGTAATTCGTTTTCTATATAGTCACGAATTTTTACTATCTGATCCTCAGTCAAATCTTTCACTCTGGTGTCAGGGTCAATATTACATTTAGTTAACAACTTGTTAGATGTAGTACGACCTATCCCATAAATGTAAGTTAGACCTATTTCAACTCTCTTCTCTCGGGGTAAGTCTACACCTGATATACGAGCCATTTAGTTAAACCTCCAAAATGTGTTTGTTTTAGGTATATATGTTAATCCGGAGAATTCCTTTTCTAGGGATAGCCGCTCTCTCGGAAGATTGCACAATGTTATATCATCGCGATTCTCTTTTGTATTCAAAAAGACAATCATCGAATATTCTGCTTGTAGTGTTTTTAAATCCAATTTCTACCTCTCAGATTAACCTTGCGTTTGCTTATGTTTAGGGTACTTGCTACAGATAACCATAACTTTTCCATGTCTTTTGATAATTTTACATTTATCACAAATCGGTTTTACCGATGGTCTTACTTTCATATTACTACCTCTTTTGATATTTATCTAAGTTTTATTTCGATAAACGATCCGTCCTTTGTTAAGATCGTACAAACTCATTGCAACTCTAACACTGTCGCCTTCACAAACTTTAACGTAGTGTGAACGCATCTTGCCAGATAAATAAGCAATTATCACATGCCCATTCGTTAATTTCACTCTGAAAGTGGTACTTGGGAGCACCTCTGTAACGATACCGTCAATTTCAACGACGTCGTCTTTCGACATAAAATATATCTCCTTGTTAGTATTTATATAGAACCATTATAGTTCCTGAGCGCACTATTAATCTCCGCGTCAAAGATTTTTTTATTCGCCCTAATCTTATCAGCAATCTTTTTTAAACAATCGTTCGTAAGTTTAAGGTGTTTTATTTTTTTCAGTTTAGGTTTATCTAATCGTCTAAATTTGCCATCAACAATTTTTACAAATTGATCGTCAACAATTTCAACAATTACATAATACCTCCCACTATCGCGTCCTGACTTAGAAAACACGATTGCTCCTATTTCTAATGACCCAGGCATAATCAATTTAACCTCTCTTTCATTTTGTATTCAACCGCATAACCTAGGTTTTAAGTTTATAGAGTGATTATTTCGACTCCAGTATCAGTAATAATTACGGTGTTTTCATAATGCGCTGATGGTGATCCATCTGAAGTTCGAATTGTCCACCCATCTTCTGGATCATCTTGTACCGAGCGAGCACCTAGATTGATCATCGGTTCAAGAGCTAATGTCATCCCAGTGCTAACTCTACGGCCACGTCCTTTCTCACCAAAGTTAAAGACGTTAGGATCTTCATGCAAATTCTTGCCTATTCCATGTCCAGATAATTCACGCACAACAGTGTAACCATTCATATGTACATAGTTTGCCACTGTGGCACCATAATCACCTAGTCTAGCACCATTCTTGAGTTGCTCCGCGCCCACAAAAAAACATTCCTTGCAAACAGTTGCTAATTTATGTTTTTCCGCTGACACATGACCTATTTCAAATGTTCTAGCTGCGTCCGTATGATATCCATTTAACAGAACGCCTGCATCAACTTTAACTAACATCCCTTCTTCTAGGAATCTGTTGCCCGGAATTCCATGTACTACCTCATCATCAATCGATACGCATATTGCACCTGGAAATCCATTATAACCTTTAAAGGAAGGGTAGGCATTATGCAGTGTAATAAACTCTAATGCCTTTGCGTCTAAATACGCAGTGGTAATGCCTTCTCGTACAATCTCTTGCATATACAAGAGTAAATCTCTAAGAATCGCACCTGAGCGTCGCATTGCTGCTAATTCGTAATCGCTTTTGACACCACTCATAATTACACTCAACGATTTGCGAGTTGATCCAAAACTAATTCAACCTTCTTAAAAGTATCAACTATAGTATCAGCACCAACTACTGTTTTTAATAATCCCTTATTTTCATAATATTCAACAAGAGGAGCGGTCGTAGACTCGTAAACCTTAAGACGATTTTTGATTGCCTCTTCTCTGTCATCATCGCGTGTAAATAAGATTTCACCACATTTTGGACACTTATCTGATTTATGAGATTCAATATTATATATCGCGCCACATACACAGCTTCGTCTGCCACTCAGCCTTTTAATTATAACATCAAAAGGAACTTCTATGTTAATTACACAATCGAGTTTTGTAAATTTATCTAAAAACTCAGCTTGTACTATGGATCTTGGAAATCCGTCCAACATAAAGCCGTTTTTACAGTTTTCTAGTTTTAATCTAGATTCAACTATTTCAACTACAATTTCATCAGGCACTAAAAGTCCTTTATCCATAAAAGTCTTAGCATATAATCCAATCATGGTTTTTTCCTTTAAATTGGATCTGAATGCCTCACCCGTAGAGACATGTGCAATTCCATATTTTTTTCCAATCAGCTCTGCCTGCGAACCTTTGCCAGCACCTGGCGCGCCTAATAATACTATCTTCATAACTATTTAAGGAATCCTTTATTATTTTTAACAAGAAGTTGTGATTCTAATTGTTTTTGGAATTCGAGTGCAACTGATACTACGATTAATAGTCCTGTAGCAGAGAATCCGTTTTGCAACCCCAGAGGTTGGAAACCAGGTATCTGCTGCAATAGCAGTGTTGGCACTAATGCAATAACCGCTAAGAACAACGCTCCAAACAAGGTTAATCTATTATTAATTTTCCTTAGATGATCACTAGTAGATTTGCCTGGTCTAATACCTGGAATAAATCCTCCGTTTTTCTGCAACATCCTTGAGATATCATCTGGGTTAAACTGAATCTGTGCATAAAAATATGCAAAGAAAATAATAAGAATAAATGTTACCGGGGCATACAATTTGCCGTTTGTTCCTACCCACTCTGCCCACCACAGTCCAAAACTAGAAGCACCCAAGTTAGCAAATTGGATTATCATTTGGGGAAACATGATTATTGATGAGGCAAATATAATTGGCATAACACCGCTTGCATTTACTTTTATAGGGATATAGCTTGATTGGCCACCATACATTTTGTTTCCTTTAATTTGCTTTGCATATTGTACAGATATTTTGCGCTCTGCCATATCTACAAAAACTATAAAGAAGAACAATATAATTACTAGCAAGAAAAATCCCAACAAATACCAGATGCCCGTTGTATCTTGATTTTCAACCTGGTTTGGTATAACATTAAACATTGCTGTGTATATAGTATTACCTAAAGAACCTATTATACCTATGAATATGATTAAAGAGGTTCCATTTCCAATCCCATACTCCGTTATTCTCTCACCCAGCCACATAATCAGAGATGATCCACCTGTTAATATTATAACGATAAAGATCATTGTAAATATACGACTGCTCTCTGACGTTCCAAATACAGGAGATATGTAGTCCTGCCATGCAAACATAACACCTATCGCTTGTATTATTGCTAAGATAATTGCGACATACCTTGTGTATTGTGCTATCTTTTTTCTACCATCATCACCCTCTTTAGAAAGCTTTTCTAATTTTGGGACAATTAAAGTTAATAATTGCATGATTATAAACGAATTAATAAACGGCACTATTCCTAGTGAGAACAATGTTCCATTCTGAAAAGCACTTCCTGTTATAGCTGAGAACATCATTAGGAAGTCACTTTCTTGCGTCATTTTAAGCAAGCCGCTTGAACTCGCATCAACACCTGGAATAGGGATAAAACATCCTATTCTGTAGATCAATATTAAAAGAAGTGTGAAAAACATCTTCAGTCTAATATCTTTCGATTGAAAAGCATTCTTAAATGTTTGAAGCATTAAATTACCTCTGCTTTACCACCCGCTTTCTCTATTTTTTCAAGAGCGGATTTTGTGAATTTCTTGGCTTTTACAGTGAGTCTTGTAGTTAGTTCTCCATCACCTAAAACATTAAGTCCATATGGTTCTATTTTCCCTACAAGGCGCTCTTCATAAAGCAATTCTATCGTGATAACACTATCATCAGGAAACCTATTGAGATCACCAACATTAACTATGGAATAGACAGCTTTAAATCGACTATTAAAACCGCGTTTTGGTAGGCGTCTAGCTAAAGGCATTTGACCGCCTTCAAAGCCTGGACGAACGCCACCGCCGCTCCTAGCCCATTGTCCTTTATGTCCTTTTCCACTTGTTTTACCAAGGCCCGATCCAATTCCACGCCCCAATCGCTTAGCTGGCGTGACAGCCCCCTTTGCAGGTCTCAGTTCATGTAACTTCATTTTTTCATTTGATTGACTGCCCATACCATTGCCTCCTATTCAACAACTTCAACTTTGACAAGATGTGCTACTTTGGATATTTTACCACGCAAAGTTTCATTATCTTCGTGAATTCTGGTTGAATTTAACTTTCTAAGGCCTAGGGCCTCTACATTTGCCTTTTGTTCTTTCACGCACCCTATTGTGCTTTTAACTAAGGTTACTTTAACTTTACCCATGGAAACCTCCTAATTTATGATATCTTCTACGGCCTTGCCACGAGCTCTTGCAACGTCTTCAGCGGTTCTAAGACTCTTTAGTCCATTGATAGCAGCTTTTACACTGTTTATTGGATTATTAGTACCTAATGACTTTGTTCTTATGTTAGGTATTCCACTAACTTCCAAAACCATACGGACCGCGCCACCTGCAATAACACCAGTTCCTTCAGGAGCCGGCAATAAAATTACTTTTCCACAACCAAATTCTCCTACTGTAGCATGAGGTATGGTAGAACCACTCGTCGATACTTTAAACATCGCTTTTGTAGCAGCTTTTGTTGCTTTTTCAATTGCTTCTGGGACTTCAGCTGCTTTGCCAGTGCCTGCACCAACGCTGCCTTTACCATCACCTACAACCACCATGACGGAAAAACGCATATTTCGTCCGCCCTTAACAACTTTAGCCACTCTGTTGACTCTAACCGTCTTTTTTATAAGATCATCCTTTTGTGGTCTTTCTCTATCGTTTCTTGCCATTGTCAATCTATCTCCTAAAATTCAAGTCCGCCATTACGAGCACCCTCTGCTAGGGCTTTTATACGGCCTGTATATACATAACCGCCCCTATCAAACACAACACTTTTTACACCTATACTCAATGCCTTTTCAGCAAGAAATTCGCCTACTAGTTTTGCAACCTCTACTTTGGTTTTTCCTGAAGACTTTTCAACAATAGCAGCTTCTAAGGAATTTGCCTGTGTCAGAGTAACACCTTTCTCATCATCTATGATTTGAGAATAAATATTGTTGAGAGATCTATAAACATTAAGACGTGGAATATCTGAGGTGCCAGACAACTTGTTTCTTAATCGGTTGTGTCTCTTTGTGCGTTCTGCGTTTTTGTCAGGTTTATTTAACATTTCTCTGCTCCTTACTTACCAGCTTTCTTGCCAGCTTTTCGTAGTATGGTTTCATCTTTGTATCTGATACCATATCCATGATAAGGCTCTGGTTTGCGAATGGTTTTAATATCAGCCGCAAATTGACCTACTTTTACTTTGTCAATACCTTTTACAACTAATTCAGTAGGTGAAACAATTTCCAATTTAATATCACTAGGTGGAACAAGGTCTACCGTATGACTATATCCTACTGAAAGCGTTACTTTGCCTGCATTATTAACAGCCTTGTAACCAACACCTGCTATAACTAATGACTTAGCATAACCTTTTTCAACGCCTACTGTCATGTTGAAAATCAAAGCTCTATATAGTCCGTGTGCGGCTTTAGCTTCTTTAGTTTCAGCACTACGCAAGACCAACAATTCATCACCTTCGATTTTTATATCAATTTTGTCATTCGCTATTGCTTGAGATAAAGTGCCTAGAGGACCACTAACAGTAACTATTCCATCTGTGAAACTGGCAGTTACTCCTTTATTAAGTTTAATTGGCATTCTTCCTATTCTGGACATCTTTTACCTCCTACCAAACATAGGCTAGGACTTCACCGCCCGCACCTAGTATTCTAGCTTTTTTATCTGTCATAACGCCCTTTGATGTGGAGATAACAGCGATGCCTAAACCATTCAGAACCTTTGGGATAGCCTCGCTTTTTGCAAAGACGCGTAACCCTGGTTTAGAAATTCTCCTCAAACCCTTTATAACACTTTCTTTATTTCCCATATACTTTAAGTCAATGTGAATAGTATTCTGAACTTTCTTTTCATCTTCGATGATTTTAGCAGCCTTCAAATATCCTTCTTGTACTAAAATTTCAGCAATTGAAAATTTAATTTTTGACGCTGGAACATCAACACTTTCGTGTTTTGCTGTTAATCCGTTCCTTATACGAGTTAGCATATCTGCTATTGGATCAGTTACAGTCATACAAACCTCCTACCAACTTGACTTGCGAACGCCTGGAATTTCACCATTGTAAGCAAGTTTTCTAAAACATAATCTGCATATGCCATATTTTCTAAGTACGGCATGTGGTCTACCACAAATTGAGCATCGTGTGTATTCTCTAGTTGAGAATTTTTGCTTCCTTTGCTGTTTATTAACTAAAGCTTTCTTAGCCATTGAAGCCTCCTATCTCGCAAAAGGCATGCCGAGTAGTGTTAACAACTCTTTAGCCTCTGCATCTGTCTTAGCGGTCGTTACAAAACATATGTCAAAACCTCTAACCTTTTCCACCTGGTCATAAGCAATTTCTGGAAATATTAATTGCTCCTTAATACCAAGCGCATAATTGCCTCTTCCATCAAATGATTTTGGTGATACGCCTCTAAAGTCACGCACACGTGGCAGAGCTATTGCTATTAATTTATCTAAGAAATCCCACATTCTACTAGCGCGCAGAGTTACTTTTGCACCAATATCCTGGTTTTGTCTAACCTTAAAATTTGCAACAGAATGCTTTGCTTTTGTTAGAATTGGTTTCTGTCCTGCTATAAGTTCAAGTTCCTTAACAGCTAATTGAACACTCTTGCCGTTGTCTTTGATGTCACCCAAGCGCATGTTTAACACAATTTTCTCGAGCTTTGGAACTTCCATTACTGAACTGTATTTGTATGTCTTAACTAATTGAGAAATGACTTGTGTTTTGTACTTCTCTTTAAGTCTATTTGGGAGTTTTTCTTGAGAAGCGCCTACTTCAATCACTTCATCTTTCTTTTTGGTCTTAGGTTCTCTCTGCACGACCGCTTTTTTTTGTTCAGTCGTCGTTTCTTTACTCTTAGCCATCGAAAACCTCCTTATTCTTCTTTATTTGCGGCATTTTCAGCGCGCTTTTCTTTTTCTTTCTTTTTAGCAGCAATCCTAGCCTTCCTATCCATTTTTCTAGCAGTGGACTTAGATGCTTCTAATGTTGAACCGCATTTTTTGCAAACTCTAACCTTATCACCCTCTTCATCAATACGATAACCAACTCTTGTAGGCTTCTCGCATTGAGAACATATTGGCATAAGATTGCTAACATCTATAGTGCCTGGTTGCTCTATTCTGCCACCCTTATCAGATGCGCGTCTTGCTTTAACTGCTTTAATATTACGTGTTTTAAGAGCATCACCTTCTATTAACGCTCTGTGGTTAATCCTATCTAACGACTTTACGTGTGCGGTCTTACCTTTGTCTTTTCCTGCTATGATCATAACATAATCATCATTTTTAACGCTGAATTTCATTTACTCGCGCCTCCTACAATACTTCAGGAGCAAGTGAGATGATTTTCATGTAATCTCTCTCTCTTAACTCTCTTGCTATAGGTCCAAATATACGTGACCCGCGTGGTTGTTTTTGATTATCAATAATAACTGCCGCATTATCATCAAACTTTATATGGGTTCCATCCTTTCGTCTTAAACCTTTATGTGTTCTAACAATAACCGCTTTTATTACATCGCCTTTTTTAACCGCACCACCTGGGGTTGCAGTCTTAACAGAGGCTACTATAACATCACCTATATTACCACTTCGCACGAAAGAACCGCCTAACACGCGTATACACATTATCTCTTTTGCACCGCTATTGTCTGCAACTTTGAGTCTGGTTTGAGGTTGTATCATTTCTATGCCCTCCTATTTAGCTTGCTCTATAAAGTTGACAAAACGCCAACGTTTTTCTTTAGAGAGCGGCCTAGTTTCCATTATTTCAATTTTATCACCCAGTTTGCAAGCGTTTTCTGCATCATGAGCTTTAAACTTCTTAGTTCTCTTAATGAACTTCTTGTAGAGAGGATGACGCACTATCTGTTCAACTGCTACAACAACAGTTTTGTCCATCTTTGCACTGACTACAACGCCGATTCTTGTTTTTCTAAGATTTCTGTCCATACTGCGTTTTTAGTCCTCCTTTTCAATTTTTTCTTTACGAAATCGTCTTTTTTTGATTTCAACAGTTGGCTCTTGACACAAACCAAGTTCACGTTGACGTAATATGGTTTTTGCTCTCGCTATATCCCTTTTAGTCTCGTGAAGAATCAAAGGATTACTTAATTGTCTGGCAGAATGTTTAAACCTAAGATTAAACAACTCAGCTTTCAATTCATTAACTTTGTTACCAAGTTCTGCATTGGTCATCTCAAAAAAATTAGATGCTTTCATTCTTTACCTCCAACGCACTATCTGCTTTTTTTGCAAACTTCGTTTTTATAGGGAGTTTATGTGATGCTAAACGCAAAGCCTCTCTTGCTATTTCCTCAGAAACTCCTTTCATTTCAAAAAGTACGCGTTGTGGTTTAACTACTGCTACCCAATATTCTGGAGCACCTTTACCACTACCCATGCGGGTTTCAGCTGGTTTTTTCGAAACAGGTTTGTGAGGGAAAATGTTCACCCAAACTTGGCCGCCACGTTTTATATATCTAGTCATTGCTATACGAGCAGCTTCAATCTGATTGCTAGTAATCCAAGCTGGCTCTAGTGCCACTAAACCATACTCGCCATATGCTATAACATTTCCTTTTGTAGCCTTGCCAGTCATTCTGCCGCGATGTTGTTTCCTTCTCTTTACTCTTTTAGGCATTAACATATTAGTCTCTACCTCCTTTTACTTTACCATAAACTTCACCTTTATAGATCCATACCTTAACACCTATTATGCCATATGTTGTTTTTGCTTCCGCAAACCCATAATCAATATCAGCTCTAAGTGTTTGTAGTGGAATAGAACCTTCATGGTAATGTTCACTTCTTGCGATTTCAGCACCATCTAAACGTCCTGAAACCATCGTTTTGATTCCTTTAGCGCCAGCTCTCATAGTTTGTCCCATTGCTTGCTTCATAGCCCTTCTAAACGCTGTTCTTCGTTCTAAGGCCTGTGCTATGTTTTCAGCAACAAGCTGACTATCCAAACTTATATTCTTTATGTCTCTCACATTGACGTTTAAAGATTTATCCTTTCCAATAATCTTGGAAATTTGTGCATTTATCACATCAATACCACGAGTAGCCTTTTTTGCATCATCTCTCTCTTCTGTCTTATTGCTATCATCTGTGCGTCTGTTTTTAGTCATCTTTCCGATAGCAACTCCAGGTTTGCCACAAAACAAATCTATGTTTATTGTGTTTGCCGCGCGCTCAATATTAATTTTTGAGATAGCTGCATCATAATAATTTTTCTTTAAGTACTCACGTATCTTGTGGTCCTCAAGAATGTATTTAGCAGTTAAATGTTTGTTAGCATACCATTTTGAACTCCAAGGTTCTATAATACCAACTCTAAGTCCATGCGGATTAACTTTTTGTCCCATTTGAATCTATCTCCTGTCAGTTGTTTGTATGGAGGTGTTTGCGTCAAGTCTTATGGTTATATGACTTGTGCGTTTCAAAATTCGATTGCCTCTGCCTTTAGCTCTCGGCATCATCCTTTTGAGTGTTGGACCTTGATCTGCAAAGCATTCAGCTAAAACCAATGTGTCTACATCATATCCACTATTGTTTTCGGCATTTGCTGCTGCTGATTTAAGCACTTTCAAGATAGGATCACATGAGGATTTGTTAAGTGCATTTAGCATAGCAACTGCTTCATTATATTTTTTCCCTCTTATAACATCCAAAACAGCTCTCACTTTATATGGTGAAATCCTTATGTTTTTAGCTACCGCATATGGTCGCTTGTCACGCGAAGCTTCTAGCTTTTCGTGTTTTTCTCTGGTTCTTGTTGCCATACTAACCTCCTATCTCTTAGATGTGGTTTTTCCACCAGCATGTCCACGGAATGTACGTGTTGGTGCAAATTCACCTAGTTTAAGTCCTACCATATCTTCGGTGATGTAAACTGGTACATGCTTTTTTCCATCATGTACTGCAATTGTGTGCCCTACAAATTCAGGAAATATTGTTGAGGCGCGTGACCAAGTTTTAACAGGTCTCTTTTCACCTTTTCCATTCATAGCTATTATTTTTTTTATCAGGCTCTCCGCCACGAAAGGTCCCTTTTTAACAGATCTACTCATTTAATATCTCCTAATTAATTCTTTTAATTATGAACTTGCTAGAGGGTTTCTTTTTATTACGCGTCTTATATCCAAGCGCAGGCTTGCCCCATGGAGTTACAGGAGTTGACATACCTATCGGTGATTTTCCTTCACCACCACCATGTGGGTGATCGCATGGATTCATTACAACACCTCTCACAGTAGGTTTTACTCCCATATGTCGTTTGCGTCCCGCCTTTCCCAGGCTCACTAGTTCATATTCTAAGTTTCCTACTTGTCCTATAGTCGCTTTGCATTGTAATGGCACATACCTCATTTCACCAGAAGGCATGCGCAGCGTAGCTTTTTTTCCTTCTTTTGCCATAAGTTGTGCGGCACCACCTGCGGCTCTTGCTATTTGTCCGCCCCTCTTTGGATACATCTCAATATTATGAACCATAGTACCATCAGGAATATCCGCTAAACGCAGGGCATTACCAACCTTTATATCTGCACCGGGTCCAGTCATAACGGAATCGCCAACTTTCAAACCAACTGGTGCTAAAATATAGCGTTTCTCACCATCCGCATACCATAATAAAGCAATATTCGCTGATCTGTTTGGATCATACTGAATAGATGCAACTTTTGCAGGAACGCCTTCTTTGTCGCGTTTGAAATCTATTATACGATATTTGTTACGATTCCCGCCACCTATATGTCTAACAGTTATTTTTCCTGTGTTATTACGACCACCGCTCTTGTTTTTGCTTACAAGCAAACTCTTTTCTGGTTTGTCTGATGTGATCTCGGCATAATCCAGAACACTCATATTGCGGCGGGCGGGTGATGTTGGTTTATATCTAATTATTGCCATCTTGCTCTCCTACGACAAGCTATCGAAAAATTCGATTGCCTTACTGTTGTTTGTAAGCGTTACATAGGCCTTTTTGTATGAAGTAGTTCTTCCTTCATATTTGCCCCTTCGCTTAATCTTACCTGTAACTTTAAGAGTATTAACCTTTGCCACTTGAACACCAAATATAGTTTCTATTGCTATTTTAATTTGCTGTTTAGTAGCATTTTTAATTACACGAAAAACATAACGTTTTGATGATACGTGCTTATAACTCTTTTCTGTTAGGATTGGTTTTATTATGATATCATATAAGTTTTCAATAACATTCATTATGCGTATACCTCCAACAATTTGTTGATGGCATCCTCAGTAAATAAGCACTTTTGCGCGCGAATTATGTCATATACATTAATCAATTGAACATCATATGCTGTAAACTCTTGTAAATTGTTTGCGGCCCTTTTAATATCTTCGCCCACACCATTAAGGTATAAATGAGTTTGTTTGTCGAGCCCAAGGCTTTTTAAAATGCCAACAATTTGTTTGGTTTTTGCTTCTTCAATCTCAAATTTGTTTAAAACTATTATGTCACCATCAGTGAGTTTTTTGCTTAAAGCTATAAACAATGCTGTAGTTTTCATGCGCTTGTTTACTTTCTTTCTGAAATCACGAGGCTTTGGAGCAAAGACAACGCCACCTTTTATCCATTGTGGTGCACGTATGCTTCCTTGTCTAGCTCTGCCAGTTCCTTTTTGCCTCCAGGGTTTGGCTCCACCACCTCTAACTTCAGTTCTTGTAAGAGTGCTTTTTGTACCTTGCCTTTTGTTTGCAAGTTGAGCGACAACAACCTGATGGATAAGTGCATTATTGTACTCTAACCCAAAAATATCTTCTGGAAGTTCAATATCTTTAACTTTTTCAGCTTTAGTGTTTAACACATCTACTTTAATCATTTCGCGGCCTCCTTAATTATTTTTTACCAGCGGCAGCTATGGGTTTAGGTTCTTTAAACCATTTTGACCCTTTCTTTACTCGCTTAACAGTTTCTTTTATTGCAACGGTGCCTCCGTTTGGACCTGGTATGCCACCTGCTACGAAAATAAGGTTGCGACTAGAGTCTATTTTTATTATCTCAAGATTTTGAATGGTAACTTGCTCATTACCATATTGGCCAGGCATCTTTTTGTTTTTAAAAACTCTGCTAGGTGTGCTGTTAGCACCCAAAGAACCCACACCACGATGATAACCAGAACCATGCGCTTTGGGCCCACAATGAGTATTCCATCTCTTTATCGTACCACTAAATCCTCTGCCTTTTGTTTTTCCCGTTACATCAACCTTGTCACCTTTTTGAAAAAGCTCACAATTAATCATATCGCCTGTTTTGTATTTTTCACAATTTGCTAATCTAAATTCTTTTAGTAATTTATGCGCTACAACACCCGCTTTTTTAAATTGTCCGTTATCTGGACTTTTAAGCTTTTTCTGAGAGGTTATTTTTTTGTACGCAATCTTTATAGCATTATAACCATCTTTTTCAATAGTTTTAACCTGCACTACAGGGCATGGGCCAGCCTCAACAATAGATACTGGAATTACAGTACCATCCGCTGCAAATATCTGGCTCATTCCTAACTTTTTTCCTAGTATAGCTTTATCCATAATGTTTACCTCTGCCCCCTTATAACTTGATCTGAATATCAACGCCAGCTGGCAAATCGAGTTTCATTAATGATTCAACTGTTTTTGTTGAACAATTATATATGTCAACTAAACGTTTATGTGTTCTCATTTCAAATTGTTCTCGACTATCCTTATGTTTGTGAGGAGACCTTAATATTGTTATTACCTCTTTTTCAGTAGGTAAAGGTATAGGACCAGAAATGCTTGCACCTGATCTTGTTGCCGCATCGACAATCTTTTCACAAGATGCATCGATCAAATAATGATCATAAGCTTTTAACTTTATCCTAATTTTTTGACTTGCCATTGACATTCATCCTCCAGGCATGATTTCTTTATATCAACTAGTTATTAAACTAAATGTTTAAATTGCCAGGTTTGCGTTATACTAGCAAACTAATCGATGTTTTCATAGTATTTATGGTTTTTGAGGAATAAATAAGGGGCTTTTGCCGGATATTTAATAAATTCACATTACCACCCACCCGCGCATATCATATGCCGCTCTTAAGAAACGGCGTGACCGCCGTGTAGTAAATCTTGAATTTAGTTTAGTTTTAAGAATTAACACTGGTTTTTAATAATTACTTATCACTTTCCAACGCAATATTCTTTATTCTAAACACTCTAAAACACGCCCATAAAAACGCGCTTGACTAGTTTAACAAATATAATAATACTCTGTCAAGCAAATTGAAGGCCTAATTTCAAGTTTTTTAAAAAAACTTAACTGTATTTACTAAATTAACTCCTTTGTAAACTCTATAACCTAGCACAAACTATTTATAATCTTATTCGCATTTAAATTCGCCTCACCGGTTGCGTTTATAATAATACAAATTCAGAGCCTGCAACGCACTTTGAAACACGATCTGATATTATTTTAAAATCCATTTGTAAGCTTTATAACTTGCTAAAATATTGAAATTGCATTTTTCTTGTTTTTTTATTTGCAATTTTGTGTTTTGTTATGATAATATATTGACTAATGTTATTTTGACACTTTTACTAGCGCCTCTAGCTCAGTTGGTAGAGCAACTGACTCTTAATCAGTGGGTCCAGGGTTCGAGTCCCTGGAGGCGCACCAATTGAAAAATTTTTAAGTTATGTAGTAAAAAAAACCAACTGTGCAAATAGTTGGTTTTTTTTTGCAATATTCTTGCTATAGCTATTTTTATAAGCAAAAATTTAAATTCTTTTACAAATGCTAATTTTGGGCTTTGCCTGCTAGATATTTGTATGATTCTAATCTTTCCTTAGCATCTTCTTGATTCTTTTCAAACAAGGCATCCGCTATTTCTGGATATTGTTTTTTAAGACTCGCATATCGCACTTCACCTGTTAAAAATTGCTTATAATCACCTACTGGATCTTTACTATCTAATGTAAATGGATTTTTTCCATCTGCAACCATTTGTGGATTGTATCTATATAAATTCCAATATCCGCATTCAACAGCTTTTTTCATTTCAGTCATAGCGTATGTCATGTTAACACCATGATTAATACAAGTAGCATATGCAATAATCAATGATGGACCTTTGTAGGCTTCGGCTTCTTTAATAGCTTTTAACAATTGATTCATATTGGCACCCATGCTAACTTGTGCAACATAGACATAACCATAACTCATCGCCATCATACCTAGGTCTTTTTTCTTTAATCGCTTCCCACTCGCCGCAAATTTAGCGATGGATGCAGTAGGCGTTGACTTGCTAGCCTGTCCTCCTGTGTTTGAATAAACTTCTGTATCTAACACAAGAACATTAACATCTTCACCCATTGCTAGCACATGATCTAATCCACCATAGCCTATATCATATGCCCAACCATCTCCACCAAAAATCCAAATTGATTTTTTAATAAGACAATCCTTATCAGCATATATCTCTCTTTCAATTAAAAGCTCCTCCACATTACTATTTAATCTACTCTCTATCATAGATAGAAGCTTTTCTGTTGCTAGCTTACTACCTTCTGCTGAATCAAAATTGTCTATCCATTCTTTGCAAATTAATCCTTCTTCACTGTTTTCATCAAACTTTGATTTTAAATTGTAAATTTTCTCAGCAAGAGCTGCACGCCTTTGCTTATATGCGAGTTGCATTCCATAACCAAATTCTGCATTATCTTCAAATAAAGAATTGGCCCATGCTGGCCCTCTCCCTGCGTCATTAGTTGTATATGGACATGTAGGCGCTGAACCACCATAAATGCTAGAGCAGCCCGTAGCATTTGCCACGACCATTCTCTCACCAAACAACTGAGTAATCAATTTAACATATGGTGTTTCACCACATCCTGCACAAGCACCACTAAACTCAAATAATGGCTTCTTAAATTGTGAACCTTTTACAGTGTCTTCTTTGTATACTTTGTCAGCCTCTGGCAGTTGTGCTGCAAATTCTGCGTTCTTTGCTTCATTTGCTATCATTTCAGCAATTGGCTTTAACTCCAATGATTTTACTTTTGATGGACATACATTAACGCAACTTCCACAACCTGTGCAATCATATGGACTTATTTGCATCCTAAATTTATATCCTTTAAATCCAGAGGCATCTTTTGTTTCAAATAAATCTGGGGCATCCTTTAATTGTTCAGGCGTAGCTAGAACAGGACGTATAACCGCATGTGGGCATACAAAAGAGCACTGATTGCATTGTATGCAATTTTCCTTAATCCACCTGGGTGCGCTAACTGCTATGCCACGTTTTTCAAATTTCGTTGTTCCTACTGGAACAACACCATCTGCGTTAAATGCAGATACAGGCAATTTGTCGCCTTCTTGCTTTAAAATAGGATTAATAACATTTTTGAAATATGCGTCATCCGCTGGAACTATCATTGGAGCACCATCAATTGTATCATTCCAATTATCTGGATATTCAACCTCAAAAAGCTCAGATGTCGCTTTGTCAATTGCCGCATAATTCATATTAACAACCGCATCACCTTTCTTTCCATATGTTTTTTTGACAGCCTCTTTCATATAGCGTTCAGCCTCTTCATATGGCATTATGTCAGCAAGTTTAAAAAATGCAGCTTGCATGATTGCGTTAATGCGTCCACCTAAACCAATAGCTCCAGCGACTGCATTAGCGTTTATTGTATAAAAACGCACCTTTTTCTTAGCTATTTGGTTCTTTACAGAAGCAGGCAACTGTTCACTCATTTCATCAGGCGACCATACACTGTTTAACAAGAAAACCCCACCTTCTTTTAAGTCTGACAACATATCGTATCTAAACAAATAACTTGGTGTATGGCAAGCAACAAAATCCGCCTGATCTATTAAGTATGAACTTTTTATTGGTGTGTTTCCAAAACGTAGATGCGATATTGTTATGCCGCCTGATTTCTTGCTATCGTAAACAAAATAACCTTGAACAAACTTATCAGTATGATCACCGATTATTTTAATACTATTCTTATTAGCACCCACAGTTCCATCAGACCCCAAACCATAAAACTTACAACGTATTGTCCCTTCGGGTGCTGCGTTTATAAATTCTTTAACTTCTAACGATGTATTTGCTACGTCATCAGTAATTCCAACAGTGAATCCGTTTTTAGCATCCCCTGTCATATTATCAAATACTGCATTTACCATAGATGGTGTAAATTCTTTTGAACCAAGTCCATACCTGCCACCTAGAATCTTGACTTTACGTCCGCTTGCCGCAAAAGCCGCTACAACATCTAAATAAAGAGGTTCGCCCAAGGCGCCAGGCTCTTTAGTTCTATCTAAAACTGTTATATGTTTTACTGTTTTTGGAATGGCTTGTACAAATAATTCAGCAGCAAATGGACGGAATAGCCTAACCTTTAATACACCAGTTTTCCCACCGCATGAATTAAGATATGCTACTGTTTCTTCGACCGCCTCTGCTCCAGATCCCATTATTACTATCACTTTGTCAGCGTTTTTTGCGCCTACATAATCAAAGATGGTATATTTTCTGCCAGTAAGACTTGAAACCTTTTCCATGCATTCCGATACAATTGCGGGCACTTTTTGATAATAAACATTACAGGCTTCTCTGTTTTGAAAATAAATATCACCATTTTGTGCAGTACCTCTTTGAATTGGATGCTCTGGATTGAGTGCTCTTCTCCTAAAATCCTCAATGTCAGACATGTCAACTAAGGATTTCATATCATCATAATCAATTGCATCAATCTTACTAACTTCGTGACTTGTTCTAAAACCATCAAAAAAATGTATAAATGGAACTTTTGATTTGAGTGTTGCTAAATGTGAAACTAGGGCTAGATCCATAGCCTCCTGCACTGAATTTGATGACAACATGGCAAACCCAGTTTGCCTGCAAGCCATTACATCAGCGTGATCACCAAATATGTTAAGTGCATGAGCTGCTAGCGCTCTGGCTGAAACATGAAATACACATGGCAATAATTCGCCAGCTATTTTATACATGTTAGGAATCATTAATAATAATCCTTGACTTGCAGTGTAGGTTGTTGTTAATGCGCCTGCTGCGAGTGATCCATGTACTGCACCTGCCGCACCTGCTTCGGATTGCATCTCAGCTAATCTGAGTGGTTGTCCAAACATATTTTTCACACCTTTAGCTGCCCACTCGTCTGCATATTCTGCCATCGGTGAGGAAGGTGTTATAGGGTATATAGCTGCAACTTCACTGAAAGCATATGCAACATAAGATGCGGCATTGTTACCATCTATAGTCATTTTTTTGCCCATCTAGATAAACCTCCTTGTGTGTTTTGTTTACTAGTAGTGCTCTCTTGCGCTTTATAAAAAGCACTCTGGTTGTATTTAAATCTATCTAAATTAATTAAAATTATACTTGTCATAACATTTATTGTCAAATTTTCCATCGTGCTTATTCTCTTTTTTCTTTAATTCAAAATCTCTAACAAAAAATATCCTACTTTTTTTATGGTGTTTATATGTTTAAATAAGCAGATTTTTAGTTGTTTTAACCACAATTTAAATATTTACTAGTTTTTTTGTTCTTCTTTTAACTTGTAGCCTAAAATTCCGGATGATTATAGAAATACAATAAAAAATGTTAAATTCCTTATTTTTGCGCTTATAGCGTCTAATATTTGTTTTGTTTTTTTCTCAAGTCTTTTAACCTAAAATCCCGATATATAACGAGAAGTATATCATAAAATTGATAAGTTTTTTTTAAATTTTTATTATATGCTATTTTGTTGTGATAATCTGTTATGCATAAAATGAAAATATATAAATTAAGGAATAACACCTAGAATATCCAAACCGAGAAAATAAAACAATTTAAAGCGTTCTTACACTGTGTTCAAAACATAGCTCATAGTATGAGCGCAAACGGCAACCTATCTATGAAAAACAAGACGGACAAGAAGTTAAATAAATTGTATTTATCCCGATATAAATCATAGGGAAAAACAAGAAAAATATGCCGTAATAAAGCCGTTATTATTTGCCTTTAATTAATAGATTATGGTATGATTAAGTTATGGAAAATCAAAATTTAGAATGGAAAGAAGTTTGGAAAGACGACTGCCTTAAAACGCTTTGTGGATTTGCAAACACTTTAGGCGGAACAATGGAAATTGGGCGTGATGATAAAGGCATTGTTGTTTCGTTAAAAAATACAGAAAAACTACTTGCTGATTTGCCCAATATCATAAAAAATGCTTTGGGCATTATGCCCGAAGTTAATTTGACCAAAGATAAAACAATCGCAATTATTGTAGATAAATATTCAAACCCTATAAGTTATCACGGCAGTTATTATAAAAGAATCGGCAGCACCACGCAGGAATTGACAGGCATGGCAATAACCAATTTCTTATTGAAGGCAAATGGTGAAACTTGGGATACTTTGGTTGAACCACGCGCAACGATGAAAGATATAAGCCGTCTTGCTGTGAAGGTCTTCCGTGATAGAGTTATTAAAGGCACGCGCTTTGATACAAGTGCCGTTGACGATAAAATTGATGACGAAACACTGCTTGATAAATTGGGTTTAATTATAAACGGAAAATTAACAAAGGCATGTGTTATCTTGTTTGTCGAAAACCCTGAAAAATTCGTCCGTAGCAGTTATATAAAGGTAGGTTTATTTTCAAACAGAGAGGATATATTTTTCTATGACGAGTTTCATGGTGCGTTAATGCTTATGCCCGATAAAATCATGGATACAATTTATACAAAGTATTTTAAGGCACTTATTTCATTTAACGGCATACACAGAGAAGAAACATATCCAGTTCCCAAGGAAGCATTGCGGGAAGCTCTATTAAATGCAATGGTTCACAGAGATTATAAAACGAGTATACCGACCCAAATCAAAATTTATGAAGACAAAATTATTATTTTCAATGACGGCAGATTGCCTGATCATTGGACAGTGGAAACCCTGCAAACTTCTCATAAATCTATTACCCCAAACCGCTTAATAGCGAATACATTTTTCTTTACTTCTTACATTGAAACATGGGGACGTGGTATAGAGATGATGAACAAATGGTGCGATACATACCAAACCCCACGACCGACTTTTAGAGTACTTGGCAACGATTTTGCAATTACATTTGATTTCGGTGAGAAATATAAAGAACTTGATAAAATCTCAACAAACGCAAGTGCAAATGCAAGTGCAAACGCAAGTGCAAACGCAAGTGCAAATGCAAGTGCAAATGCAAGTGCAAAATTGAATAAAACTCAAAAACTTATTTTAAACTTAATATCGCAAAACAACAAAATTACAATTGACGAAATGTCAAAAGAATTAAAAAAAGAATATACATCCGTTTGGCGTGCAATAAAGAAATTGCAAGAGTTTAAAATTATTCAGCGCATTGGCAGTGATAAAGCAGGGCATTTTGATTTCGACGAGAACTATAAAGAAATTGACAAAGTCTCAACAAATGCAAGTGCAAATGCAAGTGCAAATGCAAAATTGAATAAAACTCAAAAATTAATTTTGAACTTAATATCGCAAAACAACAAAATTACAATTGACGAAATGTCAAAAGAATTAAAAAAAGAATATACTTCCGTTTGGCGTGCAATAAAGAAATTGCAGGAGTTTAAAATTATTCAGCGCATTGGCAGTGATAAAACAGGGCACTGGAAAATTGTAAAGTAATTTTGTTTTGTTTTTAACGAAAAAAACCCGATTTTTGTACAAAAACTTATGCGGTCAATTTTCTCGAATGGTTTTATGCCAAAATTTCCACATTAAACCTAAATTTTGCATGATTATAAAAATACAATAAAAACCACACAATTTCAATTGTGTTTTTACATTTAAAGCATCTAATATTTGTTTTTGTTTTTTGTCAAGCCTTTTAATAACCTCCAATTACTATTTAATCCCTATATAAATGTTGATATTTGTTGTGTGGTGTGTTAAAATAATAGTATAAGTTAATTTTTAGTTTGTATATTGTATTTAACCTGTCTCCTTATAATCATAGTGATATCTGGTTATATCTATTATACTTTTATAGAGGTACACATGAATTTATGGCATGACGTAGATTCCGATAGGATTACTAATCGTGATTTTATAGCTGTTATCGAAATTTCAAAGGGGAGTAAGAATAAATATGAAATGGATAAGGCCACAGGCGCGCTTATTTTAGATCGCGTCTTACACACTTCAACTCATTATCCCGCCAATTATGGTTTCATCCCACTAACTTTGTCAGATGATCATGATCCTTTGGATGTTCTGGTTTTGTGTAGTGAACCAATTGTTCCTATGGCTTTAGTTAGATGTTATCCCATAGGTGTAATAAGCATGCAAGATGGAGATGAATTAGATCACAAAATTATAGCCATACCAATAACAGAACCCTTATGGAACGGTTATAGGGATATCAAGGATTTACCATCCCATATCATGAATGAAATCACTCACTTCTTCAATGTTTACAAGCAATTAGAACATAAGCACACTTCTATTCTAGAAATTATGGATGCAATGACCGCTGAGGTTATAATCAAAGAAAATATGCAGCGCTACCTCGTTACCTTTGCAAAGCGCAAGAAAAAAACCACTAGCCACTAATCTAAAATCTGGAATTAACAAGCACTATAATATGGTTGTTAATTAGACTACAAACGCAAACACTCAGCGTAGTGACTATTTAAATTGCAGGTGGGTTTTACTATAAGTTATGGTTTTTCATTATTATAGTCATAATCTAACACTATTTTCCGCTAAAATAGTCATTTGTCTCTAAAATATCCTGTTTTTTTTCTTGCTAATAAAAAAATTTGATGCTATAATATTTCAACTATTTTGATGGAGTAAAACCATGTACGAACTAATCCAAGGATTTCAAATAGCTATGATGATATTAATGGGTATATTTTCAATAACCATGATAATAGTTGTAGCACTACAAGAAGGGAGCAACGCTAACCTTGGCGCAATTACAGGTGCAGCCGAGTCGTTTTTTGGAAAAAATAAAGCTAAATCGCTCGAATCAAAGTTTAAGAGATGGACGATGATCATTGCTATATGTATACTAGTAAGTTCTATCGCCTTTTTCGTTTTATCTATTTTAAAAGAACAAATTCCAACTTAATTCTTTCATCTTTTATTAGTTTAAAATAACTTGAGCTTTGATGTTTATGAGATTTATAAATCTCCGATGATTGTGTCGTAGACTTTAAACTTACAAAAACGGCTATACTTTTTGTTTAGCCGTTTTTGCAATTATACAATATGTCTGGTGTTTCTTTTATCAATACATAGTAGGTAATCATGATTAAAATTATAGCCAAGAATAAACGTGCCTATTTTGAGTACTTTATAGAGGACACATTTGAAGCGGGAATTGAATTGCAAGGGAGTGAAGTAAAAAGTGCTCGCCTAGGCAATGTCAATTTAAAAGATAGTTATGCGATTATAAGAAATAATGAAGTTTTGTTATTAAACGCTCACATATCACCTTACAAAAACGGCAGTGTGTATAATCCTGATCCTGTTAGAACTAGAAGACTTCTCATGCACAAATTCGAAATAAACAAACTTCGTCATAAAGTCGCAGAAAAAGGTTATACTTTGGTTGTCACTAAACTGTATTTTAAAGGTTCTTTATTGAAAGCCGAAATCGGACTTGCGAAAGGAAAGGATATCGGGGATAAAAGACATGTTATAGCGGAGAGAGAAAGCAAACGAGCAGCTGAGCGTGCGATAAAAGAAGCTTATTCTAGAAATCTTACTCCAAAAAATTAGTTAAGCACAAACTAGAGGAAAGGTGAGTTAATGCCAATTGTTATTCCAGAGGAATTGCCAGCATTCAAAATACTAGAAAGGGAAAATGTTTTTATTATGTCTAACCATCGGGCTGAGACACAAGACATACGTCCTATTGAGATTGCTATTTTGAACCTTATGCCAACAAAAATTGAAACTGAAACACAATTAATACGCCTTTTAGCTAATTCTCCACTTCAAGTAAATATAACTCTAATACAAACAGCTACCTATCAACCAAAGAACACCTCTGCAGAGCATATGGAAAAATTTTACAGAACCTTTGATGAAATCAAAACACGCAAATTTGATGGGTTAATTGTGACAGGTGCTCCTGTTGAAACACTGGATTTTGAAGAAGTGTATTATTGGAAAGAACTAACTGAAATCTTTGATTATGCCAAAACTATGGTCACTAGCACAATCTATATATGCTGGGGTGCTCAAGCGGCATTGTATCATTTTTATAATATAAAAAAGGAAATTCTGCCAAAAAAATTATTCGGCATCTTTAAAAATACCGCAACCAATTCACACGACCCACTTTTAAAAGGTTTGGATGATAGTTTCTATGTTCCTCATTCAAGATATACTACTATAAATTACCAAGAACTCAAGCAGAATCCTAATATCAGCATACTCGCTAGAGGCACACGATGTGGTATAAGTATTGCTAAAACCAACGATAACAGTATGTTCTTTTTATTTGGACATACTGAATACGACAGAGAAACTTTAAAATCAGAATATTTGCGTGATATTGACAAAGGGTTGGATACATCAATTCCTTCTAACTATTTTATAAATGGCGATCAAAACAAAATCAATATGAAATGGAATAGTACAGGAAATCTTATTTTTTATAACTGGCTTAACTATTATGTTTATCAAGTAACACCATACACGCTAGGTGTTTAATTATGAAAGTCACACACGTTGCACTATCAAATTTTTTAAACTATATTTCATCTCAAATCGACTTTGACGAGGGAATTAATATGATAATAGGCGAAAACGCTAGCGGCAAAACTAATTTAGTAGATGGTGTGCTATTTGCATCAATTGGCAGATCATCGCGACATTCAAAAGACAAGGAATTAATTAACTGGAATTCTAATTCTGGAGCACGTATAACATTAAAAATTCAAAAACGTTTTTCAAATCATATAATAGATATTATAATTGATTCTGCTGGATTGAAACATGTAGCAATTGATGAAATGCCTATCAAGCGCATTGGCGAACTAATGGGCATATTAAACGTTGTTTTCTTTTCACCTAGTGAATTAGCACTAGTTAGTGGAACACCTAATGATAGACGAAGATTTTTAAATATCAGTTTGTCACAACAGTGTAGACCATATTTCTATGCCCTGCAAAACTATAACAAATTTCTAACTCAACGCAATAATATCTTAAAAAAATATAACGATCCAGATAATATTAATGACTTGTTGCAACTCACAGACCCAGGAATTGCAAAGGAGGCGTCTATAATTTTATCCGAGCGACAAAAGTTTGTACAACGCTTAGCTCTTGTTTCAAAACAAAAGCACAACATCTTGACTGCTGGGAAAGAGGATCTTGATATAGTTTATGAGACTTGTGATGTCTCGTTTAATGATCTGGAAAATAGTTTCTTGCAAGTATTAAAAAAGTCATTTGAACGCGATCTGCACTTGGAATATACCACAATAGGGCCACATCGTGATGATCTTAAAATATCCGCTAACTCTTGTGACCTTAGAAAATATGGTTCTCAAGGACAACAACGCTCAGCTGTTTTGTCTATGAAACTCGCTGAAATTGCGCTTTTTAAAGAACGTACTAATGAAACTCCTGTATTAATACTAGACGATGTTTTGTCTGAATTAGATGAATCAAGACGAAGAGCGTTACTTACATCACTAGCGGATATTCAAACATTAATTACATGCACAGAACCATCTACTGAAACTGATAGTCAATATGCTTTATTTAAAGTAGAAAACCGCGCAATTTCTAAATGCAATGATTTTTGACTATCGATTAAATTTGAAATTGTTAGCTTTTATAATATAATTAAAATTAGTTTTTTCATTTTTGAATTAACAAAAGGTATATGATCATGTCTATAAATAACAAAAAAAAACAAATCATTGCTTCTTGCATATCTATAGATTCTATCACAAACGATGATATTTCGGATTTATTAATATCTCCGCCCTCACAGGATTTAGGTGATTTTGCTCTCCCTTGCTTTAGATTTGCAAAAATCTTAAAAAAATCTCCTCTTGCAATAGCTGAGGATTTGGCACAATCCATATCTGAAGCAAACAAGAATAAATTTGCAAGTATAATAGCAGTAAATGGTTATTTAAATTTTAAATTTAACCCGTTAGAGTCAGCGAAACAAATATTAGCAGAAATTTTGGAAAAAAAATCTGGTTTTGGCTCATCCACGATAGGCGCTGGTAAAACTATTTGCATAGACTATAGCTCAATTAATATTGCAAAACCTCTGCACATAGGGCACCTTAGCTCAACTATAATAGGTAGTGCCTTATATAAAGTATATAAAAAACTGGGTTATAATGCAGTAGGCATAAACCACCTAGGAGATTGGGGCACACAGTTTGGAAAATTAATAGTTGCTTTTGATTTGTGGGGAAATATGGCTGCTTTAAAAAAAGAGCAAATCCCATACCTTTCAAAGATTTATGTTAAATTCCATGAGGAAGCGCAAAACCAACCTGAACTAAATGATCAAGCACGCGCCGCTTTCAAAAAACTCGAAGATGGCGACCTGCATGCTATAGAATTGTATTCTGTTTTCAAAAAAATAACATTGCAAGATGTTGCTAAAATTTACAAAATTTTGCATGTTCATTTTGATAGTTTAAATGGCGAAGCTTTCTTTAATGATAAAATGACACCCGTTATTGATGAACTCAATAATTTGAAGCTAACTGAAATTTCTGATGATGCATTGGTTGTTCGCTTATCTGATTATGATATGCCACCTTGTATACTCATTAGATCAGATGGAGCTACTTTGTATGCCACTCGTGATTTAGCCGCTGCATATTATCGCAAAGAGAAATACGACTTTCATAAATGTCTGTATGTTGTAGCATATCAACAAAACTTACATTTTAAACAAATTTTTAAGGTTCTGGAACTTGCTGGAAAAAAATGGGCTAAAGACATGGTGCATGTGCCATTCGGCATGGTCTCACTAGAAGATGGTGCGATGTCAACAAGAAAGGGTAATGTTATACTATTAAAAGACGTTATTGACAAATCAATCGAAAAGAGTTTAGTTATCTTAAAATCCAAAAGTCCCAAATTAAAAAACAAACGAAGCCTTGCGACAAAAATTGGAGTAGGTGCTGTGGTTTTCTTTGCTTTGAGCAACAATAGGATTAAGGATATCATTTTTTCTTATGACAAAATATTGTCATTTGATGGTGAAACCGCCCCATATGTGCAATATACGAACGTCCGCGCTTTAAGCGTGTTAAAAAATATGAATGTCGACCTGAATAAATACTTCACAAATCATTTAACAGATGATGAATTAAAAGGGCTTGATAATAAAGAAAGCGCACTTCTTGTTTCTCTTTTCGAAAAATTTCCAGACATATTATCAGATGTCCTTGATAAATATGAACCTAGTATATTAACACGATATATTATAGATGTTGCTAAAGCTTTTAATAAATTTTATTTGGAAAATCGTATTCTCAATGCTCCAGATGAATTCAAACGATCACGAGCCGCACTAACTTACGCTACGCACATTATAATATGTGAGGGTTTAAAACTCTTAGGCATCGACACACCAGAGGAAATGTAACTATCAAAACTAACAAAAGGAATATTCCATGATAGACTCACATACCCATTCGCTACACTCACATGATGGTCATGAGACAATTTTAAGTATGATCCGCAAAGCAAAAAAACTTGGATTAGTTTATCTGGCAATTACAGATCATCTAGACCTTGATTATCTTTTTTGCGAAACGAGTTCTGAGCGAAAGCTTAATATTAAAAAATACCATAAATCTTTTCAAAGGGCTTCTTTCTTACAAACAATCTCATCTTTAAAGGGCGTGCAACTAGCATTTGGAGTTGAGGTTGGATATTCACAAAAGTCAGTCAGTTTGTACAAAGAAGAGCTGCCCCAATATCCTTTCGATATAATTATAAATTCAGTACATACATTGAATGATATAGATCTCTATCATTTTCTACCAAAAAATCAACCGGCTGAAAAAAAAGAAATTTTTATCGACTATCTAAATGCAGTTTACGACAGTATTGATCCTGGTTATGAATATGACGTATTGGGACATATCGGATATGTCTCAAGGTATGTAACATACTTCAAAAAAAATTTGTTATTTGATGATACTAGAGATATTATTGATATGATCCTCAAAAAAGCAATTAATCTAGATAAGACTATAGAACTTAATACTAATGTCAAATCCCTCCCCCAACACACAATACCAGAATCTGCTATAATAAAAAGGTATAGGGAATTAGGAGGTGAAAATTTAACATTTGGATCTGACGCGCATTTATTAAATAGAATTGGTGATGGTTATGAAAATGCCAGGCAATTGGCTCTATCATGCGGTTTTAAATATTGGACAATTTATTTAAAACGAATACCAAAAAAAATCTTGATCAATTAAACCCTAGCAGGGAATTGAAAGAAAAATGTGGTAATGATGTTATATTACATATGAATAACAGGTCATATAGAAATTGCGCGCTGACGGCAAAAGAGAACGAAACAAACAGAGAACGTTCAAGAATAAGGGCAAGGGTGGTGCACATATTTTACTGGATGAAAATGATATGAAAAAAAGGGTACAAAGTATTGGTCTGAAGCAAGTTAGAAATGAAATTATTGGGAGGAATTTACTGTACAATATTCACAGACACATATACCTCTAATGCCTGATTTCAAGCGAAATGAGTGTCTAATTATGTCCAAAATGACAAAAAACCAATAAAAACGAAAAACAAAGAAAGCTCAGAAAAAGAGCAACAATTTAGAAAATATAGCCTAATTTTCCGGAAATTAAAAATTTGTCAAATTAGATTTTAGTTTTCGGTTATGACCAAATATCATAATTCGTTGCTTTTATAACTGTTTATCGAGCAAAAAGTCTATGGCATTTAACTTTTTGACACCATTTATAGAATTTATAAAATCCTTATCCATAGTAATAATAATTTTTTCGTAATGGTCTGGTATGGCATCGAACGGACGATATTCACGTTCTAAGGTTTCGGGATTATTATTAACCGTCCATGTTACTTGATAATAACGCATATCCTCTTTTCGACGCACCATAAAATCTACTTCCATGTCACCAATTTTACCAATGTCCACCTGCCAACCGCGTCTAAGCAACTCAAAATAAATTATGTTTTCTAATGCATGGGTAAGCTCAACCTGCCTATAGCCGAGCAAGTTGTTACGAAGTCCTAAATCGGTCACATAGTATTTACTGAGAGTTTTAAGATAATCTTTACCTTTAATATCATATCGTACAGCCTTGCTTAATATATGCGCCCGACAAAGCATATCAAGATAGTTTTCTATCGTTTCATGGTTTGCACCGCGCTTATCATCTTTGATAGCTTTAGCAATGGACGTAGCCGAAACTAAGCTGCCTATGCTGGAAAAAACAAAGCGGATTAACTTTTCAATCAGAGCGGTATCCTTAATTTTATTGCGCTGCACAATGTCTTTGAAGATGACCGTATTATAAATACCGTCGAGATACATACTGATTTTCCGTTCGTCGATTTCATTCGTGATAAACGGAAAGCCGCCGTATTTCATATAATCATAAAAGCAATCTTCGGGCGATTTATTGGCGGTTTGTGCGCTCATATATTCTTTGAAAGAAAGTGGATACATTTTGATTTCGATGTACCTGCCGGAAAGCAAGGTTGACAAATCGGAGGCCAGCATATAAGCATTTGAGCCGGTTAAATATATATCAGTGTCAAAATCCACAGTAAAACTATCGACAGCTTTTTCAAAATTCTCAACGGTCTGTACTTCGTCCAAAAAGATATAAGTCTTGCAGTTCGGGGATATATGACTCTCTACATATTTATATAAAGCCTTGCTGTTCGTGATTTCCTCAAATCTCGCGGATTCAAAATTCACAAATATTATCTGCTCATCTAAAACGCCTTGTTCTTTCAAATGTTCTACAAACAATTCTAGCAGGGTTGACTTTCCGGAGCGACGGATGCCGGTCACTACTTTGATAATATCTTGATTAGAGAAGTCAATCAATTGTGATAAATATTCGGGGCGCGGCACAGTCTCTAATTTCTTTTTCATAGCTTTAACCTCGCATCTATTGTACATGAAAACAAAATTGTTGTCAATAAGTTTTGCGGCTATAACCGCAAAACTTTGTAAAATTAAAAAGTTTTGCGGCTAAATTCAAAAGCAGACTTCCGCAAAAACGCAGTTGGGCTGCATTATAGCCGAAAAAATGACCCAAACCAAATTCAAATTTAATGTAAAAAACAACTAATATGTTTTTAGCGACACTCTTGGCGGCGGTAGATTTTGCGCCGGTTATTAAGCCGGTACTGGATGTTGTAGGTTTAAAACTCTTAGTCATCGACACCCCAGAGGAAATGTAACTATCAAAACTAATAAAAGGAATATTCCATGATAGACTCACATACTAGAAATATTATGATTTGCCCACCAAAAGTCGGACAATTAGAATTTTGCCTGAAATTCAAGGTTTATTTTTATAGAAATATATCAGGTTCCCTTTTCCTTGACATTCAGACCCTAATATAGTATAATT
>JAIRKT010000092.1 GCA_031259965.1 Christensenellaceae bacterium | reverse complement strand
GTAGTATGAAAATTGGTTTTATATTCATTTGCATATCCATCCCTCTGCCATGTCCAATTAATACCATCATATGATTTAGATAAAACTAACGCCCCACTATTAATAACACCAATGTTAGTAAATTCAGCTACACTCTGAGCAGAATCATTTGATAAATACCATCCAGTATCTCCTTTGTAGGGCGTACTATTAATTCTTGTTTGACCATACAGATCACCACTTGTTATAGTAGAAAATGTTTTATTAAAGTTTAGTTTAATGTCCACTATTGCATTATCTGTTATATCGCCATAACCCACTTCAAAACCATATTGATTTACTTGCTTACCATTTATTGTCTTTGTCCCCATATCTTCTATAGTGCCAGTTGTTGTGTTAACATCTACATGAACACTAAGGAGATTGCTATCTAATGGATTTGTGCGTTTTGAATTGTTATTAATTTGGTAATTAGTGTTGTCTGCTAACTCATAAGACGTTGTTTTAACTAAATGTGAATTTTGAGATGTTGTCTGATCTGCAAAAGCGTTGTGGGTGGCTTGTTTAGTTGAAAAAAATATCACAATTAAAAAGACTACCATTACAAATGTGGTTATAGAGATGAACCTTTTAATATTGTTATGTAATAATTTAATGCTTGGCATATTAATTCCTTTTGCCTTTTATGTTAGTAGAAACTTAGAATAGTGTTCAGGGAGATTATATCTCTCATAGTTGTAATTCCTTTGCAGATGGTTACTTTTAAATATGCTCTTTCAAACGATATGTGCATTTCATATGTACATTTCATAAAGGATGAAGTTGAAAATTTATGATATTTAAACAAACAACCATTAAATTTTACACTTTTGTTTTGATGTTTGCAAATGATTTCATATTACTTTTAATAAAACACTATAAAATACGCACTTAAATTAACCTTTAAAATTTAATTTGATGATCTTTTCCCTAGCTCCTTAATTTTTAATTTTTTTTGATGTTGTGAATTTCCAGATTAGTAGGAGGAAACAAAAAACTAAAAATTTTTCTCACAAAAAATCTAAAATTTCATTCTAGATGATTTTTCCAAAAGAAATACTATAAAATTTATAGTTTTTGCAGCGTACAAAACTTTTTGTTCACTAGAGCGTTTGCAGTCCTTTAACCCTTATAATATCACCAGAAATTATCAGCGAATGCATTCCATTTTGATTCTCTTTTATAGTTATAGTGAGTTTTTCTTTGCTATAATCAAAATAAGTAATTAAAATTTCGTGTATATCATGAGTCAAGGCATCAATCAGGTTAAGATTAGGCCCTGAGGTTTTAATCATTTCTTTAATTCTTTTGATTGTGTGTTCTTTTTGATCTATCATTTTTACTTAATTCTCTTGCCAAATATCCTTTCAAACAAGTTGAATTTAGCATTCTCACACCTTACATTATTAGAGTTTGTTCCAGATAAGGCCAATGCAAAATTTTTGTATGCCTTATGTGTTTTAGATCTGCTAATTTCATCACCAACACCATTCACTGATATGTTATCATCATCTGGAAGTGACGCAATTAGAGGTGCTTTTAATAAATGTGCAATATCAGATGGACTCATCATAACTCCCCTAGATACCATGTCAGATCTAATTCGGTTCACTACAATATTCACAGGTGCTATTTCATAAGCACAAATTAAACCCATTACAGTGTTTGCATCTCTAACTGCACTAACGTGTGAGGTTGTCACAACTAAAGCCTCTCTGCATGATAAAACAGCTCTATGAAAACCATCATCAATGCCTGCTGGGGAATCAACTAAAACATAGTCAAATATCGATGCTAATTCTGATATAACCGACGAAAATTGCATGGGTGTAATTCTATCCATACAGATTTTGCTAGAGGGAAGTAAGTATAAATCATCACATCTAAAATCACGAATTAAAGCCTGCCTCAACCTGCATCTCGAATTTAAAACATCACCTAAATCATAAACTACCTTTGATTCAAGTTCCATTACTACATCCAAATTGTTAAGTCCTATGTCCGCATCAACTAAAACAACACCCACGCCTAATCTGGCTAAAGCTAAGCCCAGATTTGCTGTTACTGTGGTTTTTCCAACACCACCCTTACCAGATGTCACAACAATACGTCTGCTCATAATATTCACCATACAAATTTTAACATTAATTAAGTTAAATTAAGTGAAGTATAATGGCTTTTATCTGGTAATATTGACAATTTTAGAAGTAAAAGTTGTCAAATTAGTATGGAATTTGTCATAAATGCGTATGTTTAATGATTTTAGTTAAACATCATGACCACAAATTTTATAATCTATTCATCTGCATCCACAAACATTATAGTCTCTCCATCTATGTTTAGTAGTCTTTTGGCTTCTTCTCTTAGTTTGAACTTCTGAATTTTACCACTAGCTGTCATTGGAAACTTGTCTATAAAATATATATAGGTAGGAACTTTGTGCCTTGACATGTTGTTCATAACATAGTCGCGTATCTCTTTCTCGGTAATGTTGTAACCATCTTTTTTAACAACAAAGGCAAATGCTTCCTCACCATATCGTTCTGAGGGAACTGCCACTATCTGTACATCGCGTACTGCAGGATGTGTATATATAAAATCTTCAACTTCTTTTGGAAATATGTTTTCGCCACCTCTAATAATCATATCCTTTAGTCTGCCTGTTATTTTGAAATAGCCATCAGTTCTTACCGCAATGTCACCTGAATGCAACCATCCGTCTCGGTCAATTGTCCTTGAAGTAGCCTCAGGCATTTTGTAATAACCTTTCATAACATTATATCCTCTAACACAAAATTCACCAGGCATGCCATCAGGCAATTCTACCCCAGTGTCAGGATCAACTATTTTGGCTTCTTGAAAGGCCAGACCCTTTCCAACTGATGCAATTTTATGATTAAAATCATCATCTACTGTGGTCATCGTGCAAGCAGGCGATGCCTCTGTCTGCCCATAAGTTATTGTTATCTCAGGCATATGCATCTTCTCTAAAACCATTTTCATAACAGGCTCAGGACAAGGTGATCCTGCCATAATTCCAGTTCTTAGTGAAGAATAATCATATTTATTAAAATCCCGATGCTCAAGTATGCTTATAAACATAGTAGGCACCCCATGCACTGCGGTGCATTTTTCGTACTCGATTGTATGCATAACTTTCATTGGTGTGTAAAATAATAATGGCACCATTGCGGTAGCATGTGTTACAGATGCCATTATTGCTAAAACTAATCCAAAACAATGGAAGAATGGTACTGGTATGCATAAACGATCTCGATGTGTGAATTTCATACAATCACCAATCTGCATGCCGTTGTTTACTATATTATTATGTGTTAACATTACACCTTTAGGAAATCCAGTAGTACCTGACGTGTATTGCATATTAATCACATCATCTGGATGTAGTGATCTTTTTACTGACTTAAATTCCTCCTCTGTTATTAAAACACCAAATTTTGGAATCTCTGTCCAATAAAACATGCCATCATAATGATTATCAAAACTACACACATATTTCAAATATGGTAGCCTTTCGCTTTGCAATTGTCCAGGCTTACAGGTTTTTAACTCAGGGCATATACTATATAATGTCTTTTCGCAGTCAATATCCTTTAAACCATCACATATAAATAGTGCTTTGCTGTCTGAGTTTTTTAGTAAATATTCAAGCTCTGCTTCTTTGTAGTTTGTGTTGACAGTAACCAACACGACCCCGATTTTTGCTGTTGCAAATAATAGTATCAGCCATTGTGGATAATTTGTAGCCCATACTGCAGCATGATCACCTTTTTTAAAACCCATTCCGAGAAGACCCTTTGCAAAATCATCGACGTCTCGGTTGAATTCATAGTAAGTGCGTGCGTAATCCATTTCAATATACTTTACACATGGGCGCATAGGGTGCTTTTTTACAATACTCTCAAGTAATTCACCCATTGTAATATTCATTAGTTTGTCCATTAAAATAAAAACTCCTTTTAAATTTTTTAATTTTTGATTTTGATGTATTTAAATAAGGCTTCAACTAGCTTTGTTTCTTCTATTGGTTTTGCAATATGCGAATTCATTCCATGGCTCACTGCTTTGTCAATATCATCTTTAAAGGCATTTGCGGTTAATGCAATTATAGGCACTGTTTTGGCATCAGCTCTATCTAAGGATCTTATAATCGATGTTGCTTGATATCCGTCTAATATAGGCATCTGGATATCCATTAAAATTGCGTCGTATGTGAACTCATTTGACTCTTTAAATTTTTGAAGAGCTTGCTCGCCATCTGAGGCACTATCAAATTCAAGACCAGTACAATCTAGCAATGACTCTAAAATAACCCGGTTAATTTCAACATCATCTACAATTAAAACCTTTCTGCCTACAAACTTACCATATGCATCAGTGAGAGTCTTCGTTTCTTCGACTATTTCTTCACTCGCTTCTTTAAACCAAACCGCAAAACTAAACTCACTCCCCTCTCCTAGTTTGCTTACTACCTCAATATCACCACCAAATAGTTGCACTATTTTGCGACTAATTGCAAGACCTAGGCCTGTTCCACCATATTTTTGTGAAATTCCACTACCACCTTGCTCAAACGAATTAAACACCGCTTCAAGCTTATCATCAGCAATTCCAATTCCAGAATCTTTTACAACAAACTTAATTAAGGTCTTTTTCTCTTCTATGTTTCTCGCGGATTCTATTACTTTAAATTTAATTACTCCTACTTCAGGTGTAAATTTAACTGCATTGCCTAGTAGGTTGATTATAACCTGTCTGAGTCTTAATGAATCAAACATAAAGGTCTTTGCCTTAAAATCATCAACCTCAGTTATGAATTTAATATTCTTTGCATCACACCTAGGACGTATTATCGCTGTAACAGTCTCAATTGTTTTACTAAGTTCAACAGGTTCCTCTAGTATGTCGATTTTTCCACTTTCAATCTTAGTTATATCTAGTATGTCATTTAACAAGTTTAAGAGGTGCTTAGATGAAACTTCAATATGACCTAGGTCCGTCTCAATATCTGCCACCTCTACCATTTTATCATTAATTGCCGCTAGTTTTCTTTGAATTATGTCTGTTATACAAATGATCGCATTCATAGGCGTCCTGATTTCATGGCTCATTCTGGCTAAAAACTCGCCTTTGTGTGAATTAGCCCTGTTTGCTTCTAGTACTGCTTTTTCTAAATTACCCTGTGTAAACCTCAACTCATCTTCAATCAATACTCTGGATGTAATATTTCTCGCAAAACCTAGTACACTAACAGGCTTTCCAGTTATTTTATCAAGTATGGGTGTTCGCACGGAATCCAAAATCTCATCATGTCCATCAGCAAATGTGATTTTTTCTTCTGTAAATATTGCTTCTTTGGACTTAAATGCCTTTTCATCAAATTTATCAAAAACAGACGCCACTTCATTAGATAAAACATCTCTAGCTGTTTTGCCTATAAAATCATCAGTTTTTAATCCATTGATTGATGCGAATCTAGGATTCACTGTTATATACTGCCCAGTGACATCCCTATTCCAAATCAAATCTGGTGAATTTTCGAATATTTGCGATAACAATGTTCGCTCAGCCTCAATCTTGAGTTTTTCTTTCACCATTTCGGTTATATTTGCAGATTCAATTATATATCCTGTTTTTGATCCATCTTTATCGTATAAATAATTTGCAGTGCCCTTTAAATAACTATTAGTCGCTTCATGATAAAAAATTTCAGTCTCCGTATTAGTTTCAAGTGCTTTTATCGGACAGTATTTCGTGTTTGTTGGATATATGCTGAATTCTGAATATGGTTTGCCTACTATATCATCTAATTTATATCCATTATATGCAAGTCCATGTTCGTTTATATAGATAATATTTTGGTTTTTATCAATAATACTCATGATATTCTTGACACTATCTACAATACTAGTCGCCATATCATCAAAGGCATCAGCTAACTCGCCAAACTCGTCATTACTCGCTGTGTTAAATCTAAACTGTCTCTCTCCTGCCCTAAACCTGGCAATACCTTTATTGAGTCTAGTTAAATTGCCAGTTAATGATGATGATAACCATACCGCAATTATTATCATAATAAGTATAATCGCTATCGTGGTTAATACTAGTTGCGAGGTAGTATCGTTTAAATTAGACTCCATCAATTTTCTGGTTTCATCCGTACTCGAAGCTAAACCATCATTTGCATCCTTTATTATTGAGGTTAACTTTAATTCAGTTTCTATAGCAGGCCTCGTAAAATCGTCAAGACCAGCACCAATAGCTACAAATCCAAATCCACGCTTTGTGCCTGTTGTTTCCTCACTATATCTGCCAGTGTAGTATGGTATTGAGGCGGCTGTTGTAAGTTTATATAACCCACTCCAAAGTATGTAAAATGAACCCGATCCGCCATTCATAGTCAAATCCATCCAGCCCGTGCATTGTGGAGCGTTGTTTAAGTATCTTCCATCTAATCCTACTAATCCAGCCTGCGTTAGCTCAGATGCCGGTACTTTTTCCCTCGACTGACTATCAAATTGAACCACCTGTGCTTGTTCTACAAATTCTTCCCAGTGTATAACCTCACTGCCTCCTGCCGCTTGCCATGCCTCATAAATTGAGGTCTCAAGCCATGGTGTTTCAGTTAAACCTGTTTGCGGATCAAATCCTACTATAGAATGATGCCTAGGATGAGCTATACTTCTGCATTTATAATCCCATATAAATGCATAATTACCATCATATGCGTTGGGCAGTTCTGTATACCTTTCATTCATAGGCGTTATGTGATCAACAAACTCCATTATATGATCGTGATTAAGTGCTAGTGTTACATAACCAGTTATATTACCATTGTTATCTTCAACAGGAGTAGCCCATCTTACTATGCCCTCAAATCTTTGTCCATAGGGGTTTTCCATTCCAGCATAGGCTTGCGCTGGAGAATCATATGTAATTGAATAACCTCTAGATGAGCTAGCTTCATTTACAACTGACTCTGTATACATCCCAATATAATTAGAGCCAACGTATGCACCTATAACATCCGACACATAAATTTCACCTTTTTCTAATTTTAAAAGATCCGGCCAGTATGATTCTGATTTAACATATGTATTTTCATAACTGCCATATGAATTGATAATCGATATATCTTTTTTAGTTTCATCAAATGGATAGTTAACTTTTGTTGATTTTTTTGATACTGCTTTGTAGAGTTCGATTCCATTTGTGTTAATAAATGTTATTTCATCATATAATGGAATATCTAAATATTCAACTGTGTCTGGGGCTCTATAATTAAACCCATCTCTATCGTTATTTTCGCTGTTCGTGGATTGTACATCGTTTTTTACCTCTTTTGTGGATTTTTGAACCCAAACATCTACACCTAGATCATTTTTTTCAACCACCCACTCAGTACTCGTTGTGTCTATAATTTTACCTGTCATCACATTTATATAATTGGCATACACCTCATCATTTTGTGCGAGTAAAGATACGTATTTTATGTCTCTATCGCGGTCATATAAAAAATTCGCGACACTTTGCGCTGTATCGGTTGTCATGCGTTCTATGCTTTCAACAGCACTTGCATTTAATGCAGAGACTGAATCCTTTACTGCAATATCGCCAGTAGATGACAATGTGTCATTCATATTAGTCTTTAATAGTGCAGTCCGCTCTGTTATGATATTATTAAGTGTTTGAAATTGGATCACTGCTATAACTGTTAGTAAAATAAGCGGAATAACTTTAACTAACATAAAAATAATTATCAGTCTAGTGCGGAGTTTTAACTTAATAGGTAATTTACTGCGTAACATAGAATGGTCAGCATGCATATTTATACCATCACTTCAAAATTTTAAATGGAATTTGGTCACATAAATGTAATACATTTTCGTAATATTATATCATTTAATAGCTATTTTGACAAATATAGATAATGTTTAATTTGCTATTTTATAAAATTACAAGATATTTAATCTTTTAAGTCTCTCCATTAAAAATGATTAAAGATATTTTTTGTACTGAAAATTTATATTTTATGGAAATTGCAGTATTCTTAATATTAACTATCCTTTTTTTATTTCAAAATGAAAAAAGTAGAGCATGAAAATGATCTATGCATCCTCATCTTTTAAAATAGTCTATAACTGTCTATACATTAAGTGTAGCAAATTTAAAGTTCACAATTGCATTTTAAATCTTTGATAATTCCCGTTAATATTGCTGGTTTTATAAATTTACAATTGTTTGCCTTGTTTTTAATTATCCTAATTTCTTTAATTAGTATTTTATGATTGAAATTTACCAAGTAAAAATGATGTAATTTTTCATACATTTATGTAAATTTGAAAACATATTATATTATATTTGAAAATTTAGGTTGATTTTGAATAACAAAATTGTAACCTTAAAATAAGCGTTGTGCTTAAATTTTAGTTACACTTTCCGATATAGTGACTTATTTAAAGTTCAATATTAAAAGCTTTAACTTTGCGCCTTTGATGTTTTATGCTCATATTAATTTTACTATTTATTTATTGTCATTGTTAATTAGCTTTTGCTTTGTAGTATAATTATAGTAAAAATGCCTTCTTTGCTTGTAAAATTAACTAATTTAGTGTATAATATTGTGTAATGTTTTGTATCTAGCCAGGCAAATTTTGCTTATGTTTACATTTTATTTACACTGCTGGCCAGTGTTTTTTATAATTATTGTAATTGTTTTGCTGCTTCTCATTATAAAACTCTGCTATTTGATGTTTATTCAAGTGCTTTCGTTTTTCGTTTAGAAATAATTATTTGCTGTTTCTAGTTACCAAAATTAGTGAAAAAATGAACTATTTCAGTGCGATTTTATCTGCTTTTCTTGTGTCTAAATGCGTCTAAAGAGGTTACAAATATGGTTATTACCCCCAAAGAAAAAAATATGTCATTAATTTCTAAAAAACTTTTTTTATTTTGTTCTATAGCTTTTTTTGTGAGTTTAACGCTGATATTTGCTCTTTTCTCGACTAATACTAACAATCATGCATACGCAGCAGGGGAATATCCACAGGGTGTTGTAAATCAGTTGGTAAATACTGCAAATACAACTGTTTTATATGGCCCAAATGGAAGTCCCTATAAGAATATATTTCCTAGCGATGATATTTTAAAATATGATACTTCCATATTTCATAGTGCTGATAATACTAATGATTCAGAATATGCTAAATTCGGTATATTTAATGATATGATCTATAAAAGTGAGAACACCGAAAGAAATTACATTATTTTTGATTTTAAACAATTTTCCTGGGTTTCAAAATTTGTTTTTATAGCGAGAGAATGGCAAGTACAATCTGGCCTCCTGAATTTCTCTATATGGGCTGCTCCAACTTTACAAAATATTGATATGACTACAAAAGATACAGCAGATGTTTTCGTAAAAAACCCAAGAAACAGAAATGGGTTTACAAAAATAGCAGAAAGCATTGAATCAATGCGCCCAGGTGTATCCGATGGAGGTGTGTCTAATAGTTTTTTATCTAACCCTCAAGATTATATCGACGCTACTCGCTCAGGTTCACGCAACAATGCACCTAAAACTTTGATTTTTGACCCTGTTTACACAAGATATATTATGTTAAGCATTGATAGAACATGGCGCATAAATGGATCTACTCATTACTTAGAAATCGGTGAAATTGGTTGGTATTACACTACGCCTCTAGCCGCTAACGCAACAGACTCTGAAAAAGAGGTTTATGACATTTATAACTATTACAATACATCTGGTGGCAATGCACAAAAAGACACTTTAGATGCATCGTACTATGGATATGGTGGTTATTCAAATTACACAATAGTATACGCTCCTAAAGGATATTCTGATTCAGATAAAGGTGACTCTTCAGTTGACAAAATTAATGATGGTATAATAGAAGCTGGTAATGATAATAATCCATTCTATCATTCCTCTTATAATGGAAATACTTCAAGCAATTCTGTCTATGGAACTAACGCTCCTGGGGCTGGTGGTAACATAACTGGATGGGTAACTAATCCTCAAAATGATGCTTATATTATTGTTGATCTTGGAACAACTAGGCTAGTTTCAGGAATAACGTTTTGGACGCGTAAATCTAATGGTCGTGTCACCAAATTTGACGTATATATTAATAAAAATCATTTGGAATACCCTGATGCATATATAAGTGGTTTTGTTGAAGGCGATTCTCGCGCTAGAGGTGTAACCTCTGTAAATAATCAATATTTTACTAGAATTGCACAAAGTTCCCAAAATTTAAGCATGGACAATCTGCAGCGTTCTCTAACTTTTGACAGAATATATTCAGCACGATATGTAGTTTTGGTGCCAACAGAAACTTACAATACTGAAGAAAAAGCAGATATGTTCATTAGTATATTCGAACTTCAAATCGACTCTCCCTCAGAACAAATCTCTCTAGTTGATAGTGAACAGAGCTTTTGGGAAAACGTTGGATCTTCTGGTATTCATTCTAATAAAGTCATGTTAACTAAAGATATTACAATCACAGGCAACGCATTTAATTATAACGGTTCAAATTTAGATCAAAGCGCATTTAATAATAATGCAACTCGATTATCATATGAAAGAAATGCTGTGGATACCTCACCTACGAGTGGCTCAGATGATGGCAATTGGTTTACAGGTTCTCTTCTCGGTAGTTATCATACTATAACATATGATCCTATTGTGTCAGCACCCTCAGCTAACAATTCAGTAAACGTTCGTGTTGCGGGTGCCGGGGAGGATCTTTACTTTGGTTTTATAACTGCTCACTTAAGAGGAGGAACCCTTAGAGACTTCAATTTTGTTTTATCAAAAATAGTATACCTTACTTCGTATTCAACTTCAACTGATACTTCTCGCCATGGTTACGTTGTAGGCAGCCTTGTAGGCATTATGGATTTTGGAAGCATCATCAATAATGTCAATATTACAATATCAAATAACGCTGGAATTGTAGCCGCTGGGAATTTAGATGCTACCTCTGGTACTGGACAACAAAGTTGGGTAGTAGGTGGTATTGTGGGCAGACTTAGAACAAGTGGGCTAGGCACTACACCTAATATTATTTCCAATTGCAAATTAACGATGGGTGATAATTCGATTTTGTCTGCAGACGGTGAAGATGGAGGCGGAAACCCTAGCACACTTCTAAGAACAGGAGGAGCTGGAATTGTTGGTGGATTTGTTGGTCTTGTTGCAACATATAATGATACTGAATCTAATAACATTACTAATTGTCAATTAGTATCATCTACTACTAGTATTATTCATGCTGCAAACAGAATTTATTCCGGCAGCACTTCATACCAAGCTGCAGGTGTAATACTAGGATCAGTACAAGGTGCATCAAATAAAAGTCTAGCTGTAGACATTAATGGGTTTATAGCAGATTTTAAAGGCATGCTAATAGTCTACGATGACAAAAAACCAGTCGCTCCAAGTGGTAGTATAAATAGCGGCAATTATTCAGCAGGCATAATAGCAGGCCATTACTATGCAGCTAAAGCAACCCTAACTGTTAAAAATTTGTTTGTTTCAACAAACGCAGAAACCAAAATAGCAACATCACAATACAATAATCCTTGCTACCTAACTCTTATTAAAAATTATAATTATACCACCTTTTCTACTAATTCGACGCCTGTTACCCAAATAGCTTCAACAACCACAATCAATGCTAGTACTTCTAACAACCCTTGGGTAGGGGTGTTTACAAGTAACGATTGGTATAATTCAAATAATATTGTGAGATTTGACGTTGGAATTTATACGGGTAGCAGTTTATCAACAAATTCCTCTGTTGTCTACAACTCCATATCTAAAAGTGGTCTTGTTCAAATGACATATAAAACAGATCCAACTAATAAGTATCTCTCAGGATATGTGATAGGTAATACTACCACGTTTTTATACGAGAGCAAATTAACTACCTATGACTATGAATTTACTACTGAGAATTTGACCGCTAGTAATAAAATCCCAAAAATGTATGATCTATACTATACAACGGCAAAACTTATAACTCTACCCTCAAATGAAACTTCTAAAATTTATGATGGCACAGGATTTACATATGCAATAGTACCCTCTGCTAGTTTTGGTGGTATTACAGAATCGGATGCAGCTTCCTATTTCAATTTGCAAAACTATACGATTGTTGAATCAATCTATAGTGGTTCTACTTATTCAGTTGATAAAACGCACAATTTATCAACTAATAACAATCTGCCATCTACCACAAACGCATCTAAATATACAAGCCAATCATCTGATGTTAATAAATATAAAATTACAGCTACAAATTCTGGTTCTTCTGAATTTATCTCTTTAAACTTTAATAATACACTCATACCATCGCATGCTCTAATTCAAACACCTAATGCTTCTTTTGTTATTGAATTAGAAATAAAACAAAAAACTCTCAAAGTTGTCTTTTCAGACCTTAATTGTACTTACAATGGCTCAAGTCAAACTCCAACCGCGATTGTCTCAACTGGTATCTCAGGCCAAGAATTCTCTGTTAATTTAACAGGCGTACCTAAAACAGATGTAGGTGATTATGAAGTTATCGCTTCGAGTTTATCAAGCAAGGGTACTGCTAAGGCCTCAAATTATACAATCGATAATTCAAATAACGCTCATAAAGCTACTTTTGTAATTAGCGCAAAACCACTAACACTAATTTTTTCAAATAACACTTTTGATTATGATGGCACATTAAGAACAGTTACCGCAAGCGTTTCAGGTCTTGTAGGGAATCAAACCTTAGCTGTAAATCTCTCTGACAACACACGCACTAATAGTGGAAATCAAACTGTTAATTTTCAAAGTTTATCAGATGGCACTAATGGTGGGCTTGCTAAAAACTATACTGTAACAGGTACTTCTTCGACTACACTGACTATAAATGAAATTCAAATAGTTCTATCTCCAAAACCAAATCTGACCAAGGTTTATGATGGATCCAATATATCTATAACTTATGCAGATATTAATTACACAGGAAATATTTCTGGGGAAATCCCATCATTTTCTGGTAGTTTTGATTTTACACCGAGTTCTGGAAACAGTCGTAAAAATGCAGGCACTTACACATATACGCAGGGTGATCTGTCAATTCAAAATTCTGGAAATTTCAATACAGCTAACTACAATATAGCTTTTGATTTAGATGGATTTACATATATCATTACCCAACGACCAATTGAGGTCGTAGTTTATAATGGTTATACCAACCAAACTGCAACTAAAGTTTATGATGGAACAACCTCTACATCATATGATTTCATCCGCAACACACATTACGCAATAAAAGGGATTGATTATCCAGGTGAAAATACTACTATATCTGAAGCTATAAAGAAAGAAATTACAGGAATCAATTATTCAAAAGCATATAATTCTAAGGATGTGAATAGCGCAAATACTATAACACTAACCTTTGGCGCTCTAAAAACTACAGACATTTATAATGCAAACAATTATTCGTACTCTCAAGGCACTACCTTAGATTATAACAAAGATCTAAACAATTTTACAGCTAAAATATCCCAAGCTACAATACAAGTAACGCCTTTATCTAGTTTATCTAAGTATTATTATGAAAACGACCCTGTTTTATCTAATTCTTATCAATTCGATACCCCCGTAGAATCAGAGACTCCTGCTTTTTCAGGCGGAATATCCAGAAATCCTGGTGAAGATGTAGGTCTATATGATTTGATTGTAAACAATTTGGTATTAGCTGATAATGGTAATTTTTCAAAATTAAACTATACAATGTATTTTACAACAGGTGTACAATTTATAATTTCTCCACGCATCCTCACAATAATACCTAATACAGATCAGACTAAAATTTATGGCGATGATGATCCCTCTATAACATATTCAGTTCAAGGTGCATCTGCTCTAGGTTCATATTTTAGCGGTGCTCTTAGTAGAGACGCAGGTGCTGACGTGAATTCATATAATATAACTATAGGCTCACTTGGTCTTGCTGATAATGGTGAGTTTTTAGCATCAAACCATCAGATTAGCTTTACAGAAGGTGTGAAATTTACAATTAATGCACGAATTTTAGAAGTTAAACCGAACAATACTAACATAACTAAAGTCTATGGTGAAGATGATCCAGCTACTCTTCTAGAATTCAACTATTCAAATAATATTCACGGTGAGACACCAGCTTTCGATGGATCTTTATCTAGAGTACAAGGTGAGAACGTTGGCAATTACAACTTAACAACTGGAAATCTTAAATTGAAAGACAATGGCAATTTTAAGAGTAACAATTATTCTCTAAACATTGTGTTAATAGATTCTAATGAAGATATTATTCTGGAAATTACTAAAAAACAACTCATTTTATCACTCTCATCTTATTCTCAATCGATTGATAAAGAATATGACGGTAATACTCAAGCGCCTGCTCGTGACTATTCTGGTAATGAATATTCTATAGTTGTAATTGGTTTAGCATTCAATCAAACTGTCATCTTAACACCTATCAGTGCTGTTTATAATTCAAAAGATGTAGAGACTGCAAATATACTAACTTTTACATACAATAACGATTCGTATTCTTTTGGAAATGGTGGATCTCAAGACAATTATCAACTACAATATGCTCTTCAATTAAATGGCTCTATTATAGCAAAAACCCTTTATGTTACTACGGATTCAAATCTTTCAAAAACTTATGGAGATGCAGATCCCACATTCACATACAAATACTCGTCAAATCTTGAAAATGAAACACCAAAATTTAATGGAGCTCTATCAAGAGATTCAGGGGTGGATGTTAGCACCTATAATATTACACTTGGCTCTCTTGAAATCTTAGACGATGTTGAGTTTATTGCGTCAAATTATCAAATCAGCTTTACATCAGCTTCTTTTAGTATAACTAAAAGAAATCTCTTAGTTACACCAAAAGATAATTTAGGTAAAGCTTATGACTCTTTTGATATAACTATAACCACTAATGACTTTACTGCTTCAAACTATGTAGACAGTGAAACACCTGCTTTTAATGGTTCATTAAAAGTCAATCCTATTAATAACTTTATCAATAAGGTCGGTATTTATCAAATAGTTCAAGGAGATTTATCACTCGACGATAATACCCAAACTGGATTTAAAAGTACTAATTACAACTTAGAATTTAGCACAGCTTCCAAAAATTATACAATTACTAAAAAAACATTAACTCTCATTAATATTCCTGCTCAAGAACGCGAGTATAACAAGACTACCACATTTACACCATCTGGTGGAACTCTAAATGGAGTTTGTCTTTCAGATTCCGTCGGTTTTACATGGAAGACTGTAACATTTTCGTCACCTGACGCTACGACTCATTCTAACACAACAGTAGGCGTTATTTTAACTAGCAGCAATGAGGATCATCTTAATTATACTATTAGTGATCAATCACTTGATATAGTTATAAGTAAACGAAAAATTAGTATCGGCATGAATGGCACACTTGATGATGTATATAACTATATGTATGATGATGGCATAAATACAATCGAAAAGGAATTAATTGTTTTATACAAATCAACCCCTGATAGTGTCGCAGCAAGTGAGAATTCATTAATTTATACTATACAAAGTATTACCGCAAACTTTGATAGTAAACACTTTAGTAGTCTTAGTGAAGTCAAAGATATAGGCTCGTATAATATAGCGCTTCAAATTGACACAAATTATTCACAAAATTACGAATTTGAAGCTTCAGGAATTGTTGAATTTATAATAAATGCCTTGGAAATTGAGTCTATTCATTTTGATAATGATGCTATGGAAATTATATATGATGGATTATCTCACGGTCTCACCTATGGACAACTAGACGCTGATATATATGTAAAACTAACAACTACAGGCGATACAAAGTATTATCCTGCGCTAGAATTAATTTACACATACACACCACTTAATAAATATAATGCCACCCCTGATATTAATTTTTCAAATTTGTCAGAACTAGATAAACAAAAAATTACTGAACCTGGTTTATACACTGTTACATGGGGATTAGCGGATGGCGCGCCCTATTCAATAAGTGGTTCGAATTTGACTAGCTCATTCACTTTTTCAATTACCTATTTAACAATGACTGATGATAATGTAATATTTGCAAAGGAAACTGATAAGCAAATCATCTTGGGCTTTAATTATGCTGATCAAAAACCTAATGTCTATGTAGATAGTTCCAAATATCCACTACTTGCATCAAGTGATTTTTCAACCAATGGTTATCAATTTAAATTGAATAATTCCCCCGTGTCTGACATCATTAATGCAGCTACTTATACTGTTAAAACTACAATTTTAAACAAATATTATTATGACATAGAGGTAACTAGATCAGTGGTTATAAACCCACTGCCTATTAATGTTAACTGGTCAAATATTACGCAAAAAGTGTTAATAGAGAATAATCTTCCAGTTGAGCGTTCTATAGGAATTGAATTCTATCATAATGGTAATTCATATGAAACAAATTTAAATGCCGCCTCCTACACGTTCACACTTATTTATTCAAAATTCGGTGGTTCTATCTATGAAAAGGCTTGCAGTTATAATGGAAGCACATTTGCAATAGGAGGTGTTACAGATATAGGCTCCTATTCTGTATTTGTTTCCATATCTGGAAATTATTCTATAGGCTACAATGGAACGATATTTAATATTACTAAACGCACAATACTAACAGATAACACTTTATCAATATCTGATAGTTCTTTTAAATATGATAGATCTTCAAAAAGTTTAACTGTTGATGCTACAAAATTGTCTGCAATAACCAGTCAATATGGTTATCTACCTCTAAGCTATTCATATTCTCGTCTTTCAGATGACCATCAATATATAGATATTGATTATTATCCGGTTGATGCTGGTACTTACAAGGTCATCGTCTCAATTAGTGAAAATGATTATTTTAACGAAGCAAGTTCATTTTTAGAAGCCTCCCTTACAATTAACAAAGCCAATGCCACAATTACTAATAAACCATCTGTGACCAGCAAAACATACAATCATTTGGAATTTGAACCCACATATACTATTACTGATGAATATTCCAATAGTGATCTTTCATATTCTTTAGTATTAAAAAATGGCGCTAAGGATGTAGATTCACTAATAAACATCGGTGAATACACTATAATAGTTAGTTTAACTAAAGAATTTAATGCAAATTATACATTAACTGGTGATTATTCATTTTCTTATATTATTAATCCTATGCCACTAGACATTATCATTACTAATGATAATACTGTATATAACAAAGAAACACAACAAATCGAATATTATGCATATTCACAAACCCTCGAAAGTACAAATTATCTAGGGACTGAGTATTTAACATATGTATTAGCTAAATATAGACTCAAAAATTCAACCGCTGATTTTAGCACGTCAATTATTAATCCAGGTATTTATGAAGTTGCGTTTAGCACAAATGTAGGTTCTAACTACATAATTGTTCCTCAAGATGAAACTATACTATTCACTATAAATAAACGTACTTATGATTTAAACCAAATGACGTTTGCTGGCAGTAACGCAAATACCATTAATAGTACAACGATAGAGAGGGACTATAACAGATATGCACATAATCTTTTGCTCTCTTTTAATGCTAGTTATAAAGAGGAAGCAACAAAATATGGTCTTACAGATATAATAGGATCTCCTATTGTTACATACGTAAGACTTGATTCAAATAAACAGTCACTTCTTACTATAATCAATGCTGGAACTTATACTTATTCCGCAACACTTTCAAACACATACTATGAAACTGCGGTTATATCAGTTACTCTAGTTGTAAAACCTGCGGTAATTAATATTACAGGAAATTCCTCTACAACTTACACAGGCGATCCACTAGACCCTATGTATACTTATAGCTTAGAAAACAATACACCATTACCAGCCGACTGTGAGATTACTATCACATACGAATATTCCTTAGATGGAAATCAATATGAATCTTTTGATGCAGATAAAATTGACTCAGGATATTACCAGGCAACGCTTACATCATTAAATAGCAATTATGTGTTTGCTAATACAGAGGCAACAACTAAAAAAATATTTACAATAAACGCACAAGACCTTACAGTTTCACCAAAAGGCTCATATAGCAATATACCATTTGACGGGAACGAAAAGTCAATTGACTTTGAATTTGTCTTTTACTCGGCAAAATATCCATCAAATGATCCTAACATTAAGTATACAAGTTTATATGAAATTTGGAATGGCTCAGAATTCGAATTAATTTCTCAATGCAAAGACCCAGGTAGTTATAGATTAACAATTACTGTAACTAACACAAAAAATTACACTGGCGGCGGGATTCTTAATTTAACAATACTAACAAACACATTTACTGTCTCATTAGTTCAGACAAAAACCTACACAGGATCTGCACTGAAACCCTCAGTTATACTAAACAATCTAGCAAGTGATGTAGTTGAGGCTTCTACTATAACTATTACAAAAGTTGATGCTAATGATGCCATAAATATTGGTGAATATTACTTTAATATTAAAATTGAGCATGAGTATTATCAATCTTATGAAGAAAATAATGTTAAGTTAACCATCTTACCTGCTGTTGTATCAGCTAAACTCAATGAATATAATGCAGTTTATGATGTTGATGATTCATTCAAACCTAAAGCAATATTTGATCAGATTCTCGATTTAACTGTAGCAGACACGGATTATTCAATATTCTATCAAACCATACAAGAAACAATAATAACTGATCCAGTTAACGCAGGCAAATACTATGCGGTTATCACACTTATCAATACTAATTTAAAATTTAATGATGGGTCTAGCGTCAATCTTGCTTTTGAAATTACAAAACGTAGCTTAACTGTTTCTAAAACTACAATGCCAGAAAGTGTATACTATGATGGCAGTGCAAAACCAATTGAACGTTCACATTTTGAATTTGAAGGTGCGAATTACTTAGCAGATTTATCATCTGTTGGTTATAACATCACATACTCATCCACATCATTAATAAATTCTCAAGATCCTCCATATGAAATAGATGATTATAAGGTAACCATTAAAATTGTCGATGCAAATTACACAGGCGAGGGTGTGTTTGATTTCTCAATAATAGCAAAATTATTTGGAAATATTACCTTTGTAGAAGTTGAAGTTAACGCAACACATGAAGTTGATTATACAGGGCATGATGTTAAAATTAATGTTGATTATTCTAGCATAACTGATGAACATGGCGAGCCAGTTAATGATACACAGATATCAATGAAATACATATCGTCCCTTACAAATCTTGAAACATCTAATACTAGCAATGCTGGCACATATTTTGTCACTGCCACTATTTCAGCTCTTAATTACAAGAACAAGACAATAAGTGCAACAATTGTTGTAAAACATGTTCTAGCAAAACTCAAATTACCTGATTCTAATTCATTTGTTTATAATGAATCTAATATATTTCCATATATAGAAGCTACAGATGGTAACTCCGAGATTGGTATATCGGTTAAATATGAGCGCTTTGTTTCAAATACATATATTACAACCTCCGATTCAAAATTTGTAGGTGGTTATAGAGCACTAGTTCAACCCATAAACACCAACTATTCGCTAGGTACCGATTATAACGGGATTTCTTATTATTACTATTACAATATAACCCCAATGCCTTTAAATATAATAGCTGATAGCAAGTCATTAACGGCCTACTATGATGGCAAAACAAAATCTGTCAATTATACCATGAAAAATCTTGCAGGTGTAGACTATTTCACTGCGACTACTATCGAGTATAAATCAGAAAATAATGCCATAGTAGATTCAATTTTAGATATAGGTAAATACTATGTTAAAATAACTGTTAATGATCCTAGTTTTACAGGTAGTGCACAATTTGAAATGCAAATATTACCAAGACAAATAACTAAAATTACTTTTGATGAAAGAGACTTTATTTATGATGGTAGTGCTAAAACAGTTGCTGTAGATTATACATCCCTTCCATCAGATTATATCTTTGATATAGAATATACTTATTACGTAAATGGCGCACACGTTCCAGAACCAGTCAACGCAGGACAATATACAGTTGTGGCTACAATAACAAATCCTTACTTTGAAACATTCACACAAGAACAGCATTTTGCAATATCCAAAAACGTTTTAAGTCCTACTGTCACAACAGTTGGTGATAAACTTGTTATTGATTATATTGAAGGCGCTTTGTATAGTGTAAACAACTCTGAATTTACTGAGGCAAATACATTTGAAGCTGTTTCTGGAAAAGTTATAATAAAAATCAAATTGCCAGATGCAATGATTGAAAATTATTTATCAACATACGCAGAAATCGAATACAATACTGAAAAATCATTCTCATATATAACTCTTGCTGTTATAATCGGTTCTGGTTTGGTATTACTAGTTTGTGTTACCCTGATTGCAAATTCTATATCAAGGCGCAGAAAATTCTCCTAGTATGTTATCCATGGATATCCCCAGCATTTTTGCTGGGGATATAATTTTAACTTAACTTGTATAGTATATCTTTTAATATTTGTAAATAATACAAATCCATGTAAATTGTATTTTTTTTGTTTTTTGTGCGTAACACCCAAATAGCCTTTGTGCTTTATTTTAGTGTCAGAATTTTTGTTGTTTCAAAATTTAAAAGATTTTAAAACTTTCATCTATCTTAAGTACCTACATGGTTAAGAAAAACCAAACCAATATTTAGCTAGTTTTTAAAAAACTAATTAGCCAATATTACAAATAATATGTTTTATCTTAACCTTTAATATATTGTTGAATTTTTTTGAGAATTTTTCAATAACTTACATGTTCGATATATTAGGAATATATTTGTGACTTATTGTTATATTCTTCACATTTACTCTCGTTTTTAAATTTTCTATAATGCACTCTTTATGCCATCATAATTTTCATTCAGCACATACCATATACATGATACTCTACGCCTTTATGTATCTTAATAAACCCATGTTAGAGTATTTAATAATTTCATTATGGAGATAATCATAATGATAGTTGATTAGCACAGATAAATTAACCTGCACATTTGCCTGTCCGACGATTGAACCTGTATTTTATTGATGCGTTGCAGGGAATCTTCCTGATAGAGGCATTAAAACTAACATTAGAAAAAGGACAAAAAAATGTTAGTTATGCTATATTCGTAGTACGAGCTTCTTATCGCACGAAAACATTAATGAACTAAATAGACTTAATTTTAATACCTTATTCCATTAAAAGGCAAATCACTTGAGGCTCAAGAGATGAATATTGACTAAAAATACATCTTTTATATTCACGTATAGTAAAAGAATAATTGTTGCATACGGAATGCAAAAATATGATTATCATGTTGCTTTATTTTTAGTTAGATAAAAAAGCAGATAACTATTCGATATAGTTATGCGAATTAAAAAATCGCAAATTCGAAGAAACAAAATAAATACATCCAATTGATGTAGTATCTAACAAAAATAAGCTGTCTTGAACTATTATAATCAAAATAAATAAGGATGAGAGTCGACAATATATAAACTATATAAAAAGAGATCTTTTATAGAATAAAGTTTTAATACATAAAAACATGTTAGAACAAGATCATAGTTATATGTACGACAATAAAACATTTGATTATTGGTGCTTTTTTAATGCTACTTCCTTTCTTTTGACATATAGAGTATATATATTTTGTGAAGAAAAAACTCATATCAAAATACTCACTTCAAAATTAATTTACAGAACTAGGGAGTATTTATAAGATAAAAATTGGATCGAAATGAGAAACAACCGATATAACAAAAAAGGCAAAACTTTTATGTGGATGGATCGGTTTTTTGCTCGGTAAATAAATAAAA
>JAIRKT010000045.1 GCA_031259965.1 Christensenellaceae bacterium | reverse complement strand
GCGAGAGCGGTTTGGGCATTGTGCATTGCAAAACATAAACGATCCTCGTTAGCTCAGCTGGTAGAGCGTTCGGCTGTTAACCGAAATGTCGTTGGTTCGAGTCCAACACGGGGAGCCATCTGATAAGCGGTATATAATATGTGCCGCTTTTTGCTTGTCTCACAATTTATTAATTGGTTAATGGTTTCTAGGTGCTTCGTTATACTGACAAAACATATTATATTGTGTGCAGAAAATAAACTAGTAGTTGCGATTATTTGCTAAAAATGACTAATTTGTAGAGAATAGTAGCAATATTGTTCCAGGAAGCACCACAAAAGACATTTTTAATAACATTTTATAAAACTTTAAGCTGTTTTAATTTGTTCTAACAAACTTATAAACACATAATAGTCGTTATGGTTTTATTTCTGATACAATCAGTATTGAAAAAACACCATAAAAATTTTTAAATGTTGACAATGTTTAAACAAACATATATAATATTTGTAATAAAAAAAATGGCGAGTTGAAGTTCTACGTGCAAGCAAGCATATAAAAATTTAGTTTTTGAGCTAATTACTAAAGCAATTAATATTAGATATGTTATATAAATCTAAAAAACACTAAGTTTTTATAAAATTATATTTGTAAGGACTAAACTAGAAACATAGGTAATTGTTATGAGTGCAATTGAAAAAAAGATAAAAAAAACATTACCAGTATTACTTGGGTTTACTATATTATTCCCACTATCTATAGTAGGAACAGTGCTGGGATTTGTTAGCGGATATATTGCAATAGGGATACCCTGTGCAATTCTAACAGCTGGTTGTTTTTATGGTGTTTCTATAGGATGGACTATGTTTGGTATTATGGTGGGAAATAAGAATCTAGTAAATGCAATAACCAAAGATGGTATTGAGAATATAGACGATTTAGCTGCCTTATACAGAACAAGACCCAGGTTTATGGTTTTGAGAGTATCAGAGTTGTTTAGGAAAAGATATTTGCCTGGCTATAAATTTAATAGTGAAAAGACTGCACTAGAAAAGGTTGAAAAACCTAAAGCGGTGTCTGTTGTTGCATCTAAATGTCCCAATTGTGGTGCAGAATTACCACTTGAAAAAGATGGAGTGTGTACATACTGTGGGTCAAAGTATCATATTGATTAAGAATTTGCATGTGTACTTACTATTAAGTGCACATGCAAAAGAGTTGCAATAGGTTATAATTTTATAATGATACGTTTTTTGCCCAGAAAATAACCAATTAACAAATAGATAGGTATCAAGATAGCTTCTACAATAAACACCTGTGTACGAGTTAATGGCTCTGGTATATAATAGAATATCGCGTCTATAATGAATGTTAAGTATAGAAAGAATATTAAACTTTTGCCGAGAGGTGCTAAAATTGGTATCTCACGTCCTTTTAAAAATAATTTGTCAATTACAGAAAAGATAAAATACACAGAATTTAAAGCAAATATTGACATAACCATATAAGGCATGTTGTATTCGCTGAAAACAGGTTTTCCGATATTTGTATTAACAAGCCAGGCGATTATAAAGAGAATAAATGAAAAGATTGCGTGTTTTAAAAGGGATTCCCGTGCAAGATCTACTATAAATGAAGATACTAGTACTATGCCAAGATAACCCAGACAGCCATAGATTCCACCTTTTGCACCACTTAAAAATTGTAAAGGTTCTTTTAACACGTGATACAAAACCAATACTATAGCACCTAAAACCAATCTGACGTAGGGCTTGTTTCTGATAAAATCAAACATGAATAACATAAGCAAAAAACCTGTAAATGCGATACTACTAATATTATCCCAATCTATAAATTCACCTTCAGTTACATTGCTTTTTATAAACAGTATGATTTTACAGGCGGAAAACAATACAGCATTTCGCAATAAATATCTCGAATAAGCAGCTTTTTTGCCTGAGCGCTCAATGCGTTTAGAAAAACTTAAAAAAACAGTTAATCCTATTACGAAAAAAAATGAGGTGGGGCCAAAATCCATAACCGATACATTAGCAAAATTCATAATGGGAATATCCGCGACTTTACCATTATGAACTAACCATTCTGGTCCTCTAAAGTCTGTGTTATCTACATAAACATGTAGAAAAATAAATGCTAATACCAATAACCCTCTTATGTTATCAATAAGAGCAATTCTATTATTAAAAATCTTATTTTGATTCATAATTCACCTTATATTTTAGAATTTTAATATTACAAACTCAAACTTTATAAAGTTCAGAAATTAGCGTGCTTTCGTTCTGTTGCGCTAGTTCTTTGTCAATAGAGCCATCTTCATATTGAGCACGAAGTTTGAGAATTTCCATTATTTTAGCATGTCGTTTTTCGGACAAGTCCCAGAAAAACATTGGAACAGCGCTGGCAATAGCTGAACAAGCTACAAGAATGGAAAGAGTTCGTAATATTGGATAGAGAATATTCGAGTTATATAAAACAGTACTGTCTTCGAAAAACCCGAATGAATGATAAACAAGTGGAGGAAGAAAACCTAACCCGATAGAAAACGCTGTCGCTATAAGCGTACTATATTGATTAATATATCCTTCAGCCCTTTTGCCAGTTTTGAATTGTTGAAAGTCGTTAATTTGAGAATTTAGTGCAGGTCCAGTAATAACTTGAGCTCCATTAAAAAATCGTATTAAGCAAAGCATAGCGATAAGCAAATATGGTGATACAATATCAACTAAAAAAATCATTGGAAGAACAAAAAGACCTGTTAAAAAATTGCAAGCCAGAACAACTTTGCGTTTTCCAAATTTTTTCATTAAAAAGGGTGCACTCAACATCGCGGGTGCATATGCAGCACCAATCAAAGTAGAAAAAACACCAAGCGCCCATTTAGTGTTAATTAGATATGTACAAATCCATAACTGTAATACACCCAAATAAGCTGATGCAAAATTTAAAACAGAGCTCGCATTAGACAACAGAAAATACTTGTTTTTGAAGGTATCTTTTATTCCAGCCAAAAAACCAATTTTGTTTGTGTGTAATTTTGCTGTAATAACACGCTCTTTTATTCCAAATGCCATAAAATAACCAACGGAGAAGAATATAACAAGCATAATGGGAAGAATCCATTTAAAAGAATCAATAGAGTTTACTCCCCCACCATCAGCACCTGCTGAAAACATTATATTGGCTATTAATGGAAAGAGAAGGTTGGTTAGAGTAGCGCCTAGAGAATAAATAGTAGAACCAAGTCCCATCAGCAGTTCACGTTCATTTTGGACCGGGGATATAACTTGCACAGAGGTTGAAAAAGCAACATTATAAAGTGTCAAAAAGAATTGTTGGAGATTAAATATAATTGTAAAAACAATTAACATTAAAATTCGATTATAACTAAATAAAGGTGTGACCCAGGAAAGTAAAATAGTGAATATTAAAATTGGAAATGGCATTGATATAAGGTAAGGTCTAAACTTTCCAAATTTTGTATTAGTATTGTCTATTATTTTGCTTAAAAAAGGTGATCTAATTATGGTTATAATGCTTGAAATAATCGAAATTAACCAAATATCTGTACTATCTATGTTTAAAGACGCTGCAAGATAAACACCCGCTGTAAGAGCAGTATAGCCGACAAGACAGGACGCACCGTAAACGCCCATCCCTCCTAAAGAATAGGCTAAAAACTCTTTAATTGATACGTAGCGTCCCTCTTTTGGTGTTTTCCAATTTGATTTCAAAAACGAAGTACCTTTTGCTATATAGTTGAAGATATTTCTGTTTTTCATAATAGAATCTTACTCATAAGGAATGATTATAACTCCTCCAACCGAATATTTGTAGTTGACAATCGCCTATTAAAATATTAATTAGACTAAATATAATATTTTGCTAAAATCACTATCTTACCTAAATTGTTGCTATTAATTTGTAGTGTAGATGATATTGAATTTATATGTTGCTTTGCATTTAATGTTAGATAAGAATAAAAATCGCAAACCAACGACGGCCTATATATTATAATATATTAGTTGGTTATTGTCAATAAATAAAAAACAATATGAGAATTAAGTAAAAAAAAATGTTAATTTTGTGAAAAAAGCAAAAAACTTGATTATGACGAGAGGTTTTGTTTATTATCAATGTTATGCTACAATATAAAATTTAAAATATTTCTCCTTTTTTATTTAAAGTCTAGAGCCGCAAAAAAAGACTTATAATCTGCTAACAAACTAGCATTTTAATAAAATAATCGGTAGTAACATAAGTATCAGCTATTAAGAGAAAGGAGTCATTTGATGCAAATTAGGGGTTACGCGTTGTTTTTGTTAATGAATTCAAGACAATTCAGTTGTGTTTTAAAATTTGAAATGAAATTTCTCTATTTGCACATCCTTAAAAAATTCCAAAACGCCAGCGTTTAAGACATATATGTTGGATTTAACGCTCGCAAAAGTCCCATGCGAATAAATGTAAATGAGTTTTATGTCATTTAAACTTATAGCTTCTTTAAACGCAAGGAGAGGCACAGAACAAACAATGACTAGCGTATTCTATCGATGGGCTTGAGCATATCAGAATTTCTTTTTAAATTAGCTATTATTAATTTCTTGTTGGTTATTGTTTTCTTGAACATCTGAACTAAGTTGCAAGCAAGTATCAGCGGATTTGCAAGAGAGTAAAATATTTAATTTTTATTGATTGTGTGATATAATAATAAAGTATTTAAATAGGCTAAATAGGCTTTTTGAGAATAATTCAGAAAACATTTAATAATTTGGAGTGAAATATGGATTTTGCTGAATTCATGAAAAAATTGAATAATGAATTTCCAGACAAAAGCAAGCGAGGGTTTCAATTTGAAAAAAAAATGTGCACCTATTTATTAGTTGACCCAGTTTTCGCAGATGAAATAAAAAAAATATATAGGTGGAATGAATTCCCAGAAAAAAAGCAGTTCAGCGATGGGCATGATATAGGTATTGATTTAGTAATAAAGGACAAAAAAGAAAAGTATTGGGCTGTTCAATGCAAATGTTATGATTCAAGCACAACAATAGACAAAAAACAAGTTGATACATTTATAGCAACATCAGGGAAGTCATTTGTAATTAATGATACAATTGTAGGTTTTGAAAAACGTATTTGGATATCAACCTCAGATAATCTAACTAAGCATGCAAATGAATGTTTAAATAATCAGCGCCCCTCTGTTATAAGAATAAATCGTACGGCTCTTGAAAATTCAGGGGTTAATTGGGATATAATATATAATGGGGGATCAGTATCGCTTGCTAAGCCTCAAAAGTTCGAATTAAATTTTTATCAAAAAGAAGCATTTAAAAATGCGCTTGAGCACTATAAAAACCACGACAGAGGTAGATTATCAATGGCATGTGGTACAGGCAAAACATTAACATCTCTTAAAATTGTTGAAGCCATAGCCGTTGATAATAATTTAGTACTATTCTGTGTTCCATCTATTACCTTAGTAGCCCAAACGTTCAGACAATGGATTAATCAATGCATGCGAAAATTGAACAAAATATGTGTGTGTTCAGATCAGGATGTCTCGCGGATAGGTTTTAGTGATTCCGATCACATTTTAGATAGTGTCAATGATATTCCTTATCCTGCGACAACAGATCCCATGCAATTATACGAAACATATTGCGAATTAAACAAATCAAATTTAACTTGCATCTTTACAACATACCAGTCTATAGATGTGATATGCAAAGCACAAAAATTAGGGCTGCCAGAATTTGATATTATCATTTGTGATGAAGCGCATAGAACAGCAGGAATAATGGGTTCTAATGATGCAAATATTTCCGCATTTATAAAAGTTCATGATAATGAAATTGTAAAGGGAAGACTTAGACTATATATGACAGCGACACCTAGATTATATAGTCCTGCTGTCAAAGCGAGAACAGAATATAAGGATAGTTTATTATGCTCGATGGACGATGTTTCAATATATGGTGAGGAGTTTTACAAACTTTCATTTAGAAGAGCAGTTGAAGCAGGATTGCTGTGCGATTATAAAGTTGTGGTTTTAACCATAAGAGAGGATAGCAGAGAATTTATAAGTTTAAAAAGATATTATGACGTCGATGCCCTAGTTAAGGAAAGAGGCACAGAGCTGCTAAAAAAAGAATTTCAGGCATTTGTTAAGTTAATTGGAAGCAGAAATGCACTATCAAAGAAATTAGATTGTGATGATAGTTTAAATAGAGATGACCCAGGCCCGATGCTTAAAGCAGTTGCATATTGTGAATCGATTAACATGTCAAAGGGCATAATGAAACTACATGAAAGATTTATTAAGAAAATAAACAACGAAAAAGGCGATATAGTTGATATTGATTGCAAACAAATAGATGGAACAATGTCATCTAACAAACGCGAGGAAATGTTAAGTTGGTTAAAAAAGGAGTCTGAACCCGACAGGAAAAAGTGTAAAATTTTAACAAATGTAAGATGTTTAAGTGAAGGGGTGGATTTACCATCCTTAGATGCTATTATATTTTTGTCAGGAAAAGATTCACAAACGGAGGTGGTTCAATCCGTAGGCCGAGTGATGAGGCGAGCCGCTGGCAAAAAGTTTGGTTATATAATAATACCAATGATCGTTCCAAAAGGGATGTCTGCAGAAGAAGCAATCGCAAAAAGCGAAGAATACAAAGTTATTAATAACGTTATAGCTGCACTTAGATCGCATGATGAAAATATGGTTTCTACAATAATACAAATGGCATCAAACAAACAAAAGCCGTCTAAAGTAATAATAGGAGGAGTACCGTTAGATGATGATTTAGATCCCCAATTAAATTTAGACGCTGTGTTGAATAAGTGTTCAACAGAAGATCTAACAAGAGTAATATTTGCTAAACTGGTAGAGTCTTTTAATTTGAAATTGTATTGGACTAGTTGGGCTGTCGATGTGGCAAATATTGCAAAAAAACACATAGAAGAATTAACAAAAATAGCTAGCAATGGAGAATCTAAGAAACGCTTTACAGACTTTTTAGAAAAACTAAAAAGAAGTACAAACAATCCAAATTTAAAAATGCCTGAGATTATTGAAATGTTAGCACAGCATAAAATTACAGAACCAGTATTTAATGCGCTTTTTAAAAACTATGAATTTGCCAAGCATAATCCTATATCGAAAGACTTAAATAATTTTTTAAATAAACTACCAGAGCACATCGAATCCGAAGACAAAAAGATCTTAGAGAAGTTTTATGAGAGCGTTAAACAACGAGTATCAATTATAGATAACCAGAAAGCTAGACAGAATGTTATAATAGAATTGTATAATACATTTTTCAAAATAGCCTTTCCAGAAATGGCAAGAGAACTGGGTATAGTATATACCCCAATTGAAATAGTGGATTTTATATTAAAGTCTGTAAACGACATTTTGTATAAAGAGTTTGGTTTGAAACTCACAAATGAAAAAGTAAATATTTTAGATCCATTTACAGGCACAGGCACATTTATTGTCAGATTGTTACAAAGTGGCCTTATAAAAAATGATGATTTACAAAGAAAGTACAATAAAGAATTGTTTGCTTATGAAATTGTTTTATTAGCCTATTATATTGCATCCGTCAATATAGAAAGTGTATATCATGCTTTACTAAACACAAATGAATATAAAGAATTTGAGGGGATATGTTTAACTGACACATTTCAATTTAATGGATGTGCTGAAAAAAAGATGTTAATTGAATCGGAGAATGAAATGAGATTAGAAAAACATCTAGCACAACAAATAACCGTAATTGTAGGAAACCCACCATATTCAATACATGGAAGCAGTGATTCAGCAGCACACAAACTCAAGTATGAAAAATTAGACAAAAAGATAAAAGAGACTTATATAAGAGATAGTCAATCTGTTAATATAAAATCAATGTATGATAGTTATATTAGAGCATATAGATGGGCACACGACAGAATAGGTGATAACAATGGTGTTATTGGTTTTGTTACAAACTCCTCATGGTTAACATCGATTAGTAATAATGGGTTAAGAAAGTGTTTTGAAGAAGAATTCTATAAAATATACATTTTTGATTTAAGAGGTGATAAAAGGACGACAGGCGAAAAATCTAGGAGGGAGGGAAGAAACGTTTTTGATGATGGGTCTCGCACGCCTGTTGCTATAACTATATTGGTAAAAAAAGAAGGGTTTAGAGGACGAGCGGAAATATATTATGCTGATATAGGGGAATATCTTAAAACAAATGAGAAACTAGAAAAAATAAGAATGGCTAATTCACTTTTGTCAGAGACAATGCCTAGATTGATTCTTTTGAACCCGAAAGAAGCAGGTGAATGGTTCCTAAAAAAAAGCAGGTTATTTCATAAACTTCATTTGTTAATGCCTGATAAAACTCCATCAGGTGTAACAGAAGATAGCATATTTAGTAGTTATTCATTAGGTGTGATAACAAGTCGCGATGCATGGGTTTATGATTTTTCAGAAAAAAATCTAATTAAAAAAGCTAAAAACACAATTGATAGTTATAACGAACAAATAAAAACAGGCATTCTTGTGAATGATCCCAAAAAAATATCATGGTCACGAGAATTGTACAGTGTTGCAAACAGAAAAATCAAGTTAGAGTTTAACTCAACTTTAATTAGAAAAGCCATGTATAGACCTTTTGTGCGCAAATTTTTATATTATTCTAAGGAGCTTGTGGATAGCACGCGCATGTTTAATTCCTATTTTCCAACTAAAGAGGCAAAAAATATTATAATTTGCATTTCGGGACAAGCTTCAAAAAACGATTTTTCAGTTTTCATAACAGATTCAATTGTTGATTTTCACACTCTATCTAGTACAAGATGCGTGCCTCTGTATTACTATAATCATTGTGATCTGTTAACTAATGATGAGGCCTCATCTGGTTGGCATGATTATAATAATGAGAAAACTTTTAGCAGAGAAGATGGCATAAGCGATAATTTTGTACGCATAGTCGAGTTTAAATACAATCAAAAGATAAGTCGTGAAACGATTTTCTATTACATTTATGGGTTTTTACATTCTAATGAATACAAGAGCCTTTTTAGAGATGACCTTAAATTATCTATGCCTCGATTGCCATTGGTGGATTTAGTAGAGGATTTTTTGCGTTTTAGCAAAGCAGGTCGAGAATTAGCGGATTTGCATCTGAATTATGAAAATGTAGAGCCACTAGATTATGTTAATGTTGTAATAAAAAATGAAAATTACAAACTTGAAAAAATGACATTTAAAAATGCTAATAAAAAGGAGATAATAGTTTTTAATAAAGATATAACAATTGAAAACATACCAAGCATTGCATATGAGTATGTGTTAAAAGGAATGAGTGCAATAGAACATATCATGCTACAATATCAAATAAAGCAAGACAAAGCAAGTGGGATAATTACGGATCCTAATGAGGATGTGTTGGGTGGCAAAGATTCAAAACACATACTAGAATTATTATTGTCTGTAATATCTGTTAGTGTAAAAACAGTCGAAATAGTTAAAAAATTACCAAAATTAAATCTCAAGAATTTAGAAGATTTAGAATAGAAACGCTTCGAAATATATAAAAGCGTGTGAGACTAGAAAAATTAAAAGTAAATATACAGACTCCAGATTAGAAAACAAAACTTTGTAGGAATTTTTCAAATGTTTGTGCAAAAACTAAAGAGTACCGTCTTTTAGCATTTCTAGATAATCATGATAATAATAGATGCGGTTGCGTTGAGATTCAGAACCTACTAAAATTTTTAAATCCAACAAGGCTTTAATCATAGAGGAGGTTGTGCTAAAGGCCAAATTTAAATCCAAAGCTGTTTGTTGTGTATTAATAATGGGATGCATTTCTAAATATACAAGAAGCCGAGTAAGATTTTTTTTAAGGAGGCCTGTGCCACGAATTTTGTTAATATTAGTAATATGGAGTTTGGTTAACTTCTTAATTTTCTCCATAGCGTCTTCTGCGGATTCAGAAACAGCCCTCAAAAAAAATTTTATCCATTCTTCAAAATGTCCATTTTTCCTAACATTGATCAAACGATCGTAATATTCCATACGGTTTTTTTTCAAAAAATACGAGATATAAAGAACTGGATTTGAAAGAATCCCTTTTTGTATGAAAAACAAGATAATTAATAATCTACCGACGCGACCATTCCCATCAAGGAAAGGGTGGATCGTTTCAAATTGATAATGTATTAGTGCAGCTTGAATAATCACATCAAGATTATCATCCGAATTAATATATTTTTCCAGATCACTAAGGGCCGCATGCATATCATTTTTGTTGGGTGGAATAAAACTAGCAGTTTTAAGTGTGCTTCCTTGATCACCTATCCAATTTTGACTTTGTCTGAATTCACCCGGGTCTTTATCACATCCACGGACGCCACTCATTAAAATGTAATGGGTATCTTTTAATAACCGATTGCAGATAGGTAATTCATTTAGTTTTTCGAGCGCAAATTCGTATGCTTTTACATAATTAACTACTTCTTTGATATTAATATTTGTGCTTTCGTAAGCATTGGGATTTAAGAGATCATCTAGAGTAACTTGTGAACCTTCTATTTGGGCGGACATAAGAGCTTCCTTTCTCACATACATTGAAATGAACAAAGGCATATCTGGTATATTAGTTGATATGAGATTCAAAGCAACCAGTTTTCTGTGTGCAGAAACTAGAAGAGAAATTAATTCCTCATCAAAAGCGATAGGTGGATTTGGTGGGAGGGGAGCAGGGGAAAAAGAGAAGTATGAACATTCCCCAGATAGATTTTTAACAAGTGAACCTGCGCGATTTTGTGTAAGCAAAAAGCCTCCAGAAATTACAAATATAATGTTTTTGATAGAATTTAAAAACTAAAATGAAACGAATGGTCTGAATAAAATAAATAGTAGAGAAAGGATTGCAAACTATAAATTTCAGTGCAAATATTTCTAAAAAATTCGGTTTTAAAGAAGTAACTGCAAACCACATTTTGTTTTTGAGATTATTATAATATAATATAGTTTTTATTTCGATTTGTCAAGCCAAATCAAAATAGTGAAGAAAATTTAGTAATACAATTTCGAAATATTGGAGGAATCTGAAATAATGGAGACAGGAAGTTGCAAGCCTTGGCAAAATAACATTGTAATTGTTTGATCTTTTGTCAAGGCTTGCAACAGTTTATATTATTTCGTTAATTAACTAATTCGTGAAAATCAAGTCTACACAGGTTAAGCATTCAGATAGTCAGATGCTATTTCTTATGAGGGTTAATTGTTCAAGAGCTCTTGCTAATAGTTGTTTAGGACACCCAAAGTTTAATCTAAAAAAACAGTCTGCATTTTTATCAAATATTAATCCATCATCCAACCAAAGTTTTGCTTTTGAAACAATTAAAGAAGCAAGTTTTTTATGAGGAATTTTCAACTTGCTAAAATCCAACCAAGATAGGAAAGTTCCTTCGCATTTTGTAACGGTTAACTCTGGAAAGTAAGAATTAAGATAGGATTTGATAAAATTGCGATTTTCTTCTAAATAAGCAATTAAGGATGACAACCAAGCGTCGCCTGCTTCATATGCAACTCTAGCTCCAACAAGGCCGAAGGTGTTTCTTTGACTATATCCACTCCTAGTTATTTCTTTAAGGAATAGTTCACGATATTTTGTGTTAAATATAAATATGTCAGAAACTTGGAGTCCAGCTTGATTAAATGATTTTCCACGCGAAGTGCATATCATACAGGAGGGGACGGATTTTGGATTAACCGTACTAAAGATAAAGTGTTTGCTTTCGGAATAAACAAAGTCAGCATGAATTTCGTCTGACACAACAAATACATTATGTTTTAAGCAGATTTCACTAAGTCTATAGATTTCAGAATATGTCCATACCCTGCCTACTGGATTATGTGGACTACAGAAAATGAACATTTTAACATTATGGGCGATTATTTTTTGCTCAAAATCTAAAAAATCAATTTCATATGTATCCCCTACACGCTTCAAAGGGTTTTCAATAAGTTTGCGATCATTTGAATTAACAACTTCACTAAATGGATAATAAACTGGAGGTTGTATGATAATAGAATCATGTGGGTTAGTAAAGGCTTTCACAGCATGAGCTATGGCAAAAACAACACCAGGTGTTTGAATGTGTGAATCCTTGTCAATGGAAAATGAAAAATGCTCACTAAACCACTTATGCATAGCATCATAGTATTCTGGTTTTGGTTCACTATAACCAAAAATACCGCTTTGTGCTGTAGATTCGAGGGCCTTTGAAATAGAAGGTGCAGTTTTAAAATCCATATCGGCGACCCACATAGGAATTAATCCCTCAGGCATTCCACGTTCTTTAAAAAAGTCGTATTTTAAAGAACCCGTGTGTCGCCGATCAATAATACAGTCAAAATCAAAATCTTCTTTGTTCATATTTAACCTATAGTAGTGCTCGATCTAAATCGACTAGTAAATCTTCAACGTCCTCAATACCGACAGAGAGTCGTAGAAGACGATCATTTATTCCACGAGCATTTCTTTCATTCTCTGGGATATCGCCATGTGTTTGAACCGATGGGTATGTCATCAGTGATTCAACACCTCCAAGACTTTCTGCAAAAGCTATTATTTGAATGCGCGATAGTACATTAGATGCTGTAGTAGACGAATCAACCTCGAATGATATCATTCCACCAAATCCGCTAGTTTGTCGTTTCATTATTTCATATCCAGGATGAGACTTGAGCCCCGCATAATAAATCTTTTTAACTCGCTTGTGGGTAGATAAAAAATTTGCGATTTTTATAGCATTGTCAGCTTGTCTTATCATCCTCAGTGCTAATGTTTTTATGCCTCTTAAAACAAGCCAAGAATCCAGAGGCGCTAAACAACCACCTATTGTTTTATAGACAAACCTTAATTTTTCCGCCAGCGCAGGATCTTTCAAAACAACTAAGCCAGCTAATGTATCGTTATGACCAGCTAAATATTTAGATGCACTATGTACAACTATATCAGCACCATGGTTTAGAGGTTGTTGAAAATAAGGAGACAAAAAAGTGTTATCGACAATCAATAGCAACTTATATTTCTTTGCAATATTCGAAACCTCGTGGATATCGGTTATGTCCATCATTGGGTTTGTAGGAGTTTCGATGAATAAAGCCCTAGTTTGAGGTGTGATGGCAGACAACAACGAATCGGTATCTGCAGTATTAAGATATGTGAAAGTTAAACCATTCTTTTCGGATATTGTGCGAAAGTAGCGTATTATTCCACCATAAAGATCAGTTGAAGCTATGATGTGGTCACCAGGAGAAAATAATTCTAGAATATTGGCAATTGCCGCCATTCCAGATGAATAAGCAAAGCCAGCTGTTCCACATTCTAGCGTGGCTATAGTTTCCTCTAGTGCCTGGCGTGTAGGATTCTGCATGCGAGAATAATCATAACCCGTGCTTTGACCTAGTGCTGGGTGCTTGAATGTTACACTTTGATATATAGGAACACTAACTGCCCCAGAGGTCTCTGAAAATGCTGTGCCATGAACACATAAAGTATCTAATTTCAATATAAAATACCTCAAAATTAGTTAAGTAGAATGATAACAAAATATTGTTTTAGCAAAACGGCCAAAGCGCATTTTTATTTAGGAAGATTGCAATTTTAAATAGTAGTGATTTTAAACAAGGATAGGTATAGAGCACTTTTTTAAAGTTTATTAAAACAGAGTGAGATGCTAGATAAATCTGAACATTGTTTAAGAGTTGATTTAAATGCAATTTCATACAACAAGCATATATTTTAAAGTGCAAACCAAAGCGGTCTAAAATTAGCGCATCCAAAAACTAGTTTGAACCTACTTCTAATACTTTGTTAATATAATATTATATATATTTAATGCGAACTTTACAAACAAATAGACATAAAAAATGTAAGATTGTATAGAGGTTAATAAGTTTTGTTTTTAGTCTATTAACTTTCAATGCTATGCTACAATAAGTGTGTGACATTTAGCATTAAAAGCATAAAGTTTAGAGTTTTCAGAATATAATTTATATAAGTAGTGATATTAAAAAAATCAACACATTTTTAAAAGACTAATATTCCAAAAGAATGAATATTAACTAAGGTATTGACATTGTTTAATTAAATTATTATAATTAAAGTCGTTAAATGTTGTGAAAAATTTAAAACATAACTAGTATAACAGGAGTTGAACCATGTTAGAAAGAAAAAGAAAGAAATCATATAGATTTTTAAAAGTTTTATTAATAATAGTTATGGTTGTAGTTGTTTTGTTTAGTGGTGCTATAATGACTTTGCAACAGCTAGCAAAAACGATGGATCCAACCATAGCAAGTCAATTGTGGTCCACACTAGAATACGTCCCATCGTCGCTTTTGAAATACCAATTTATGCCTAAATCAAATGAAAAAGTAAATTCTTCTTTGTTAAAAGCTGAGGGATTTATAAAGGGTATTTGTCATCCAAGCAGAAATTATGATCTGGTTAAAGAAGCAAATATAGAATGGGATAGGGCAGACATACCATTTCCTTTTGATGAAAAAGGTGAAATAAGAGAAAGCTATATAAATTGGCGTGCTGGAATACAAGAATATGTAGATAATGGTATAAAGATTTTAGCTGTAACCCCTTATCCTGGAGATTTTTATGAATTTGGAATTGATCCAAGACTGCCCGAAAGCGAAAGCAAAATCAAAGGAGTAGCAATATTTTTGATACAGGATCTTAAAGGTATAATTAGTGGTATTCAAATATCAAATGAACTAGGTGTTGCAAGATTTTTGTATCCACTAGAATCTATGGAACAGGCTGTTTGGTTTATGGGGATACAATTAGAAGCAATTGCTCCTTTTAAAGGTGATATAATTGCAGGATACAATTCAGCAGGACCACAGGCTGACCATCATGCTGCGATGAAACCTTATCACAAGTATTGTGATTATATAGGCGTAGATATATACGCAGGTTGTTTTGCTAGTGCTGGTGTTCCATTTATGAATAACATTATAATATTCGATCTTATTCCACAGTTTTTATATGCATTTACTGGATTACCAGTAATAATATGTGAATTCGGATATATTAGTGAAGGAGAGCCCAAAAGCGCGGCAGAAAAACTAGCAATACTCCAGGAGTATGGTTACAATTCAGAAGAGGAAGCGAAAGCTAACATTACAGAATTTATAGCGCAATTACCTGAAAACTTTCAAAATGACATAAAAAAAGGAGGCGGCAGCGACCCTGGCGCATATATCTTTAGTGATTTAAATGTTGGACATCTTTACAGAGAATTGCCAGAGGGCGTTGTTTTAAAAGATTATCCACACACTCCTGAAGGGCAGGCAGGTTTTTATGAATACATAATTCCTCATCTCGCATCATATCCCTTTATAATAGGTACTTTTGTATATTGTTGGAAGGATTCTGATCGTTGTTATGTATGTGGTTTTGAGGATTGTCCTATAGAAACAAGATGGGGGCTTGTTACAAGAGACGAGGAAAAGAAACCATCATTTTATGCTGTAAAAAACGCATTTGCTATATTATAATGTAGATTTGTTTTGCGAAAGTAAGAGCTAGTTTAATTTACGAAATTAAACAAATCACAACAGAAACCAAAATTAAATACCTTTTTGCTATGATTTTATGTAGTAAATAGCGATATTTCTATAAAAATATTGACATTTGTAAAAAATGTGATATAATCATATTATAATATTTAATTTGCGTTATTATAAATGCAAAATTAAATTATGGCAGGTGAAATAAAATGACAGATTTATACGATGCAATTTTCAAGAGGCGCTCGGTTAGAAAATTCATTTATGAGTCAATATCTGATGCGGATCTTAAGGATATTGCTAAGTACATAAAATCGATAGAACAACTGCCAGGGCAAAAAGCTGAATTTGCTATGGGTGGAGAAAAGGATGTAAGATTTGGACATGCACCTTATTACATTTTTGCCTTTTGTGAGCCTACAACTGCGGCTTATATGAATGTTGGATATATCCTAGCTCAAACAGAACTTTACATTCAGCAAAAGGGATGGGGGAGTTTGTGGCTTGGAACAAAAAGACCAATTCTAGAGAATATAACCACAAAATTTCCACTTTGTATTACAATGGCTTTTGGCAGAACCTTAGTCGAGGAACGAAAGGGACTAGATGAGTTTGAAAGACTCGATGTGTTGACAATAAGTGACAAGAAAAATGAGATTTCTGAAGCAGCAAGACTAGCGCCTTCTGCGACGAATTCACAACCATGGCGTTTGAAGTTTGACGATGAAGAGAATCAGATAATAATTAATTATGTGGGGCGTGGACCTTTGAGATTTTTTCTTAAAAAAAGGTTGAACAAAATTGATCTGGGAATAATGGCGGCTTTTGTATCAATTGCCTTAGACCATGTAGGTGCTACTATTTTGAGTATTAAAACAAGCGACATTATAAACTCTTTTTCTATCACAGTTAAGTACAAAAATTGGCTTAATCGTCCGACACCTGTTGAAGATGAAAGGAAAGTTATATTAATAAGAAACAAGGATTTGAAATAATAAACAAATCTTCTCAAAATGCATAAGGAGGCTGGGATGGTAAACAACAAAAAAGCGGAGGGGAAGGAGATGCAATCCTTTTTGGAAGCTTTTGCGCGAGATATTCGCGAAAACATTATCGATTGTATTGGTAGCATAGGCGTAGGGCACATAGGTGGATGTTTGTCTATAGCGGATGTACTGGCCGTCTTATATGGCAGGCGCATGCGTATTGACAAGAGCCAACCCAGATTAGAGGGACGCGATCGTTTAGTTTGCAGCAAAGGCCACGCTGGCCCTGCAATATATGCTACACTAGCCGCTTCAGGATATTTTCCAAAAGAAGAGTTGTTAACACTAAACAAAGGTGGAACCAACTTGCCAAGTCATTGTGATATGAACAAAACAATTGGTGTTGATATGACGGCTGGCTCTTTAGGACAGGGTTTGAGCTGTGCTGTGGGAATGGCTATTGGATCAAAAATTAAAGACGATGGCGCTTATATTTATGCTATAATTGGTGATGGTGAAAGCCAGGAAGGACAAATTTGGGAAGCTGCAATGTTAGCGGCGCATAAAAAATTAAATAATCTAATAGTTTTTACTGATTATAACAAAATGCAAATTGATGGAACGGTTGATGAAATCAATTCACTTGCACCACTAGACAAAAAATGGAGAGCATTTGGATTTAAAGTTCAAGTTATTGATGGCCACGACACTCTAGCAATAGACAATGCTATTGTTAAAGCGCAAAAATCCAAAGATAAACCCAGTATGATAATATTAAACACCATAAAAGGAAAAGGTGTTAGTTTTGCTGAGGCTGCAAAAGTGGGTTGTCATAGCATGTCACTAAGTGCAGAGCAGTGTGAAGTTGCCAAAAAAGAAATAAGAGGTGACTATAATGATTAAAGAAAAATTGATGAGGGACGTTTACGTTAATTTCGTCAGAGAACAAATTCTAAATGGTGATAAAGTTGTAGCCCTTGAGGCTGATCTTGCAAAATGTTCAGGGATGATAACCCTGCAAAAGGAATTTCCTGACAGGGTTATTAACGTAGGTATAGCAGAGCAAAACATGGCTTCAGTGGCCGCAGGGTTGTCAGCATACGGATTTATTCCATTCATACATTCATTTGGGCCCTTCGTAACTCGCAGAATTTGCGATCAGCTTATGATTTCAATCTGTTATGCTAAACAAAACGTAAAAATAATAGGATCTGATCCAGGAATTACGGCAGAACTTAATGGTGGCACCCATATGCCGCTAGAAGATATAGGTGTTTTAAGAAGCATCCCAAATATTGTTATATATGAGCCTACAGACAATGTTGAATTTGAGAAGATTTTGCCGCAAGTGTTGTCTTATAATGGTCCTGTTTATGTGCGCATGTTCAGAAAAATTCCACCATCAGTATTTGACGAAGAGAAAAATGAGGAATTTGATTTATTCAAAGCAAAAGTTATCAAGAGTGGATCTGATGTTACGATAGTTGCAGCTGGGATAATGGTTTCAGAGGCTATAAAAGCATCAGAAATTTTAGAAAAATCCAATATTTCAGTAGAGGTGATTGCCTCTCCTACAATTAAACCTATAGACAAAGATACGATAATAGAGTCTGTTAAAAAAACTGGGTTAGTTGTAACTGCTGAAAATCATAATGTGTGTGGCGGATTAAGGAGTGCGGTTGCAGAAGTTGTTTCTGAAAACTACCCTGTTTTGTTACACTCAATAGGTGTAAAAGAAAAGTTTGGTGAAGTGGGAAAACAGGCCTATCTTAAAAATGTCTTTAAAATGAATGCGACAGATATAGCTGATGAAGTTATAAAAGCAATCGAAGACAAAAGAAAATTAAATAGTTCCTGTTAGAGAACATTCTAAAGTATTATTTTATATTGCTAGTTAACTATAACGTTTGTCATGAAAAAGCCCGTCTGTTTAAAAAAGACGGGCTTTTTTTATGAAACAACTACTATGAAAAAGTATTAAATTACAATGTAATAAGAAGGCAGGCTAGTTGTTTTTAGCAGCTTTAGCAGCAAGTGTTGCTTCCATGCGATCAATAACATCTGCCATTGTTCCAGTTTTTAACCACAAATCATCAGCTTTGGCTTTCCACTTTTCATAGCCTGCAGCAGTTTTTGGGAACTTTTTGTAACAAGATTTAAGTTTGCCTGCAAGCATAATTCCATGAAGGAGATGCGATACGGTTTTCAAACCAATATTGCCAGTTATAACACCACCCAAAACGCGTCCTACTAATTGTAAAACTTCACCTAAAGGCATGTCGGCGTTAAAGTTTCTGTTCATGCGCGATAATGCTTTTGATGTGAAAACGATATCTTTTTTAAATTCATATTCATTTTCCTCAGGGGTGCACTCAACAGCATTAATTAGTGTTGCTAGTATATATGAGAAATCCGCAGCCTGTGAAGTATTATATTTCAAATTAATAGGCCATAGTTTTTCTTCACTAGGATATGTGCCATTTTTCATAACCTCAGCTGCAATATCTGCTGCAATCTTGCAACCAACCCAACCAGATGTGATTCCTTCGCCGCTATAAGGTTTAGTCATACAGGCTGCATCGCCTAAGCAAATGAAGCCATCTGCTACTAACGAATATGGAGCGCGTCTGTAAGGCGTAAAACCTTTCTCAATATGATCGAGTTCATGTTCAGGCAGCTCAATAACTTTTGTGAATCGCTCAAAACATTTTTCCGCATATTCAAATGAGAGGTTAGCACCAATACCGATGATGGCTTGGTTTTCAACAGGACCAGATCCGATCCAGGATTTGTAATAAGCCCAGCCAGTTGGGAATGTTACATAGTCCTTAGGATCCTTCATGTTAACATAACGGATAATTACGTAGAATTTGTCGCGAGGGCTGATTTCAAAGGTTTCAACCTTACCCTTTTTAAGTTTTCTACGTGCGACAGAGGGAATACCCGAACAATCAACAACAAGCCTTGTGTTGATTTCAATTTTAGTGCCGTCTGATTCAACTATAGCACCTACGATTTTATTACTATCATAAACAAAATCAACGAATGGGGTAGAAAAATAGAATTCAGCGCCAGCATCTTCTGCCCAAATACGCATGCGCTTCAAGAAAGGTGGCAACAAAAGTACGGAGAATGGATATACAGCTTTTTTAGGATAATTGTTAAAAGCTGATTTGGTTAGGCCGTATTCAAAAAGCCCAACATAATCTTCATCACCTGGTTTTGGTTCAGGTACTCCATAACTTTCAAAACGCTCTTTGTCAGTATGGAACAAATATAATTTTTTGCCCATATCTTCTGCGGCTGCGCTTTCTACTACGCATACTTTGTAGCCTTGAGCAGCCATGGAGTGTGCAAAATAACACCCAGCTGTACCAGCACCAACCACAACAACATCATAATCAGTCTTAATAGAACTCATTTACCTTTCCTTGTGCTTTTGATCGAGTTTTGCAACTCGTTGTCAATTCCCACTTCAACCACTACGCCAACGCAGTTAATAATATTTACGCGGTCTTATTTTATGTCTATGGGCGTTTGCTCTCTAAAGAGCCGTTTGGATTTAGCAGATCCTACGTAATTTAAACAAAACATACATGCTAATCAAAATTCATCTTAAATTAAAGATTTAAAACAAAATTCAAATTATAGTAAGCATAAAACCAAATAAACCTGCTTGCTATTATTTTATAAAGCAGTAAATAAAGAAATTACATAAATTACATTGCAAGCAAATAGTTAAAATTGGTACTTTAAAACTTAACTTATATAAGTTTACACATAAATTATAAATTTGTCAATATCAAACCGAAAATTTCGCATTTTTTAATTGGTTTTTTTAATTGAATCGCATTTTAAAACTTAAAAAAACAAGATAACTAAACGCATTAGGAATTTTGCGGTTTTTAATCAAATTCAGGATAAAATCTAGAATGAGCATATTTAGTAAAAAAAGCAAATGGGAGAGGTGGATTTTTTGTTCCGATTTGGTTAAAGAACAGGCACATCGTTGAATTTTTATGCATTTGGGAAAGGGGCTTTAATTCTTAAACAGGATTAAATAACTAGATATCTGACATTAGATAAAAGGAAAGATGTAAAGAGAAAATTTGCCACTTAGTTTAGCTCTTTTGTTTCTAGATGAGGCTTCACATCTCTTAACCGTTTCATTAGTTTCTTCAATACTTAAATTATAAAACCATTTGTAATGAGACTGCTTTGAGAGCACTATCACTGGTAATCGCATTTGTCTCATGGGTTTTAGCGAGTTAGCAAAATTCGCGTAAAAAATAGCAAATATTAATTATCTAGTTAGATGCAAACCTAAATCCCCAAGTTATTAACAGGATATTTTATTTTTCAATATCACAAGTTAAACTATCCATTATAAGCCTTTGTGTTTTAGATAATGTTGGATAAACGTCTTTGTATTGGCCCTTAA
>JAIRKT010000032.1 GCA_031259965.1 Christensenellaceae bacterium | reverse complement strand
ACAGAAAGGTTGCTGCTCTCAAAAAAGTTGTTTATTGATAAACCAGTTGAAGATTTTATTTTATTTAAAATAGAAAATAATAATCAAGAAGTTATTTTTAGATATGGTGAATTTGTTCCGATAGGTCCAGGATTGAAATACAGCTGGTTTTACACAACTACAACAGAAAAAATTGCTGATTTGTTAGAAGGCGCGTTGCCTTGTAATTCAGCTAGAATACCTGCTACGCAATTCACCTTGCAGAGAATATATAAGAAATTATTTAATGTGAATCCAGAATAATTAACTTTAATAAGGGTTAAATGTTTTGGTATTGTAAAATGCAGGATTAAGTATTTTTGTCAACAGACTTAATTGGTTTTAAATTACTTTGTTTTGCACTTCGAAGCGATAATTCATCCAGGACATTTGATAGTGGTATTTTGCATTCGACTAGCAAAACTAGAATATGGTAAATTAAATCAGAAACCTCATTAACAATTTCGTTTGGAGAACCATTTTTTGCAGCAATAATGGTCTCTGTACATTCCTCACCACATTTTTTGAGTATTTTGTCCAAACCTTTTTGAAAAAGATAGCAAGTATAAGAGCCTTCTATATTTTCAGTCATACGTTTTAATATAACGTCGTAGAGTTCTTTTATGATTAAGTCACTATTTTTCATTTAAGTCTCCATAATTAAGGGAATAATTTATTAAAAAAACAACTTCTATGGCCAGTATGGCAGGCTGGGCCTGTTTGAATTACTTTAAATAGGATTGTGTCATTGTCACAGTCTGAGTGGATAGAGACGATCTTTTGGACATGTCCAGAGGTTTCGCCTTTTTGCCATAATTTTTTTCTAGATCGGCTATAAAAATTTGAATAACCACTCACAATCGTTTTTTCAAAACTTTCAAGGTTTGAATAGGCTAGCATCAACACTTCGTTTGTTTCACTATCCTGGACAATCGTAGGTACGAGCATTCCACTTTCAAAAAGTTTCCTAATATTATCTTCAATTACGCCAAACCTTGAGAAATTCTCAATCGTTTTGATTATTTTCGAGTTGTAATCATTGTAATATTCACTTGAATTTTTATCTGTCATTTTATCCTCATATAATTTGATCATAGAAAACTCTTAACTGGAGCACTAAGCGCAAATATTTTTGTCGTAATATTTAATCGCAAATAACGTTTAACTTGAATAACCGTCATAGTTTAATTATAAACAACGTCTAACTGGAATGCCCTGCCCATGCAAATATTCTTTTACATCATGAATAGATAGTTCACCATAATGAAATAGAGATGCAGCGAGTGCTGCATCAGCGTTAGCCATTTTAAAGATATCATAGAAATCCTCAAATTTTCCACACCCACCTGAGGCTATTATCGGTATATTACACATTTTAGATACAATTTTAGTAATTTCTAAATCAAAGCCTAGTTTTGTACCATCTCTGTCCATAGAAGTTAATAATATTTCGCCAGCACCAAGTTTCTCAGCGTTCTCAATCCATTTTAGTGCATCAAGACCCGTATCGATTCTACCACCGTTAATATATATATTGTAATTTCCATTAGATTGTTTCTTCACATCGACAGCTAGCACTACACATTGACTACCAAACACGTCGGCGCCTTCTCTGATTAAATTAGGATTTCTTACAGCTGCTGAATTAATCGAAACCTTATCAGCTCCAGATCTCAAAATTTTACGCATATCGTCTACACTGCGAATCCCACCACCTACCGTAAGCGGTATAAACACTTTTTCAGCAGTTTTAGCAACAATATCGCAAAGGATATCGCGTTTTTCGTGGCTAGCTGTAATATCTAGGAAAACAATTTCATCAGCACCCATTTTATTATATTCACTTGCACATTCGACTGGGTCGCCTGCATCAGACAAATTAATAAAATTTATACCTTTGACAACGCGACCATCGCATACATCAAGACAAGGTATTATTCGCTTAGCCAACATGAGCACATAACTCCAAAGCCTCTTTAAGAGAAAGAAATTTTGAATAGAGACTGCGTCCACATACAGCACCATCAAGGCCTAGATCGCGTAATCTTCGTATATCTTTAATTCCATTTATTCCTCCCCCAACTATTAATTCGAGGCCTGTAACCTTTTCTTTCAAATGTTCAATTGGTTGAAAGTCAAGTCCTTCTAGGGTGCCATCTCTATTTATGTCTGTATAGATAATTGTTTTTGCACCCATTTTGGCTACTGTTAATGAAAAATCGATATAATCTAGATTTGAGTCTTGAAGCCACCCAGATGTTCTAACTATTCTATCCTTCATGTCAACGCCTACAATAATTTGCTCACCGTAAAGGTTAAGAGCTCTTTGCAAGAAGTCAGGGTTTAATACGGCAGCAGAACCAAGGATTACACGTCGTACACCAGAATCAAAACATCTTTCAATCCGTGCAACATCGCGGATGCCGCCACCTGTTTGTACTTTAAGACCCAAGGCCGACAATTTTGAAATTATAGGGAAATTAATTCCACTACCTGTTTTAGCACCATTCAAATCGACAACATGCAAATATTCAGCACCATCGTTAATAAAAGCTTTTGCAGTTTCAACAGGGTCATTAGCCACCTGATCTGATAAATCAAAATTACCCTGATAGAGTCTAACGCATTTGCCATCGAGTAAATCGATTGCAGGATATATTATCATAAACAACCTCCAACAAAATTCATTAGTATTTTTAATCCAACCTCTCCACTAATTTCTGGGTGAAATTGTGTACCAGCGACGTTACCGCTAGATACAATTGCACAAACTGGTCCACCATAGTTAGTAATCGCCTCAATATAAGGGGCTTGAGTAATAGCTTTATATGAATGAACAAAATAAACATAAGAAGTTAATGGTATGTTTATAGTTAGTTTTGAGTGGTTAATTATTTCTAATTCGTTCCAACCCATATGCGGAATTTTCAGTTCCCCAGTTATTTTTACTAATCTGCCTGGGATAAGTCCGAGCCCGCGCGTTGGTGTGAATTCTTCACTTTCTTCAAATAAAAGCTGCATTCCTAAACAAATTCCAAGCAATGGTTTTTTGTAAGTTTTAAGTTTGTTTGCTATGCCAGAATCAGTTAGTCTTTTGATTCCTTCAGGAAATGCACCTACGCCTGGTAAAATCAAACCTGTCTTATCGTCAATCTGAGATGGATTAGTAACAATTGAAAATTTAACCCCTAAAAAATTTAACGCATTTTTAAGACTGAACATATTGCCAGCGCCATAATCAATAATCCCTATCATAAACTACCCTTAGAAGATGGAATGGAATTTCCCGTAATTGCAACTGCGGTTTTATAGCATCGTGCCACTGCCTTGTAAATTGCTTCATTTATATGATGATCATTTTCACCATACATGGCCTTGACGTGCAATGTAGATAGTGAATTTGTAGCAAGTGCTCTCATAAATTCACAAGTAGCATCGTTTTCATAATCACCACAGTTTTTAAAACTAAAAAGCGCTTCAAACAAACAAAACCCTCTACCAGAAATATCAATAGCAGCAAATGCCATAGCCTCATCCATTGGAAGCCATATATTTGAAAATCTGTTTATCCCACGTTTCTCGCCCAATGCCTTATTAATTGCCTGTCCCAGAATGATTCCTACATCTTCTACAGTGTGATGACAATCAACATGAAGATCACCTTTAACAAAAAGTGAGAGATCAAATGAGGCGTGAGTTGCAAAAGCTGTTAGCATATGATCAAAAAAACCAATACCTGTTGCTATATCAATTATACCACAACCATCGAGATTTAGTGTTAATTTTATATCCGTTTCTTTAGTCTTTCTTGATATTTCAGTGATTCGCATTATAATGTGCCTCCATTAATTGCATTTAGCGTTGAAAAGAGCATAGAATTTTCGTAGGTAGTGCCACATGTTATTCTAAGGGCATCACCAAAATTGCGAACTAAAATTCCTGCCCTCTTTAGTTCTTCAAAAATAGCATCGCATTTAAGGCTCTTTACATAAACAAAATTAGTATTAGATTCAATTGCAATAAAAGGTGAATTTAATACAGAGTGAAATTTTTGTAGTCCCTCGTATAATTGTATTCTTGAATTCCTTATAGTATCAATATTCTGATTGAGAGATTTCGAATTTTTAAACGCAAACTCACCGAGAATCTGACAAATCGAATTAATATTGTATGGTGATTTTGCGCTACTCAGTACTCTGTTTAAATTCTTATTAGCAACAGAGAACCCAAGTCTAAGTGCCGCAAATCCAAATTTACTAGCCGTTTTAAGTACAATTAAATTCTCATAGTTATTAATTTTGGCGATAACAGATTGATAATCTGATGAAAAATCCATATATGCTTCATCTACAATAGTTAAACATTCAGAGTTTTCAATAATTTTCAAAACAGATTCCACTCCTAGCATTTTACCTGTTGGGTTGCATGGGTTTGAGAATACTAAAATATTAGGTTTAACTTGATTCACAAGATCTATCAAGGCATCAGCATCTATATCCAAAGTACTGGGTTTAATATAATAATCAACCTGTGCTCGTCTTAGATATGGATAAAATGAGTACATTGAAAAATCAGGTCGTGTGGTTAACAAGGTGGACTTATCTTCTAAAAAAAGTTCACATATCAATGCAATTAATTCATCAGATCCATTGCCAACTGTTACGCAATCAGGAGACACTGAATAGTAATCTGAAAAAGCCTTGATTAGTTTTTTGCACGTTGGATCGGGATATCTATTATATTGAACTTCACTAAGTAGCGAGCTGGGATTTACCCATGGGTTGGAGTCTGCATTTATGAAAGACTCATTTGCGTCTAAGCGAATAGGGTATGCGTGGTAATCATTGATTGCATTGTATGGCATCAACTTTGAAAGGTGATCTTCTATAGTATACTTAGTAAGTTTCATATTAATTTTTATCCAGATTTTTGTTTGAATTCGACTGTTCTAATCTGGTTTTAATTGAGTTGGCATGTCCAGAAAATCCTTCGCGCTCAGCAAAACCGATAATATCGTCTGCAGATTCTTTAAGTTTTTTCTTGGAATAGTAGGCATACTGAATAGTTTTAGTAAAACTAGCAACAGAGAGTGGTGAGAAAAATCTAGCTGTTCCACTTGTTGGTAGAACATGGTTTAGTCCTGCATGATAATCGCCTACGGGCTCTGGTGTGAAATTGCCTAAAAACACAGAGCCAGCATTATGAATTTTTTTTAAATCCTGTTCTGGATTTTCAGTTTGTAATTCCAGATGTTCTGGAGCAATTGCATTTGCAAGTGATAAAGCCAATTCATGAGTTTTACATACAAAAATACGAGAATTTGATGTAAGGGATTCAGTTATAATTGTATTTCTTGATAACTGTTTGATTTGTTGTTCTAATTCTTGTATAGTTGAGCCACAAATAGCTTTAGAGGTAGTAATGAGAATAGCAACAGCCCTCACATCATGCTCTGCCTGTGAAATCATATCGGAAGCTATAAACGAAGGATTTGCGCTATCATCTGCTATTATAACAATTTCAGATGGACCTGCTATCATGTCAATATCACAAACTCCATATAACAATTTTTTTGCAGTTGCAACATAAATGTTTCCTGGTCCTACAATTTTATCGACTGGTTCAAAATCACCTGCTCCGTATGCAGCAAGTCCTAGGCCATGCACACCTCCTACCATAATGATTTCATCAGCGTGTGCAACATGGGCGGCTGCCAATATGTCGAGGTTAAAGTCTTGAGTTTTACGAGCTGGTGTATAGATAATAACCTTTTTAACTCCAGCAATTTTTGCAGGAATTACGCACATCAAAACAGTTGATGGATATGAAGCGGTACCACCTGGAACATAAACCGCAACTCTATTTAGGGGAACTGTTAATTCGCCTAGCGAGTAATCGTCAAAATTTAGAGCTATTTCTTCATTCTTTAATTGGTGTATATGAAAATTGCGAATATTTTGTGCTGATACAGTTAAAATTTTTTTGAATCGATCATCGATTAACTCATAAGCCTTTTTAAAATCATCAGGATAATAGCAATCGATTTTGATGGTGTTATCAAATTTGGAATTGTATTTTTTAACTGCATCGAGTCCTTTCGAACGTACATTTTCTAAAATCACAGAAACAGAATTGGTAATATCCTTATTATCCATATTTTTGTTTTGCGAATTAGACCTTTGCAGGGCTTTAATTTCGTCATAATCGTTTATATATTCTACGTTAATCATCTAGTTCACCTTTTCAAATTCTATGATGCGTTCTAATTACTAAAATTATTAATTTAGAGAATTAGAGTTTGTAATATGCTATTTTGCAAACAGGCTGCAATGTGAGGCTCGCAAGAATTCACTTATTATATATTTTAACTATAAATGAGAATATAGTCAAACACTTTAATAAGTTATAATGACATATTGAAAACAATTCAAGTTTAAACTTTACTTTGTTATACTGGATGTTAAAAGTTTAGAAAATAAATCAATTTCAGCTGCTTTTAGTTTTAAAGAGACTGGATTTACCACTAATCTAGCTGATATATCAGTAATTTTTCTGATTACTTCCAAACCATTTTCCTTAAGAGTTTTTCCTGTTTCAACAATATCCACAATGGCATCTGCTAGTTTTAAAATTGGAGCAAGCTCGACAGACCCTTCAATTTTTACTATATCGACATCCATATTTAAACTTTCAAAATAACTTCTAGTTACGTTTGGATATTTAGTGGCAATGGTTGTTGATTTGTCTAATGTAAAAATGTTTACATTATGAGGAGCTGCGACAGCAAAAGAGCATTTACCAAAATTTAAATCCATAATTTCATATATAGGACGATTCATTTCAAGTATGGTGTCTTTTCCAACAACGCCAACATCAGAAACGCCATATTCGACGTATGTTATCACATCATTAGCTTTAGCAAATATGATACTATACTTATCTTCAAGGGTTATTATTAGCTTCCGCCCTTTGTTTAGAAGAGGTGAACAATCAACACCCGCTTTCTTTAATAATTCAATAGTCCTATCTTCAAGTCTACCTTTTGTTAATGCAATATTTAACATAAATCCTCACTTTTTACTTTAGTTTTACAAGTTCATCATTGTCTGGACATACAATTAAATCAGCTCCAATTTCTTTAGCATATAATAATGTTGCCTCCTTTGTGTCTAACAACGAATTAATAATCGTATAACCTCCTTTAACGAGATTATTAATAATTGTAGTATTATCAAAGCCTGGTGTTGAAGAAAAGATAACAGCTAGTTTCCTTTTTTTTATCTTATATAGTTGTTGTTTTAGAAGCGCCTTAGAAGCGCGATCTATATTTATAGCAAAACCTATAGCAGGTATATTTAACTTGTAATCGGAGTAAAGGGTGTTATATCTACCACCACTTAGTATTTCTGCACCTTCGCCTTTTATATAAGCTCTAAAAACCACACCTGTGTAATAATCATATTCATTCATAACTGCAAGATCAACAATGAGGTTGTTAGGAGACATGAATTTAGTTGCATTTTCGCATAACAATTGCAAGTTATCTAAAATTCTTTGGTTATTAGCACCTTTAAAAATGGTCTTGGCTTTTGACAACAGGTCTGAAGAGCCTAAAAGATTAGGTATAAAGTTTAATAGTTCGGCATTAGAGTCTAACGATTTTGATAATTTAAGCAGGTCAGGATAATTTTTTGTTGCGATTGCAATTTTTACTTCGCGTTTTAAATCTTCATCCTCTATAGAATCCAATAGAGGACGCAACAAACCCATATGTCCAATTTCTAAGTAAAAGTCATCACCAAAAATTGAATACATACTATTGACTGCAAGTGACAAAACTTCAAGATCAGCCTTAAAACTATCTGACCCTATTAGTTCAATACCAGATTGTTGAAATTCATCAGACTTTTTACATAACTCAATGTTGCGTCTAAATACTGGTTGTGTATAATAAATTCTAAGTGGTAATGTTCTCATGTAAAGCCTGGATGCATATAATCTAGCAATAGGCTTGGTTGAATCGGGACGCATTACAAGTAGACGCCCTGCACTATCTGTCAGGGTATATAAAGAATTTTGCGATAGTTTACCTATGCCATGTGAGAAAGTGTCAAAAAATTCAATAGTAGGTGTTCTTACTTCTCCATATCCAAAATTAAAAAAAAGTGTTCTTAGCTTTTCAATTATAGCATAACTAGCGTCACACTCAGAAAATACTAAATCACCAGTGCCACTAGGGGTTATTCTATCAAATTTTTTCATTGTTTCACTACCTTATTCATATTAACATAATATGATAGATGCTACACATTAATATATTAAGACTTGCAAATTTTGAGTAATAAATTAGAGAAAAGTATAATTACCTAAAATACAGAATATAAATAGTAAATTATAGTTGCAATTATACAAAAAGTAGTTACTATAAATTCGAAGCATATGAAAACATAATATGTAAAATCAATAGTAAAATTATATCATATAATTCGATTTCAATAAAAAAAAAATTATTGATTAAATGTATACAAAACACAAATGAAATAATAATTAATTATAAGTTTTAATATTAATTATATAAAGAATTTATTAATAAAATGCAAATAATAATGTAATGATTTTTAAATTTAAGAGAATGAATAATAAGTTAATTTACTTGTAAATTTTACTTATTTATTGTATAATATTGATGTGGAGATTGGATATTTTTGTAGCTCGTGTTTTCGAGCCTGAATTCATAAAACATAACACCCACACCTCCTTAATTCTTTTAAATTCATAAGTAATGGTTGTTATGTTATTTTTTGTATTTTGTATTCTTTCTCATTTTTTTTAACATCTTCTCAAATTTGATGCCAATCTCCACTTCCGTTAATATTTGTAGATGGTGGTAAGCGTTTGACAAGTGTTAAGAATTATTTAAGATGAAAACTACTGATTAAGTTTTGAGATTTTCTGATAGCTTCCATCCAGTTTTTTATAAGGAATGAAAAATCCTTTGTAAAAATGAATATAGTTGCAAAAGCAAAACTACTAGCTACTATCATGTGACACTACCCCTTATTCGTAGTAAAAATTTTTTGATGTTTTGAAATTCGTAATAAAGAAAAACAAAGCAATTTTTTTAGTTATTTAATGTTTCTATCATTTTTTAAATTAATGTTTCAATATTTTATGCCTTATAAAAAGAAATTTGTGCATTAATAAACCATGCACGAGCTCAGTGAAAAAGAAATTATAAAAAGTAGAAAGCATGCAGGATTAAAACAAAATTAATTAAAAAATTCCATCATTTCGTTATTGATGTTAAAATTTTGTAGACAAATTTAATAGACAATTTCATATTGAATAAGTGCATAAGAGTACAAATTAATAATAAATGATTATTTAACATAATTTATAATAATATGTAAAATTTAAATGTAAATGTGCATAATATATGAATGCAAATATTTTAATACAAAATCAACAACAATTTAATTTGCTTGCAATTCTTATGTATTTGTTATATAATATTATTGTGGAGATTGGATATTTTTAAAGTTGGAGTTTTCTGGCTTGAATTAACCCACATAATAACCTCGAAAACAAAATGTCATTTATCCTTTATAACAGTTATGTGTTTTTTGGTTATGTAATTTATATTGTTTGTTATTTTTTATAATCTTCTCATATTTTGAAATAATTGAATTGTTCCAATCTCCACATCCATTAGTTATTTCATATTAAAATTTTTAAAAATTTTTGAGAAGAGACAACCCAGGAATTCTACAAACACTAAATTATGATAAAATTAGAATTTTTACAAAACATACCAACCACTTTTTATTTTAAGTTAATAATTCCATTTCAAATCTATATTAACAATAGAGATATGGTATTAATCTTTTATTTTCAGTAATTTGATATGTTTCACAATTTTCATAAAAATTCTGATTAATTACTTTAGCTTCAAATCCAATAACTTAAATTCATAATGATATATACTTATGTTATCATAGATAAAAAAAATTGATTGTTTTTCATCTCTATTTGATATTGAAATTTAAAAAATTATGTGGTGTAATAATCACGGATTTTCACGGTGACAGAACATCCTAATTAACTTTTAACAAAGTATAACTATTAACAACCAGAAATCCCACATTTGTAACTGTTTAAATCGTAAATTTTTATTTTTTTAATATAAAAACCACTAAAAAGCTTAATATTCTCTTAAAAATTAACATTTTAAGCGATAAATTACTTGACAACTTTAAACGGTTATTATATAATATAACTGTTTATTTGTCTATAATTTTTTAATACTTTGGTATAGACATTTTGGAGGTTTCATGTATATACGTGAAAATAAAGGAATAAATCCAAACAAAATATACTGTTATGCGTCGGAATGCAACTGGAATTCACTGACAAAACGGTATGAAAAACCAACTCAATTAATAGGCCAATTAGATAGTAGCCAATCACAATTATTTATGCCTAATGATTATATGTCTAGGTTGTTAATTGAATATCGTAAGGAGGAATGCTTATTAAATAATAAAGAGCATTTAATAGTTCAAACCGTTCTAAAAAGGTATGGTGAAAGTGTTTTTGACAGAATTGTACAACCACATGAACCAGTAGGGATACAGACTGCACAAATATCATCAATAGGTCCTTCAATCGTATTTGGAAGCATAACAAAAAAATACGAGTTAGATATAAAACTTAAGAAGGCATTTGGGAGTGATATTGCAAACAGCATTTTAGCATTATCTTCTTTTCTCGTCTGTGAGGGAGCAGCGCTTTCAAATGCTGCTACCTGGTT